>NZ_JBEXNW010000016.1:0-200171 GCF_040611295.1 Streptomyces sp. NPDC002935
CCGGGCCCCCGCGGGGGCCCCCGGGGGGCCCCCCGCGCGGCTGGGGCCCCCCGGGGGGGGGGGGTGGGTGTCGGGGGGGGGGCGCTGGCGCGCGGGGGCCGGCGCCGGGGGGGCGGCGGCCACGACCACCGTCTCCAGGCCCGCGCTCACACCGCACCCCCGGCCGGGTGCGGCAGGGCCAGCACATCGCTGTGGTGGACCAGCACGCGCAACTCGCCCGCGGCACAGGCCGTCAGACGGGACTCCAGATACGACTCCGCTCGTGCCGCCAGCTCGGGGCGCTGTTCCACCGCCGCGCCGACCCAGCCGCGCAGCCACTCCGCGGTGAGGTCGGCCTCGTCGGGGCCGAGCCGCCAGGGGCTCGGGTGCACCCGTACGGTCGCGTCGTAGCGGCCGAACGCCTCGCAGGCGGCCGTGACGGCCTCCGGGCCGAGCCGTTCGCCGCGCCGCTGGTGGGCGTTGAACGCCTCGCCGATCTCGGCGTCCATCGGGTCGGCCGGGGTGAGTTCCACCCGTCCGACGACGGACAGTGTCAGCAGGGCGGGCACACCGGCGCCGGCGCAGGCCGCCGCGAGCCGGTCGATCTCCTCGCCGGTGAGCACGTCGAGCAGTGCCGACGCGGTCACCAGGGAGGCGCCGGCCAGGGCGTCCGGGGTCAGCCGGCCGATGTCACCGCGCTGGGTGGTGACGCCGACGTGGCTGCCGTCGGCCGCCGCCTTGGGCGCCCCGACGGTGGCGAAGTGCAGCAGGTACGGGTCCCGGTCGTGCAGGATCCAGTGCTGGGCGCCGTCGAGACGGGGCGCCAGCCAGCGGCCCATGGAGCCGGTGCCGCAGCCCAGGTCGTGAATGACCAGGTCGCCGCCGCGCACCGGCCGGTTGGCCAGCCGGATGCGCAGCGGGTCGAGCAGGTCGGCCGCCCGCGCGGCGGCGTCGGCGGGTTCGCGCAACTGGAGCCACTGGGGCGCGTAGCGCGGCACCTCGTCGGCGCCCGGTTCCCCGACTCGCTGACCGGGCACGCCCGTCCTCACCTTCTCCTCGGGGATGCCGGAGTCCGGCCCGCTCGCGGGAGTCGTCGCGGTACTCACGCCGCCCTCCGGGGTTCCTGGGGCAGTCGGCCGAGCACGCCGGCCAGGCTGCGCGCCGTGGTCGCCCAGCCGTCGAGCGCGGCACGCCGTCCGCGGGCGGCGGCCTTCAGCCGGCGGCGTACGTCGGCCTCGCCGAACCAGCCGCGCAGCTCGGATGCGAGGGCCGCCGGGTCCTCCGGCGGTACGAGGATGCCGGGCACTCCGCCGTCGGGTGCGCGTCCGACGGCCTCGGGCAGACCGCCGACGTCCGTGGCGAGCACCGGGATGCCGCGTGCCAGGGCCTCGGTGACGGCCATGCCGTAGGTCTCCGCGTACGAGGTGAGGACCATGAGGTCGGCGGCGGCGTAGCTGGCGTCGAGTTCGGCGCCGGCCTGCGGTCCGGCGAGGTACAGCCGGTCGCCGAGGCCGTACTTCGCGATCAGGCCGCGCAGCTGGGCGACGTAGGCCGGGTCCTGGCCGAGGCCGCCGACGCAGACGCAGCTCCAGGGCAGGTCCTTGACGGTCGCCAGGGCTTCGATGAGCCGGTGCTGGCCCTTGCGCGGGGTCACCGCGGCGACGCACAGCAGCCGCGAGACGCCGTCGGTGCCGGAGGCGAGCGGTGCGATGTCGGCACCGGGCGCGGCGACATGGACGCGGTCGGGGGCGAGGCCGTGGTGGGCGACGAGCCGGCGGACGGCCCAGTCGCTGGTGGCCACGACGGCCGACACGGCCCGCAGGGTCGTCCGTTCCCGGGCGTCCAGTTCGGCGGCCACGGCGGGCTGGAGCCCGGTCTCGTCGCCGAGCGGCAGGTGCACGAGCACGACGAGACGCAGTCGGCCGGCCTCGGGGACGACGATCTCGGGGACTCCGCAGGCGACGATGCCGTCGAGGAGGACGACCGTGCCGTCGGGCAGGTCGGCCAGTGTCCGGGCGAGTTCCGTACGGGCGCCGGTGCCGGGGCGGGGCCACTCGCCGGGGACGGCGTGCCGGTGGACCTGCCAGCCGAAGCCGGGCAGGTCGAGGCAGAGCCGGCGGTCGTAGGCGTTGCCGCCGCTCGGCGCGGTCGCGTCGTCGACGCCGCCCGGCATCACGAAGTGCACTGAGCGCAGGGACATGGGGATGATCTCGGCGTTCTTGAGAGCCGCGTTCTGCACGGGCACGTAGTTCAGTGCGCCCGGGCCTGTGGTCGCGGAGGCGGGGCCGGGAAGCGGGGACGCCTTGTCGAGGGTCGCGTCGGTCACAGCACACGCTCGTAACTCGCCCAGGCGATGTGCGACTCGTGCAGGGTGACGGTGATGCCCGCGAGGCCGTGGGCGCCTTCGCCGAGGGCTCCGGCGTGCACACGGTTCGCGAGCCGGTCGGCGATGACCTTCGCCAGGAACTCGGTCGAGGTGTTGGTGTCCTTGAAGTCCGGCTCGCTGTCGAGATTGCGATAGTTCAACTCGCTGACGACGGCGCCGAGCTCCTGCGTGGCCAGTCCGATGTCGACGACGATGTTGTCGTCGTCCAGCTCGGCGCGGCGGAAGGTGGCGTCCACCAGGAACGTCGCCCCGTGCAGGCGCTGCGCGGGTCCGAAGACCTCGCCACGGAAGCTGTGGGCGATCATCAGGTGATCGCGGACGGTGATGCTGAACAACGGACGACCCTCCAGGTGCGGTGCGTCTGATCCTCTGCCGGGATCACGTCGTGTAGTACGGCTGTCCTGTTCACCTTGTTCAGCCGCCGGTCGGCCTTTCTTCGGCGTCCGCTGAGGTCAGGCCGGTTCTCGGCGGCTCAAACGTCTTCGTAGGCGACGCGGTGGCACAGGGCGGGTATCGATCCGGAGGCGAGTTTCCCCATCACGTCGGGGAGTTCCCCGAAGGCGCACTCGCCGGTGATCAGGGCGTCGAAGGATGGTTCGGCGAGGAGTTCCAGGGCGAGTGCGAGGCGGTCGGCGTAGGTCCTTCCGGCCCGGCCGGAGGGGGAAACGGAACCGACCTGGCTGCTGCGCAGGGTCAGGCGGCGGGAGTGGAAGGCCTCCCCCAGCGGCAGGCTGACCCGGCGGTCGCCGTACCAGCTCAGCTCGATGACGGTCCCCTCCGGGGCGAGCAGGTCCAGGGAGCGGGTGAGTCCGGCCTCGGTGGCGCTGGCGTGCACCACGAGGTCGAGGTCACCGGCGGCGTCCTCGGGGAGCGCGAAGTCGATGCCGAGCGCCCGGGCGACAGCGCCGCGTGCCGGGTCGGCGTCGACGAGCTGGACCCGTACTCCGGGAAAGCGGGCGAGCAGCGCGGCGACCGAGCAGCCGACCATGCCGCCGCCGACCACGGCGATCCGGTCGCCGATCAGCGGGGCGGCGTCCCACAGGGCGTTCACGGCGGTCTCGACGGTGCCGGCGAGGATGGCGCGGGAGGCGGGCACCGACTCGGGTACGACCGTCACGGCGCTCGCCGGGACGACGTACCGCGTCTGGTGCGGGTAGAGGCAGAAGACCGTGCGCCCGAGCAGATGCCCGGGACCTTCCTCCACCCGGCCGACGCTCAGATAGCCGTATTTCACGGGCGCGGGGAAATCCCCGTCCTGGAACGGTGCACGCATCGAGGCGTGCTGGTTCTCCGGGACTCCCCCGCGGAACACGAGGGTCTCGGTGCCCCTGCTGACTCCGGAGTAGAGCGCGCGGACGAGCACCTCCTCCTCCGTGGGCGCGGAAAGGGCGATGTCCCGGATCTCACCGTGGCCCGGCGACGCGAGCCAGAAGGCGCGAGCTGTGAGTTCCATGAGCGTCCCCCTGAACGATGGAGCAGATCTTCACGTACGGACCAGTGACAAGTCGCGCACACGGTACGCGGCGTTGATCGAATCTGTCATACGGCCGGAGGATGCGCGGTGGCCCTGAACAACATGTACGGAGCGAGGCTCCCCCAGCAGGAGACCATGGTGGGAGCCGGCGTGCAGCTCCTGCTGCTGGCGCTGCTGGGTGCGGCGATCGGGATGGGGCCCGCGGGCTGGCTGACCGGTCTGGCCTTCGCGATCGCCACCTGGGCGGTGCTCACCCGTGCCCTGCGGCGCACCCAGCCCCGCTCGTTCGGACCCGCCAACCGTGTGACGCTCGGCCGCGCGATCCTGGTGGGCGGCGTCACCGCTCTGGTCGCGGACTCCTTCCAGAGTTCGCCTCCGGTGAGTCTGCTGGTCGGTCTGACGGCGGTCGCCCTGATCCTCGACGGCGTCGACGGCAAGGTCGCCCGGCGGACCGGCACGTCCTCCGCCCTGGGGGCGCGCTTCGACATGGAGGTGGACGCGTTCCTGATCCTCGTGCTGAGCGTGTACGTCGGGATGTCGCTGGGGCCGTGGGTGCTGCTGATCGGCACGATGCGGTACGCGTTCGTCGCGGCCGCCCGGGTGATGCCGTGGCTGAACGGCGCGCTGCCGCCGAGCATGGCGCGCAAGACGGTGGCGGCCATGCAGGGCGTCATCCTGCTGGTCGCGGGTGCCGGGGTCCTGCCGTACGCGGCGACGATGGGGGCCGTGCTGCTGGCCCTCGCGCTGCTCGTGTGGTCGTTCGGCCGGGACATCGCGTGGCTGTGGCGGCAGAGCCGCCGTGGGCCCGTCGAGCGGGCCCTGGAGGCCGAGGCCGAGGCCGAACGGCCGCGGGAACTGGTCGGCGCGGCTTCGGCCCCGGCGCGTTCCGAGGGCTGATCCCCTGCCCTTGCAGGCAGTGGGTAGCGGTTGCAGGTGGCGGGTGGCAGATAGCTGGTAGCAGGTCATGGGGTCTACGGGGATGTTCAGTAAGTGATCTTCACGCCGCGAACCGTGTGGTTGTCCGTAGCGCTACCGGTGGCAGCGGCGAATCCGACCAGGACGTTCTGCGGCAGGGCGACGGCCGTGTCGATGACCTGTGTGCCGTCCACGGCGACCAGGACGTGTCCGGCGGTCGTCACGGTCACATCGACGACATGGGTGCCGGTCCGCAGGGCGGGCACGGCGGTCGAGGTGGCGGCGTAGGTGAACGGCGAACCGGTTCCGCCGACGGCCACCCCGACGAAGTTGGCCGACCGGTCACCGGTGTTGCGATGGGTGTCCAGGGTGACGGCGATGCCCGGCAGACCCGCGTAGCCGAGGCCACCGCCTCCCGCGCCCAGTGCCGTCGGAGTCGCCTTCGCCGCGTCGAGCAGCAGCAGGGCGAGACCGTCGGCGCCGGTGCCGCCGCCGATCGCGGCGGTGAAGGTCGCCTTGAGGCGGGCCGACGGTACGGCGGTGCCCTGGACGGCTGACCCCCTCGCGCCCTGCACGGCCTGGGTGAGCACCAGGTCGGTGCCGGACAGCGCGGCAAAACCGTTGCAGGTCCAGCGGTTGGGTCCGGGCGGCGGCACCGCGTACGAGGTCGCGGTGATGACCGCGTCCCGCTGCCCAGCGCGGTGGGGGTGGCGCCGGCCCGGGTCCAGCAGGCCGAAGGTGCGGCCGTCGCCGCCGCTGCCACCGCCGATGACGGTGGAGAACGCGGCCTTGAGACCGTCGGTGACCACCGGGACCGGGAAGACGGCCGAGCCCACCTGGCGGGCTCCGGTACGGGTGAGTTGCAGGTCGGCGCCGGACAACTGGGCGGAACCCTTGAGCTTCCAGCCGCCGTCCCCGGGCGCCGGGACGGTGACCCGGCCGGGCGCGGTTCCGGTACCGGTCAGTGATTCGTTCTGCGGTCCGCGGCCGTCGTCGGAGGTGAGCTGATAGGTACAACTGCGTTCCCTGGAACCGTTTAAAGCGATGCGGCAGGTCCAACAGGTCAAGGGACTGGGCGTCTTCGCCGCCGAACTGGTCGTCGTCCACGGCGCCAACCACCCCGACGTCCTGCCGTACAGGAACGCAGACTCGCCGCGGAGATCGCCGAGCGAAATCGGACGTCCGCCCGACCTTCGCGACCTGTCCTGACCGGGATCGAACATCAACTGGCTAGACTACGCACCCTTGTGCACGCGATCGCGCCAGGCGCGAGCAAGGCCGTTCCCGAAGGGTTTCGACGCTTGATAGCCATCGAAGATGTCAGCAAGCGATACGCCGACGGCACGGTGGCCGTCGATCGCCTGTCTCTCCAGATACCGAACCACTCCATCACCGTTCTCGTCGGACCTTCGGGCTGCGGCAAGACCACCACGCTCCGCATGATCAACCGTATGGTCGAGCCGAGCAGCGGAGCGATCCGCGTCAACGGCGAGGACATCCGGAGCCGGCCGGTCAACGCCCTGCGCCGCTCCATGGGTTACGTCATCCAGAACGCCGGTCTCTTCCAGCACCGGACGATCCTCGACAACATCGCCACGGTGCCCCGGCTGCTCGGCTGGTCCAAGCAGCGCGCCCGGGACCGCGCGGCGGAACTGATGGAACGGGTCGGCCTCGACCCGGGCATGGCCCGCCGTTATCCGTACCAGCTCTCCGGCGGCCAGCAGCAACGCGTGGGCGTCGCCCGCGCGTTGGCATCGGACCCGCCCATCCTGCTGATGGACGAGCCGTTCTCCGCGGTCGACCCGGTCGTCCGCCGGGGCCTGCAGGAGGAGTTGCTGCGCATGCAGGGCGAACTGGGCAAGGCCATCGTCTTCGTCACCCACGACATGGACGAGGCGATCACGATCGGCGACCGCATCGCCGTGCTGCGCACCGGGGGCAAGCTCGCCCAGTTCGCCGCCCCCGACGAGATCCTCTCGTCGCCGGCCGACGCGTTCGTCGAGCAGTTCCTCGGCGCGGACCGGGGCATCCGGGGTCTGTCGTTCCTGTCCACCCGCGATCTCGAACTCGACCGCTCGCGGGTCTTCCCCGTCGGCTCCGACTGGCAGGAGATCGCCGGACGCGAGACGGGAGAGGCTCCGGTGCTGGTGACCGACGCCGGCGGAAAGCCGCTCGGCTGGGCCGACCCCGGCACCTGGAGCGGTGACGTCGAGTCGCTCGAACCGTGCGGGCAGAGCTTCGTGGTGGGCCGGGACTCCCTGCGGGTCGCCCTGGACCGGGCCGTGCTGTCGCCGACCGGGCAGGCGGTCGCCGTCGACGGCGGCGGACAGGTGCTCGGGGTCGCCGGGCAGGAGACGGTCGCCGCGGCGATCCGGCTGGCACGGCAGCGGCGGGCGGCGGACGTCCCACAGGACACGACGCCGGCGAAGGCCGGGCGATGAACGGGTTCTTCGACATACCGAGCGACCTCCAGCACAGCTACGGCGGCCTGATCGCCATCCACATGCAGGAGGCACTGGTCCCGGTGCTGGTCGGCCTACTGCTGGCGCTGCCGATCGGCCTGCTGTGCGTCCATTTCGACTGGATCTATCCGCCGGTGCTGTGGACCTCCACGGTGCTCTACGCGATCCCGTCGATCGCCTTCTTCGTGGTGCTCATCGACTACACCGGCCTGACGCAGCTGACCGTGATGATCCCGCTGTGCCTGTACAGCCTGGTCGTGCTGGTACCGGCGGTCGTCGACGGCATCCGCTCGGTCCCGGAGGAGACGAACGCCGCCGCCTCGGCCATGGGCATCGGCCTCGCCCGCCGCTATTTCCAGGTCCAACTGCCCATCGCCGTACCGGCGATCATGGCCGGACTGCGGGTGGCCGTCGCGTCCAGCATCAGCCTGGTGAGCGTCGGCGCGCTGATCGGCAACCAAGGAGGGCTCGGCAATCTGCTGACCACCGCGCAGTTGTACGGCCGGCCCCGCCTCGCCGTGACCTCGGTGGTCACCACCGCCGCCCTCGCGATCGTGATCGACGCCCTGCTGGTCCTGCTGCGGCGGGTCCTCACGCCCTGGGAGCCGCCGTCCGCCCGCGCGGCTCGGCGCTCCGGGACCAAGACCGCGGAAGCCGTCGCCCGCACTCCGGAGGGTGTGTCGTGAACGTACTCGATTTCATGCGGTCCTTCTTCAGCGACGTCGCCCACTGGCACGGCTACGACGGCATCCCGCAACGTGTGTGGGAGCACATCCAGTACACGGCCGGTGCCCTGGCGATCGCCGCGGCGATCGGTCTGCCCATCGGTCTGGTCACCGGACACACCGGGCGCGGCGGCAACACGCTGGCCTTCGTGTCCGCGGGCGCCCGCGCGCTGCCGACCTTCGGGCTCCTGGTCCTGATGTTCGTCTGGCTGGGTCTCGGCATCGTGCCCGTGATGATCCCGCTCGTGGTGCTGGCGATCCCGCCGATCCTCATCACCACCTACGAGGCGATCCGCACCGTGGATCCCTCTCCCGTCGACGCCGCCCGGGGCATGGGCATGCCGGAGGGGCAGATCCTGTTCCAGGTCGAGGTCCCGGCGGCGCTGCCGCTGATCCTCAGCGGACTGCGCTCGGCGACGGTCCAGATCGTCTCGACGGCGACGATCGCGGCCTATGTGTCGCTCGGCGGAGTGGGCCGGTACATCCTGGACGGCCTGTACCAGCACGACTACGAGAAGGTGACCGGCGGAGCGGCCCTCACGGCCGTCCTCGCGCTGCTCGTCCTCGTGCTTTTCTGGGCCGTGGGCAAGGTGGCGGTCTCCCCCGGCGTGCGCAGGCGCCGGACCGCGTGACGGTGGCGACCACGGCGGGGACGGCCTTCGGGCCGTCCCCGTTCTCAGCGCTCGGCCGTGGCGAGGGCGTGCTCGAGCACGACGAGCAACGCGTCCCGCACGGACCCTCGTTCACGTGCGTCGAACACGGTCAGCGGCACATGGTCGGCGACGTCGAGTGCCCACCGTACGTCGTCCAGATCGTGTTCGAGTTTGCCGTCGAAGGCGTTGACGGCCACCGCGAAGGGGATCCCGCGGTGCTCGAAGTAGTCGACGGCCGCGTAGCAGTCGTCGAGCCGTCGGGTGTCGACGATGACGAGCCCGCCGAGCGCGCCCTCGACGAGGTCGTCCCACATGAACCCGAACCGCTCCTGGCCGGGGGTGCCGAACAGGTAGAGCTTCAGCGTGGGGTCGAGGGTCACGCAGCCGAAGTCCATGGCGACGGTCGTCGTCACCTTCTCCGGAGTGTGGCTGAGGTCGTCGACGCCGGCGGCGACCGAGGTGATGGAGGCCTCGGTGGTCAGCGGCTCGATCTCGGATATGGCCCCCACCGTGGTGGTCTTGCCCACGCCGAAACCGCCCGCGATGACCATCTTCACCGGCAGCGGCGGCCGCGGCCGCTCGTCGTCAGCCCTCACGGATCGCGCCTCGGGAGTCGGGGATAGCTCTGAGACCATCGATAACCCTTCGCAGAACGGTGACATCGCGGTGGGAGTGGGCCTGCGGTGCGTACAGGGCCAGTTGACCGTCGGCGCGCAGATCGTCGGCGAGTACCCGGATCACATTCAAGTGCATCCGGAGTTTCGCCGCGATCTCCGCGAGCGACTGCGGCTCACGGCAGACCGTGATGATGTCGCGATGCTGGTCGAACACGAAGGCGTCCAGCGCCGCCAGTCCCACATGGGTGGCCACCACCTGCGTCTCGATCGGGATCGGCGGTACGAGACTGTCACCGCCGGCGATCCGCCCCGCCGTCAGCAGGAACGGCCGGACCACCGAGGCGGGGCGCTCCACTCCCCACTCGGCGTCGTCACCGGCCAATGGCTCGCCGGACGTCATCACATCCTCCCCCTTCATCTCACGGGGTGTCACCGGTCATGTGCCACCCCGTCGGACGTCAACCGGTCGGTGCGATGCCCACGGTGTTCTTCAGCTCCATGACCAGCTGCGGGCTCAGTACCGCACCGGCCCGGTTGGCGAACAGGGTCATCTCGTAGGCGATGTTGCCGAGCTTCGCCTCCTTCGAGGCCACCACGCCGAGCACCGCTCCGGCGCCGAGGGCGGACACCAGGACGTGCCCTTCCTCCAGGTCGATGATGACCTTGTTGAGGCTGCCGAGGCCGTAGTTGCCGGAGGCGCCCATGGCGAGGCTGGTGATGCCGGAGACGATCGCCGCGAGCCGCTCGGAGTCCGCCTGGCCGCGCAGTTGGGAGACCGCGATGAGCAGTCCGTCGGAGGAGACACCGATCACGTCGACGACCCCGGCTGTCTCGGTGGCGAATCGATTGAGCAGCCAGTTGAAGTCGGCGGCGGCGGTCTTCACGTCCGTCGCGGGTTCCGCTGTCCGGGACTCCGGCTCGCCTGTCCACATGGTCACGTGCTCATGCCTTCCGGGGAAGAGGGTCTTCTGTTCTGGGTGTTGGGTCCGGCCGGGCCGCCGGGCCTGCCGCCCGGCCGGGTCGTCCCGGTCCGGACGTCCTCGGTCGCGCTCTCACGCTCGGCCCGCATGACGGCGGCCTCGAACTCGTCGAGCTCCTCGCGTGCCGCCTCGGCGTCCGTGGGCTGCCAGGAGGGCGGCCGACGGTGGGTGAGGTGTTCCTTGGGTCTGGGCAGCCGGCTCGACGCGGTGCCGGCCGACAGGGTCGCACCGCGCACCCGGCGGCGCAGCGGAGCGGCGTCGCCGGGCCGAGACGGAGCCGCGGGGTCCGGGGCGGCTCCGGTGCCGGGCCGGGCGCCGCCGTGTGTCGTCGCGCGCTCGGCGCCGGGGTCGGTCGCCGCTTCCGAACGGCGGGCGTGGCCGGGGGACTCGGCGGTCTGGGACCACGCGGGCACCCTGCGGGGCAGGCCCGCGGGTCCGGCCGGCGACTCGACCTGTGCCGGGCGCGGCTCCGTCGGGCCGGAACGGCGCACGGGTGCCTGGATGCGCGGGGCGCGGGGTACGGAGGGGCCGTGGTCGCCGAGCACGAGGTGGGACGTGGGCACCGCGACGGTGGCGGTGACGCCGCCGCCCGGGGTGCGGGACAGGACGACCTCGATGCCCCAGCGCCGGGACAGACCGCCGACCACGAACAGACCGAGGACCTCCGTCGGCGCCAGGTCGAGGCGTTCGCGCCGGATCAGCCGGGCGTTCTCCTGTTCCAGCCGCTCGGGGCTCATGCCGAGCCCGTGGTCGATGATCTCGACGAGGGCTCCGCCCCCTCCGTGCCGGGGCCGCAGGACCACTTCGACGGCGCTGGTCGCCGGGGAGAACATCACGGCGTTCTCCAGGAGTTCGGCGAGCATCAGCGTCAGGTCGCCGACGATGTCGGGGACGACTGTGACATCGCCCTCGGCGTGCGGGGTGACGCGCTGGTAGCCCTCGATCTGGCCGAGCGCGGCGCGCACGATGTTGCTGAGCCGCATCGGTTCGGTGTTGAGGCCGGTCTCGCTGATCCCGGCGAGCAGCATGAGGCTGTCGGCGTTGCGCTGGAGACGGACGGCGATGTGGTCGATGCGGTACAGCCGGTCCAGTACCTCGGGGTCCGTCTCGCCGCGCTCCACGGAGTCGATCAGGGCGAGCTGGCGTGCTGTCAGGTTGCTGACGCGGCGGCCGACGTTGCCGAACATCTCGGCGATGTTGCGCCGGCTGACGACCTGGCGTTCCAGCAGCGCGGTCGCGGTGATCTGAACCTGGTTGAACGCTTCGGCCAGTTCACCGATCTCGTCGCGCACCGGCACGGGGACGGCTTCGAGCCGCGGCGGGCTCGCGTCGTCGGCGTCGTCGTCCGCGACGCGGGCGAGCTCGCTCTGGGCGGCGCCGGCGACGTGCTGGGCCGCCGCCGTGAGGGTGCGTACGGTCCGCACCACGGAACGGCGGGTCAGCACGGAGAACAGCAGCCAGGCGGCGAAGGCGAGCAGGTTGCCGACGATCAGCCAGGCCAGCCGCCACCAGGCGGCGTTCGACGCTGACTGGGCGTCCGCGGCGATCTCGCCGATCAGGCTCTGGACGATCTTCAGCCGGTTCTCTGCCTGCCGCTCATAGGTGGGATCGGCCCGCAGCGCGTCGCCGAGCGCGGCGCGCAGTTGGGTGGCGTTCTCGGCGACCAGACCACCCGGGTCGACCTGGAGCGCGGCCCAGTGCTGGGTGATGACGCTCTGGTACGGGCTGCGCTCGATCCCGGCGAGATCGGTGCCCTGTTCCTGGCTGGCGAACCGGGTGAACCGCTCGGCCTGGTAGGTGTACTGGTCGTAGTCGCCGACGGCGTTGGTGAACTCGATGAGCGCGTTGGGGTCGCGGGTGCGGGCGGCGAAGACGCTGGTCTCGAAGGAGGCGTGGGCGGCGTCGGCGCGCAGCAGCGCGTCGAGCAGATTGCCGGCGGACGAGGAGGACTCACTGCCCGACTGGCCGAGACCCAGGCCGTTGATGAGGCCTTCGATCACCGCTCCGTACGCCGGGTCGATGTTGTCGGCGGGGATCGGCCCCTGCTCGACGGTCTTGCGGAGGCTGTCCAGGCCCTCCAGTTCCTTCAGCGCCTGGGCCTCGCCCTCGGGCAGCCGGTCGCTGTAGGCGTCCCGGACGGCCGCGATGCGGGTACCGACCTTCTCCTGCGCGTCCAGGTAGGCGGAGGTGTCGGGCGAACTCTCCCCCGAGCGGGCCGCCTCATAGCGCAGGGAGACCACGAGTGCCTGCCGGTGCTCGGTCTGCACGGCGTCGATGAGCTTGGTCACCTGCGCGCTGTCCCGGACGAGTTGGGCGGTGTCGGCGGCGGACCGGGCCCGGTCGATTTCGTCGGAGGCGACATAGGCGAGCATCACGGAGATGACCGCGAGCGGCACAATCACCAGAACATTGAGTTTCCGGCGGAAAGGCCAACGGTCCAGCAGAGATGGTGTCCGGCCGGTCCGAAGAGCCGTGGACGGCTGCCCCGAGGCGGCTTTTCTGTGCGCGGGCACCCAACCTCCTTGACTTCATTCCCCGTTGGAAGCCCATGGGCAGGCCTGCATGGATCAATGGTCACGAACAGCGCGATCGGCCCGGCAAGTGGAAGGGGGCCCTCGGCGCGGCCAACACTAGCGGCTGCCGTAAGAGTACGGCCATGATCAACCGAAAAGTGACACGCCCGGACGCCTGATTCGCTCGGTTTTCGGTCACGTTGCGCCTACGGGCTGAAGCTGTACGGTCCCCTTCAGTGATCTATTCGTGTCTTGACGGTAGTTGAGGCAGCTCGATTGGATCGTCAGGACCGTCACACCCGTGCCCACCGGCCACCAATGCCCCACTCATTGCCAAGTCTGGATGACCAACGTGACCATTGCCAGAAGCACTCGAATCTCCGCAACCTACGCTGTTTCCCTGCTGGTTGTGGCCGCGGCCGCACTGACGGGCTGCGGTTCCTCCGACGACTCCGGCAAGGACGACCCGTTGAAGGGCGGCGCCGCCAAGGGCGGTACGGTCGTTGTCGGTTCCAACAACTTCCCGGAGAGCATCCTGCTCGCCGACATCTACGGCGAGGCCCTCAAATCCAAGGGCGTCAAGGTCAGTTACAAGCTGAACATCGGCAGTCGCGAGACCACATACGGCCTGATCAAGAACGGCACGATCACGGTCCTGCCGGAGTACAACGGCGCCCTGCTCGCCTACCTGGACGCCAAGGCCGCCCCGACGACCGTCGAGGAGACCAGCAAGGCCATATCGGCCAAACTCGACGCGAAGCTCTCCCTGTTGACCCCGTCCGAGGCCCAGGACAAGGACGCGATCGCCCTCAACGAGGCCACGGCGAAGAAGTACAGCCTCACGGACAAGTCGACCATCAGCGACCTCGCCGACGCGGCGAAGGACCTGGTCATCGGCGGCTCCCCCGAATTCCAGACCCGGCAGCAGGGTCTGAAGGGCCTGAAGTCCGTATACGGTCTCGAATTCAAGAGCTTCAAGGCACTGGACGCGGGCGGCCCGCTCACCGTGGCGGCCCTCAAGGGCAACAACATCCAGGCCGCGGATATCTTCACGACTGACCCTGGAATCAGTAAGAACAAGTTCGTCGTGCTTCAGGACCCGAAGAATCTCTTCGGGTTCGAGAATGTAACTCCGCTGACATACAAGAGCGATCTGCCCGCGGCCGGAGTTTCCGTCCTCAATGACGTCTCGGCGAAGCTCGACACCGAAACCCTGGTGAAGCTCAACAGCGAGGTGCAGGACGGCAGCAAGGACCCGCTGGACGTGGCGAAGACGTGGCTGTCCTCGGCGGGACTCAGCTGACGTCGGCGTCGGCAGCCGGTCGACGGGTGCCTGCGGGCCGGGGAGCCGTGCTCCCCGGCCCGGCTTTCCGACGGCGCACGGCTGGGGGGTGAACGTCCGTCATGCTCGAACACACGGCCGACGCGGCCATCGGCGGCACGGTCGGCAAGGCCGCACCGCCCAGGGCCGCACTGACCAGCGCCCCACCGCCCACCACAACACAGTTCACCGTCGCAGGGCCCGGTGCCACCCTCTGCGGCGAGGGCCTCGATGCCGCCACGGTGGCCCGGATCGCCGACGGAGCGACGCCTCCGCCCCCGCATCCGGCGGCACTTGAGGCGATGGAGCACACCCGGCGCGCAGCGCGCCGGCTGGCGGCGGAGGGCGCCCGGGTCTACGGGCGCAGTACCGGCGTGGGAGCGCACCGGGGCCTGGCCGTCGAGGAACACGACGGCGCGGGCCATGATCTGCGGTTGCTGCTCAGTCACGCGGGCGGCGTGGGCGAGCCCCTGCCCGCCCGCCAGGTCCGCGCGATGATGGTCGTGCGGGCCAACCAACTCCTCGCGGGTGGATCGGGACTGGGCCCCGAGACAGCGGTGGCTGTCACGGACGCGCTCCGGGCGGGAGCGCATCCCCTGGTGCCCGAGTACGGGTCCGTGGGCACCGGCGATCTCACGGCGCTGGCCCAGCTGGGGCTCGCCCTCTTCGGCCACGGCACCTGGCTGTGGGACCGGACGGACTCCGTTAGTCCCTTCCCCGGGAGCCCTTTCGCCGAGAGCCCGCTCCCGGACCGCCCGTTCCCGGCGGCTCTGCCCATTCAACGAGGCGACGCACTGGCCCTGTTGAGCAGCAACGCCCTCACCCTCGGACAGTCCGCGCTCGCCTGTCACGACCTCGGCGTCCCGCTGCGCGCCGCGCACGTGGTGGCGGCGCTCTCCCTGCACGCGGTCGGCGGCTCCCTGGAGCCGTACGCGCCCGAGGTCCACCGAGCCCATCCGCATCCGGCGGTCGGGCTGGCGGCGGCCCAGGTCCGGGGACTGCTCGGTGTGCCCGACGGGAACGGAACGGTCGTACCGGGGACGTCGAGCGGAGTGGCGGCACGGGTGCAGGACCCCTTCGGCTTCCGCTGTTTTCCCCAGGCCCACGGACCCGCGACGGAGGCGTGGTCCGATCTGGACCGGGTGCTGTCGATCGATCTCAACTCCGCCACCGAGAACCCCCTCATCGGCTGGGACGAGACCACGGGCGACCCCGTCGCACGGCATCACGGCGCCTTCTTCGCCGCGCCGCTCACCCTCGCGCTCGACCGGCTGGGCCTCGCCGTGCTCGGCACGGCCCGGCTCTCGGCGGCCCGGCTGTCCGCCCTCGGCCGCCCCGAACTGACCGGACTGAGCTCCTACTTGGCCGACGACTCCTCGGCCGGGTCGGGAATGATGATCCTGGAGTACAGCGCCGCGTCCGCCCTCGCCGAGGTACAGGCGTGCGCCGCCCCGGCCGCGCTCGGGCACGTGGTGCTGTCCCAGGGCATGGAGGAGGCGGCTACCTTCGCGACCCAGGCGGCCCGCACGTCGCTGCGGCTGGCGCGGGCCTACCGGCTGGTCCTGGCCTGCGAACTCGTAGCGACGGTAAGGGCGTTGCGACTGCGCGGCACGCCTCCCGCTCCGGACACCCCGGCGGGCCGTGCCTACCTCCGCGCGGCGGCGGCCCTGGACCCGGACATGCGGGACCGCCCCCTCACGGGCGATGTGACCGCCGCTTCGGCCCTGCTCGACGAGTTCGCCGAACTCATCACCGACGACTGAGAGGACCCTGCTCGGCGAGGGCACCCCGGGACGGGGCGGCGCCGGACCTGACCGCGTCGGGCCCAAGCGCCGCTCCCGTCCCCCGAATCCCCGTATCCCCGTATCGTCGGTTCCGAGCACGGTCAGTTCCGCGCACCCGGTGCGACGGCCTCGGCTTCGGCCGTCGCACCCTCACCGGCACCGGGAGCACTGCTCACGGTCCGCCCCGAAGCCCGGGGCGCGCCGGAGAGGCGTACCGCGCGCTGGACGGGCACGAGGAGCGCGGCCAGTGAGGCAGCCAGGCAGAGCAGGGCGAGCAGGGTGAACCCGTGGGTGTACCCGGACTCGTGCGGCAGGCCCGAGGACTGGAGCCGGCCGGTCACCAGGACGCTGGTCACCGCGGCGCCGATGGACCCGCCGATGGTGCGGATGTTGGCGTTCATCCCGGTCGCGGCGCCGGTCTGTTCGGCCGGGACGCTGCCGACGATGAGGTTGGCCATCGCGGCGAAGGCGAGTCCGATGCCGAGGCCGAAGACGCCCGCCGCGAAGGCGATCTGCCACGGCCGGTCGTGCCAGAGTGCGAGGAATCCGCACGCGACCGCGCCGAGCCCCGCACCGGCGACGAGCAGCTTCTTGGCGCCGAGGACGGGCTCCAGCCGGCCGCTCAGCACTCCCGAGCAGAACATCGCGATCAGCATCGGCAGCATGAGCAGTCCGGCGGCGGTCACGCTCGCGCCGAAGCCGTAGCCAGCGGAGCTCGGGGTCTGGACGAACCCGGGGAGGAAGGACCAGATCGCGTACATGCCCGCGCCGAACAGCAGCGCGGCGGTGTTGGTGGTCCACACGGCGGGCAGCCGCATGATGCGCAGGTCGATGAGCGGGCTGCGGGAGCGGGCCTCGGAGCCGAGCCAGAGCGCGAAGAGCAGCAGGGCCGCGGCGAACAGACCGATCACCTTGCCCGATCCCCAGCCCCAGTGGGTCGCCTGGCTCAGCGGCAGCAGCAGCGCCACGAGCCAGCCCGACAGCAGCACGGCGCCGAGCCAATTGACCCGCCCCTGGGCCCGGTTGGGCGACTCGGGGACGTAGCGCAGGGCGATCAGCGCGGTGACCGCGACGACCGCGACGGGGATCCAGAACAGCCAGCGGTAGTCGAGCGCGGTGACGATCGGACCGGCCGCCACCATGCCGACTCCTCCGCCGGCGGCGATCACGGCGGACAGGTTGCTGATGCTGCCGCTCACCTCGGACGCGGCGAACTCGTCCCGGATGATGCCGAAGGACAGCGGGAACAGGGCTCCGCCGATGCCCTGCACGACCCGGGCGACGATCAGGACGCCGATGGTGGGCGCGAGCGCGGCGAGCAGACAGCCGGCGAGGACCGCCAGGAGTACGGCGACGAGGGTGCGTTTCTTGCCGACCAGGTCGCCGACCCGGCCGAGGATGGGCGTGAAAATCGAGGCGGACAGCAGATAGGCGGTCATCACCCAGGTCGCGGTGGACTGCGAGGTGTGCATCGTGTGCTGGACGGTCGGCAGGGCCGGCGCGATCAGCGACTGCAGCATGGCGAACACACCGGCACCGGTCGCGAGGACCGCGAAGGTGAGACGGGTGGACGTGCGGGGCATGAAGAGCCTCTCCGGACAGGATGCGGCCGAGGTCGTCGGGGCCACGGTCGTACGGGACGGGCGGTTGCGGGGAAGCGTCGGGCACGCCGACGGCCGCGAGGGCGGTCGCGGAGTGGACGGTCGGGGGGGTGGGCCTGTGCGGTGCGGTCACCGCACGGTCCGCCGGGATGCGAGGGCGGGGCGCGAACGCGTCGGCTCCGCGTGCGGCCGCACGCGTCCACGGCGAGCGCACCCCGACTGGTAAAGTGGAGGTACCCCTCCACTGTAGCGGAGGCATACCTCCGCTTCAACCTCGATCCAGCCGGGAGGCAGCAGTGACGGCACAGCCGTTCCCCGTCAGCGAGATCGTCGCGTCCCGGCGTCCGCATCGGAAGGACGCGGCCCGCAACTACGACGCGCTGCTGGCGGCCGCCCGCGAGGCGTTCGCGGAGAGCGGCGCGGAGGCGTCCCTGGAGGACGTGGCCCGTCGCGCGGGCGTCGGCATCGGCACGCTGTACCGGAACTTCCCGACCCGCCGCCATCTCTTCGAGAGCGTCTACGCGGGCGAGGTCGACGATCTGTGCCGGGTCGCCGAGGAGGTCGCCGACCAGGAACCGTGGGCGGCACTGACGTCATGGCTGCACCGCTTCGTGGACTACACGGTCACGAAGCGGGCCATCCGCGAGGCTCTCAACGACGAGTCGGAGATCTTCCTGGCCTGCCGGGAATCGATGTACGCGGCCGGCGGCCCCCTCTTCGAGCGCGCGCAGAAGGCGGGCGAGGCGCGGACCGACATGACCTTCGACGACCTGTTGCGCATGGTCGCAGGCATCACGGCGACGAACTTCCTGGACGACGCCCAGCGCGACCGCGTCCTGTCGGTGGCACTGGACGGGGTCCACACCCCCAGCTGACCAGGGATCCGGCAGGGATGATGCCGGGGGGCGGCCGCCTCCTCCTTTTCTCCCGGCGACCGCGCGAGCGACGGGACCCTCCGGCTCGCACGACTGGGCTAGAGTCGGCGCGGTCCCCGGTCTGACGTTCTGCCGTGGGGAGTTGCGCGCTGGGGGATGACAGCACCATGCGGTACGAAGACGTGGCACTCTCCGGATACGAGATCCAGGGAGTCCTGGGCCGGGGCGGCTTCGCCACGGTCTACCGGGCACACCAGTTGGCGGTGGGCCGGGAAGTGGCGCTGAAGGTGGACGGCAGGGCGCTGGCCTCGGACCGTGACCGGCAGCGCTTCCTGCGCGAGGTCACGGCGGCGGGCCGGCTGTCCGGGCATCCGCACGTGGTCCCGGTCTACGACGCGGGCGTCCTCGGTGACGACCGCCCGTACATGGTCATGGAGTTGTGTCCCGGCGGCTCGCTCGGCCAACGCCTGCACCGCCATGGACCGCTCACCGTCAAGGAGGCCCGCGACATAGGGCTGGGCATCGCCGACGCGCTGGCCGCGGCGCACGCCTTCGGGGTGCTGCACCGCGACATCAAGCCGGGCAACATCATGGTCAACCGGTACGGGGCCGCGGCCCTCACCGACTTCGGTCTGGCGGCCATCCCCAGGCCCGGCCGGGAACTGTCGGTGACACGCGAGGCGCTGACTCCGGCGTACGCGCCGCCCGAGGCCTTCCACCTGGCCGAACCCACGACGACCGGCGACGTGTACTCACTCGCCGCGACGCTCTACGCCCTCCTGCGGGGCCGTCCACCGCATCACCCCGAGGACGGCACCCAGCTCAGCCTCCCGGAACTCATCGTCCGGCACACCTGGCCCTACCCCGATCTGCCGGGAGTCCCGAGCGCCCTCAACGACGTGCTCAGACACGCCCTGGCGACGGATCCGGCGTCCCGGATGTCGGACGCGGGTACGTTGCGGGACGCCCTGGCCGCGGTGGACATCGACGGCACCGATGGGGGCGCGTTCGGGCCGGCGCCCCGCATGGCCACCGCCGTTCCCGCGCACCGGGACGCGCCGCCCACTCCGTACACGCCGCCCGGCGGGGCGAGCACGGTCGCGGAGCCCGGCGACCGCAGGTCTTCGCGGTGGCGGCCCGGACTGATCGGCGTGCTGGCGGCCGTGGTCACCGTTGGCGTGTCCGTCACCTTGGTGATCCATGAGTACGGGTCGCCGGGCAGCCCCGACTCCTCGTCCTCCGGGTCCCCGTCCCCGAGTGCCACGGGCCAGGGCTCGCCGGGCGGCGACGCGGCCTTCGGCGGCGTGCGGACCACCTCTCGCGGCTGCGTCGCCGCGGGTGTCGAGGGGGTGGGCGGCCGCTGCGTCACGAGCGCCGAGTGCTGGAGCGGCATCACCGACATCTCGGGGACGATCACCGTCAGCCGCGCCGACTGTCACATCGAGCATGTGTGGGAGACCTTCGCCATCGCCCCGCTGCCCAAGGACGGGATGACGTACAACGCGAGGGATCTCGCGAAGCATCCCGACGTACGGACACTGTGTTCGCAGCAGGTCATGCGGAACTCCCTGACGTCCGCCGGCCGCGCGGACGGCACCCGCTGGGAGGTGGACGTCCTGCCGCCGACCGCCGCGCAATGGGCCGAGGGACTACGGGTGTTCCGCTGCGTCGCCGCGGCGCTCACGGACGACGGGCAGACCACGAACAGCCACTTCGGAGCGGACGGCTGACGTGACGTCGCGCCGGAGTCCCTCTCCGGCGACGGCGCGCGGTGACCGCGTACCGCCGTCAAGTGCCGCCGCGGCAAGGGAACTTCGGACTGGATTCTGTATACTGTCGCCACCAATGGCCCCGGTTCGGAGGCGACATGGAGAATCTGGATCCCGCGGTGGTGCTGGGCATGGCTTCCCAGGCACCCGACGGAGTGGTGATCGTCGACAGTGACAACCTGATCCGCTACTGGAACCGGGGCGCCGAGCGCATCTTCGGGTTCTCGGCGGCCGAAACGGACGGCCGCAGCCTGGACGTCATCATCCCGGAGAAGCACCGTCGGCGTCATGGGGACGGCTTCCGCACGGCCATCGAGAACGGTGCCACCAAGTACGGCGAGGCGGACCTCCTGACGGTTCCCGCGCTCGCGGCGGACGGCAGGACGCTGTCCATCGAGTTCAGCGTGGTGCTCCTGGCCGGGAGCGACGGCGCCTCTTACGTCGGTGCCGTCATCCGGGACGTCACCGCGCGGCGCGCACGGGAGCGGGAGATGATGCGGCGCCGGTCCGAGGCCGGCGCGGAGCGCGCGACGGTGTGACCGTCGTGATCCCGTGATCCCGTGAAGCGAGGGGTGCCCGGCGCCCCCTCGCCGACCGAGGGCCGCTCCTACGCCCGAGTGCCTCCCCGCACTCAAGTGCCCCGCGAACGGACGCCGTTCGCGGGGCACTCGGGTGTGGCGAGGCGGTCGGCCGCCGGGGTCAGGCGACGACCTTCCCCTCGTGCAGCCTGCGGATGGCGTCCGCGTCGTAGCCGAGGTCCGCGAGCACCTCGTCGGTGTGCTCGCCGAGCAGCGGTGCGCCGGTGATCTCGGGCTTGAACCCGGAGAACTTGATCGGGCTGCCCACCGTCAGATAGGTGCCGCGCTCCTTCTGCTCGACCTCGACGATCGTGCCGCTCTTGCGCATGTCGGGGTCCTCGGCGAGCTCCTTCATGCTGAGCACCGGCGCGCACGGCACCTCGAAGGTGCGCAGGATGTCGACCGCCTCGTACTTGGTCTTGTCCGCGAGCCACTTCTCGATCTCGCCGAAGATGTCCATGATGTGCGGCTGACGCGCCAGGGCGGTGTCGTACTCCGGGTCCTCGGCCCACTCCGGACGGCCGATGGCCTCGCAGGTGCGGACCCAGTTCTGTTCCTGGACGGTGAAGTAGATGTAGGCGTTGGGGTCGGTCTCCCAGCCCTTGCACTTCAGGACCCAGCCGGGCTGTCCGCCGCCGCCGGCGTTGCCCCCGCGCGGCACCGCGTCGCCGAACTCGCCGTTCGGGTACTGCGGGTACTCCTCCAGGTACCCGACGCGCTCCAGGCGCTGCTGGTCGCGCAGCTTGACCCGGGTCAGGTTGAGCACGGCGTCCTGCATGGACACCGAGACCTTCTGGCCGAGCCCGGTCGCGTTGCGCTGGATGATCGCCGTGAGCAGGCCGATCATCAGGTGCATGCCGCTGTTGCTGTCGCCGAGCGCGGAGCCGCTGATGGTGGGCGGTCCGTCCCAGAACCCGGTGGTGGACGCGGCGCCGCCGGCGGCCTGGGCGACGTTCTCGTAGACCTTGAGGTCGTTCCACGGGGAGTCGTCGTTGAAGCCCTTGACGGAGCCGAAGATCAGTCGCGGGTTGAGCGCGTGGATGTGGTCCCAGCCGAGGCCCATGCGGTCCATGGCGCCCGGCGCGAAGTTCTCCACCAGGAGGTCGGCCTCGCGGATCAGCTTCTCCATGACCTCCTTGCCCTCGGGGGACTTGGTGTTGATGGCCAGGGAGCGCTTGTTGCTGTTCAGCATGGTGAAGTAGAGGGCGTCGAGGTCGGGGATGTCACGAAGTTGACGGCGCGTCACATCGCCTCCGGCGACACGCTCGACCTTGATGACGTCGGCGCCGAACCAGGCGAGCATCTGCGTGCACGCGGGACCGGCCTGGACGCCGGTGAAGTCGATCACCTTGATTCCGGCGAGCGGCTTTTCACTCATGGTGGATTCCTTCTCGTGAATGATCTCGGTGCTGAAGTCGGCCGTGCGGGAGGGGAGTTCGGAGTTCACTTCCGGGCCGGCGTGATGTTTCCGCCGGTGATGCCCTTCGGGTTCAGGTGCGCGATGTGGCCGCTCTCGGTCCCGGCGGAGGGGTCGATCACGCAGTCGATGAGCGAGGGACCGCCGGAGGCCAGCGCCTCGGTGAGGGCGGCGGTGACCTCGGCGGGCGTGGTCGCGCGGTAGCCCTTGCCGCCGAACGCCTCGATCATCCGGTCGTGGCGGGCCGCCGGCATCAGGGTGGTCGGCGAGGGGGCGTCGTCGAGGGGATTGACGTCGTCGCCGCGGTAGACACCGCCGTTGTTCATGACGACCGTGACGACGGGGAGCTTGTAGCGGCAGATCGTCTCCAGCTCCATGCCGCTGAACCCGAAGGCGCTGTCGCCCTCGACGGCCACGACCGGGGAGCCGCTCTCGACGGCGGCGGCGATCGCGTAGCCCATGCCGATGCCCATGACACCCCATGTGCCGCTGTCGAGGCGGTGCCGGGGCACGTGCATGTCGATGACGTTGCGCGCGATGTCCAGCGCGTTCGCGCCCTCGTTGACGATGTACGTCTCCGGGCGCTCGTGCACGACGTCACGTACGGCCTTCAGCGCGCCCATGAACTGCATGGGGTGCGGATCCGCCTTGAGTCGCTCCGCCATCTTCGCGACGTTCTGTGCCGACCGCGCGGCCAGTTCCTCGCGCCAGGCGGCGGGCGCCGCGATCCGGCCGGGCTTGGCGCGCTCGGCGATCGCGTCGAGCACCGACTCGATGTCTCCGACGAGCGGGGCCGCGATGGGCTGGTTGCTGTCCATCTCCCTGGCCTCGATGTCCACCTGGACGAACCGGGCGTCGGGGTTCCACTGCGGTGCCTCGCCGTGGTTCAGCAGCCAGTTGAGGCGGGCGCCGACGAGCATCACGACGTCGGCCTTCTTCAGGGCCAGCGAACGGGCGGTGGCCGCCGACTGCGGGTGGTCGTCGGGCAGCAGGCCCTTGGCCATCGACATCGGGATGTAGGGGATTCCGGTGGACTCGACGAACTCGCGGATGCGGTCGTCGGCCTGCGCGTACGCGGCTCCCTTGCCGAGTACCACCAACGGCCTTTCGGCGCCCGCGAGCAGCTCGATGGCGCGGTCGACGGCGTCGGGCCCCGGCAGCTGGCGCGGGGCGGGGTCGACGAGGCGGCTCAGGGTCTTCGCGCCCGCCTCCGCGTCCATGATGGAGCCGAGCACCGCGGCGGGGATGTCGAGGTACACGCCGCCGGGGCGCCCGGAGACCGCGGTGCGCAGCGCGCGGGCGATGCCCCGGCCGATGTCCTCCACGCGGCTCACCCGGTAGGCGGCCTTGCAGAACGGCTGCGCGGCGGCGAGCTGGTCCATCTCCTCGTAGTCGCCCTGCTTGAGGTCGACCAGGTGCCGTTCGCTGGAGCCGGAGATCTGGACCATGGGGAAGCAGTTGGTGGTGGCGTTCGCCAGCGCCACCAGACCGTTCAGGAAGCCCGGCGCGGACACGGTCAGGCAGATGCCGGGCTTCTTCGTGAGGTAGCCGGCCGCCGCCGCGGCATGTCCCGCGTTGCTCTCGTGCCGGAAGCCGATGTAGCGGATGCCCCGCGCCTGCGCGAGGCGGGCCAGGTCGGTGATCGGGATGCCGACGACGCCGTAGATGGTGTCGACGTCGTTCATCCTCAGCGCGTCGACGACCAGGTGGTACCCGTCGGTGAGCTCGGTCGGCACGTCGGCGTTCGCCGCGGTCTCCAGTGTCGAGGGGGCGGTCATGGTCCGAGGTCCTCCTTGGGCAGGTCCTGCCGGTGCGGCTGCTCCTCCCACCTTCCGCAGCCCGCTCGCCCGCGTCCAAGACCCATCGGCGACCAGCCGATAAACAGCGTCTATCGAACGGCAGGTCCAGGCCTCACAACTCCCTTGATAGACAGCTGCTATCAGCCGTTCGCCAGTACGTATTGGACGTGCACCGAGTGCCGCCGCAGGCTCGCAGGGGACCGCTTCGCCGAAGCGGTGGCCCGCCGCGTCGGGCGTACGACGCTTCATCGGACCTGGTGTGAGGGGGTGCGGTCATGGCCGCTGCGGCCGCGGCTCGGGTGCGCGACGCCGACGGATACCGGCCTCCGTCGGTCACGGGACTCGCCGATCTCCTGGACCGGCAGGTCCGCGAACGCCCGTACGCCCGGGCCCTGATCGTCACCGGGGACCGTGTGCACCTCTCGTACCGGGCCCTCGCCGCGCTGGCGGACGACCTGGCCGCGCGCCTTTGCGCCACCGGACTGCGCCGCGGAGATCCGATCGGTCTGATCGGTGCCAACACCGCTGAATTCGTCGTCGCGTTGCTGGGGGCGGCGCGGGCCGGGCTGGTCGTCGTGCCGCTGGACCCCGCCCTGCCGGAACCCGAACTGTCCGCCCGGCTCGACGCGCTCGGCGCACCGGCGGTCCTGGTCGGTCCGGCCCCGGCCGACGCCCCGCGGGTCGCACCGTCGCGTGTTCCCACCTGGCCCCTGCGCGTGGACGCCTCGTGGGCCGGGACGGCGGCGGTCGTCCTCGACACCGGCGCGTCGGTTCGTCAAGTGCGGGGTGTCGGACGGGAATTGACGTCGAACGACGCCCTGGTCCTGCACACCGCCGGGACCTCAGCCCGGGCCAGAATGGTCCCGTTGACCCACGCCAACGTCGCCGCGTCCGTACGGGCCATCTGCACCACGTACGCGCTGGGGCCCGGCGACGCCACGGTGGCGGTGATGCCGTTCTTCCACGGTCACGGACTGTTCGCGGCGCTGCTGGCGTCCCTGGCCGGCGGGGGATGTGTCCTGCTGCCCGCGCGCGGGCGGTTCTCCGCGCGGACGTTCTGGGACGACCTGCGGGCCGCGGACGCCACCTGGTTCACCGCGGTCCCGACCGTCCACGAGATCCTGCTCGACCGGGCGGAGTTCGAGCACCCGGGACCGCGGGTGCCGCCGCTGCGTTTCGTGCGCAGTTGCAGCGCCCCGCTGAACCCGGCCACGCAACGGGCCCTGGAGCGCACGTTCGGCGCGCCGCTGCTCTCGGCGTACGGCATGACCGAGTCCACGCACCAGGCGACCAGTGAGCCGCTGCCGCAGTACGGCGTCCTCAGGCAGGGGTCGGTCGGCAGGCCGACCGGGGTGGAGGTGCGGGTGGTCGACCGGAACGGGCGGCCGTGCCCGCACGGTGTCCAGGGCGAGGTGTGGGTGCGCGGTCCCACGGTCGCCCGCGGCTACCTCGGCGAACCGGCGCGGACAGCACGACGGTTCACGGCCGGCTGGCTGCGCACTGGCGACCTCGGGTTCCTGGACATCGACGGCTGTCTCTCCCTCACGGGACGGATCGACAACATCATCGACCGTGGCGGCGAGAAGATCTCCCCCGAACATGTAGAGGACGTCCTCGCCGGATGTCCCGGGGTCGCCGAGGCGGCCGTGTTCGCCGTCCCCGACCCCGTGTACGGGCAACGCGTCGGCGCCGCCGTCGCGATCCGCGAGGGGGAGACCGTCGGTCCGGACGAGATCCTGCGGTACTGCCGCGACCGGCTGGCGGCCTTCGAGGTGCCCGAGCGGCTGGAGCTGGTCGCCGCGCTGCCGCACACCGCCAAGGGCGGCCTCGACCGGCTCGCGGTCGAGGCCCGGTACGTTCGCTGATGGCCGCCTCCCGTGCCGTCCGCCGTGTCAGCGCACGCGGTGCTCGCTCGGCAGGGGCTGCCCGAAGAAGTCGTCCAGCGCCAGGCCCGTCGCCGCGTTCACGAAGGCCCGGGCGGCGACCGACCCGGGGGTCGCCGCGTGGATCGCCACCGAGACCTGGGCGCCCGCCTCCGGGTCCACCAGCGGCAGCGCGCGCGTCCGGCCGACCACCGGCATCGCGCGCAGCCAGGTGTGCGGAACGATGCTCGCCCACTCACCGCCGCCGACATGTGCGTAGAGCGAGGCGATCGAGTCGGTCTCCACCTGGGGGGTCACCACGAAGCCCTTGTCCGCGAAGACCCCGTCGACGATCTGCCGGATCCGCATGTCGGGGGTCAGCAGCGCGAGCGGCAGCTGGGCCGCGTCGGCCCACGTCATCGTGGCGGTCTGGGACATCAGCTGGTCGTCCGAGACCAGCAGCATGTACCTCTCCTGGTACAGGGGCACCACTTGAAGGCCCTCCTGGTCGCCCGGATCGAAGTGGGCGATGGCCACATCCAGCTCGAAGTCACGCAGCTGGCGGTGGAGTTCCTTCGTCGACAGGCGGGAGCGGACCTGCACCTTGGCCAGCGGGTGCGCCGCGCAGAACGCGGCCACGGGCATCGCCAGGGTCGTCGAGGCCGTGGGGTCCGTCCCGAGGCGGAGTGTCCCGGTGATGCCCGACTGCACCGCGGCCACCTCGGCCTTGAACGCGTCCTGCTCGGCGAGGATCCGCTTGGCCCAGACGACGAGTCGTTCGCCTTCGGGGGTGAGTCCCTGGTAGTTGTGTCCGCGGTTGATGAGCGTGACGTTCAGCTCCCGCTCCAGTTTGGCGATCGCCGCCGAGAGCGCGGGCTGCGAGACGTAGCAGGATTCCGCGGCCCGCGCGAAGTGCCGCTCCCTGGCCACCGCCACGAAGTATTCGAGCTGCCGGAACAGCATGAACGACTCCTCTCTCGCTCGCGCCGCGCACCGGCACCGCGGACGGACCGACCGGCGGCCCCGTGATCACCCAGAGCCTACCGAGCCGGCCGTGTCCCGCCTCCTGCCGTGCGCGGCCGCGTTCAGCGCAGGAGCCGTACCGCCGCGATCACCAGGGGATGCAGCCCGTCGGCTCCGGCGTCGGCGTACGCGAGGAGCCGGGAGCGCATGCGGGGGTCCCAGAACCGGCCGATGTGGCCCGCGATCGCCTCGGCGGCCAGGTCCCCCGGCAGATGGCCGAGGTTCACGGCGATGTCGTTCGCCATCCGGCGTTCCGGTGGAACGGTCGCGGTCATCTCAGTCCACCGCCGTGAGTACGTCGTCCACGGCCTGTTCCGGCTGTTCGTCCCGGGCGTGCTCCGGCCGCTCGTCGCCGTGTCCGAGCGGATGGGCGAGACCGACCTGTACGGCGGTCACCTTGTACTCGGGGCAGTTGGTCGCCCAGTCGGAGTTCTCGGTGGTCACCACGTTGGCGCCGGTCACGGGATGGTGGAACGTGGTGTAGACGACGCCGGCCGGCATGCGGTCGGAGATCTCCGCCCGCAGTGTCGTCCGCCCGACCCGGCTGGCCAGCGTCACGAGCGCGCCGTCGGTGATGCCGCGCACCTCGGCGTCGTGCGGGTGCAGCTCCAGGATGTCCTCGGGATGCCAGGCGACATTGTCGGTACGCCGGGTCTGCGCGCCGACGTTGTACTGGCTGAGGATGCGCCCGGTGGTGAGCACCAGCGGGAAGCGCCGGGTGCTGCGCTCGTTGGTCGGCACATAGGCGGTGACGACGAACCGCCCCTTGCCGCGCACGAATTCGTCCACGTGCATCACCGGTGTCCCCTCGGGGGCCGAGGCGTTGCACGGCCACTGCACGCTGCCCAGCTTGTCGAGCACGTCGAAGGAGACGCCGGTGAAGGTCGGGGTGACCGAGGCGATCTCCTCCATGATCCGGCTCGGGCTGTCGTACGCCATCGGGTAGCCCATGGCGGTGGCGATCTCGCACACGATCTGCCACTCGTGCTTGCCCGTCTTCGGCTTCATCACGGAGCGCACCCGGTTGATCCTGCGCTCGGCGTTGGTGAAGGTGCCGTCCTTCTCCAGGAAGGACGCTCCGGGCAGGAAGACATGGGCGAACTTGGCCGTCTCGTTGAGGAACAGGTCCTGGACGACGACGAGTTCCATCGCTTCGAGCGCGGCGGTGACGTGCTGGAGGTTGGGGTCGGACTGGGCGATGTCCTCGCCGTGCACGAACAGGCCGCGGAAGGTGCCGTCGATGGCGGCGTCGAACATGTTGGGGATGCGCAGTCCCGGCTCGGCGAGGAGGGTGCCGCCCCACAGGTTCTCGAACACCTCGCGCACGGCGTCGTCGGATACATGGCGGTAGCCGGGCAGTTCGTGCGGGAAGGAGCCCATGTCGCAGGAGCCCTGGACGTTGTTCTGCCCGCGCAGCGGGTTGACCCCGACGCCGTCGCGGCCGATGTTGCCGCACGCCATGGCTAGGTTGGCCATTCCCATGACCATGGTCGAGCCCTGGCTGTGCTCGGTGACGCCGAGGCCGTAGTAGATGGCCCCGTTCGGCGCCTTCGCGTACAGCCGGGCGGCGGCCCGCAGTTGAGCGGCGGGTACCCCGCTGATCCCTTCGGTGGCCTCGGGGCTGTTCTCGGGCAGGGCGACGAACTCCGCCCATTCGTCGAACCCTTCGCACCTGCGGTCCACGAAGGACCGGTCGACCAGGCCCTCGGTGACGACCACGTGCGCCATGGCGTTGACGACGGCGACGTTGGTGCTGGGCCTGAGCTGGAGGTGGTGCGCGGCCTCGATGTGCGGGGAGCGCACCAGATCGATACGGCGCGGGTCGACGACGATCAACTCTGCGCCCTCACGCAGGCGTCGCTTCATCCGGGAGGCGAACACCGGGTGACCGTCGGTGGGGTTGGCCCCGATCACCATGATGACGTCGGCCTCCGCCACGGAACGGAAGTCCTGGGTGCCGGCCGACTCGCCGAAGGTCTGCTTGAGTCCGTATCCCGTCGGGGAGTGGCAGACGCGGGCGCAGGTGTCCACGTTGTTGTTCCCGAACGCGGCACGCACCATCTTCTGGACGACGTACACCTCTTCGTTGGTGCAGCGCGACGAGGAGATGGCGCCGATCGAACTCGGTCCGTACCGGCTCTGGATGAGCCGCATCCGCCGGGCGACCGTGCCGATCGCCTCGTCCCACTCGACCTCGCGCCAGGGATCGGTGATCCTGTCGCGGACCATGGGCCTGAGCACCCGGTCGGGGTGGGTGGCGTAGCCGAAGGCGAAGCGGCCCTTCACGCACGAGTGGCCCTCGTTGGCGCCGCCGTCCTTGTACGGCACCATCCTGACGAGTTCGTCGCCGCGCAGTTCGGCCTTGAAGGAGCAGCCGACGCCGCAGTAGGCGCAGGTGGTGACCACCGACCGGGTCGGCATGCCGAGTTCGACGACCGACTTCTCCTGGAGCGTGGAGGTCGGGCAGGCCTGGACGCAGGCCCCGCAGGAGACGCACTCGGAGTCCATGAACGTCTCCGCCGCGCCGGGCGAGACCTTGGAGTCGAAGCCGCGCCCCTCGATGGTCAGCGCGAACGTGCCCTGTACCTCGCCGCAGGCGCGCACGCAGCGGGAGCAGGCGATGCACTTGGAGGGGTCGAAGTCGAAGTACGGGTTGGACGCGTCCTTCTCGGCGTCGAGGTGGTTCTCGCCCTCGTAGCCGTACCGCACCTGCCGCAGGCCCACCACGCCCGCCATGTCCTGCAGTTCGCAGTCGCCATTGGCCGGGCAGGTCAGGCAGTCGAGCGGGTGGTCGGAGATGTACAGCTCCATGACGCCCTGGCGGAGCTTCTCCACCTTCGGCGTCTGGGTGCTCACCGTCATCCCGTCGGCGCACGGTGTGGTGCAGGACGCCGGGGTGCCCCGCCTGCCGTCGATCTCCACGACGCACAGGCGGCAGGAGCCGAACGGCTCCAGGCTGTCGGTGGCGCACAGTTTGGGTATGTCGATGCCGGCCTGCGCGGCGGCGCGCATCACGGACGTCCCCTCGGGGACGGTCACGGCCAGCCCGTCCACCTCGACCGACACCGTGGCCTCGCCGGGGCGTTCCGGGGTTCCGAAGTCGGGTTCCTTGAGCAGTGTCATGCCGTGCCCTCCGTCCTCGCGCCGCTCGTCTGCCTGGGTGGGGCCTTCCGGCCCGGTTCGCGGGCGAGGAAGTCGTCGGGAAAGTGGGTGAGGGCGCTGCGTACGGGCATCGGTGTCAGCCCGCCCATGGCGCACAGCGAACCGTCGGTCATCAAGTCGCACAGATCTTCCAGCAGCGCCAGGTTCTCGTCCCGGTGCCGACCGGCCACGATCTTGTCGATCACCTCGACGCCGCGCACCGAACCGACCCTGCACGGCGTGCACTTGCCGCAGGACTCCTCGGCGCAGAACTCCATCGCGAAGCGTGCCTGGGCGGCCATGTCGACGGTGTCGTCGAAGACGACGACGCCGCCGTGGCCGACCATCGCGCCGGCCGCCGCGAAGGCCTCGTAGTCCATCGGCAGATCGAACATCGACGTCGGCAGATAGGCGCCGAGCGGTCCGCCGACCTGCACCGTGCGCACCGGGCGCCCGGAGAACGTGCCACCGCCGTAGTCCTCGACCAGTTCGCGCAGCGTGACGCCGAACGCGGTCTCGACGATGCCGCCGTGGGCGATGTTGCCGCCGAGCTGGAAGACCTGGGTGCCGCGCGAGCGGTCGACGCCGAGTTCCTGGTATGCCTGCGCGCCGGACGCGAGCACGACGGGCACCGTCGCGAGGGTGAGGACGTTGTTCACCACGGTCGGTCTGCCGAACAGGCCCTCGATCGCGGGGATCGGGGGCTTGGCGCGTACCGTGCCTCGTTTGCCCTCCAGGCTCTCCAGCATGGAGGTCTCCTCGCCGCAGATGTACGCGCCGGCGCCGACGCGGACGTGCAGGTCGAAGTCGAGCGCGGAGCCGAGGATGCCTTTGCCGAGCCAGCCCTGTTCGCGGGCGATGCCGATCGCGGCCCGCATGGTGGCCACCGCGTCCGGGTACTCGGAGCGGATGTAGAGGTAGCCCTCGTTCGCGCCGACCGCGTGGGCGGCGATCGTCATGCCCTCGATGAGCATGAAGGGGTCGCCCTCCATGACCATCCGGTCGGCGAAGGTTCCGCTGTCGCCCTCGTCCGCGTTGCAGCAGACGAACTTCAGCTCGTCCGCGCAGTCGAGCACGGTCTTCCATTTGATGCCGGCGGGGAATCCCGCGCCGCCCCGGCCGCGCAGTCCGGACGCGGTGACCTCGGCGACCACGTCGGCGGGCGGGCGCTCCAGCGCGGCGCGCAGCCCCGCGAGGCCGCCGTGCGCCAGGTAGTCGTCCGTGGACAGCGGGTCGGTGACCCCGACCCGGGCGAAGGTGACCCGGTTCTGGCGGGCCAGCCAAGGGAGTTCGTCCACCACGCCGAGTCGCAGGGGATGGTCGGCGCCGTCGAGCATGCCCGCGGCGAGGAGGTCCTCGACGTCGGACGGGGCGACGGGGCCGTATCCGACGCGGCCGTGCGGGGTCACCACCTCGACGAGGGGTTCCAGCCAGAGCATGCCGCGTGATCCGTTGCGTACGACGTCGAGGGCGAAGTCACCACGGGCCGCCGCCTGTTGCAGGGCGTCCGCGATGTCGTCCGCGCCGACGGACCGGGCCGCCGAGTCGCGGGGGACGTAGACCGTCGCCACGGGGTGCGCGGTGTTGTTCATGATGAGACCGTCCCGTCGAGGATCGAGCCCAGCCGGGCCGGGCCGACCCGTCCGTACAGCCGGCCGTTCACCTCGACCGCGGGGCCGAGGGCGCAGTTGCCGAGGCAGAAGACCTGCTCGACGGTCACGGCACCGTCCGCGGTCGTCTCCCCCAGTGTCAGCCCGGCCTCGCGGGCGTAGGTCACCAGGCCGTCCGCGCCCAGGGCCTGGCATGCCTCGGCCCGGCAGATGCGCACGGTGGTGCGCCCGGCGGGCTCGCGGCGGAAGTCGTGGTAGAAGGTCACCACTCCGTGGACGTCCGCCCGGGAGAGGTTGAACTCGTCGGCGAGCACCGGAATCGCCTCCTGTGGAACATGGCCCAACTCGGCCTGTACGGCGTGCAGTACGGGCAGCAGCGCGCCGCGCTGATCCCGATGGCCGGCCGCCACCCTCCGGACCACGCTCTCGACCGTCACGTCACTCGCGCTGGTCGTCATGATCGCTCCGCCTTCCGTCACGCGGGTCCCCGGCGATGCTCGCTGGAGACTGAGACAATACCCCATACAGGCTTCTGTATACAGAACTCAATCCGACTCGATCCTGGTCGCGGAGACGGGAATTGGCCGTGCGGGAGGGCGGAGGATCGAGCGAGCGTGTACGACCGCGCCCGCCTGCGACCTGCCCGAGGACGGGCGGCGGACGGCTCGGGCAGCACCCCGGCCGACCTGGGACCACCCACGGAGCAGCCCACCATCTTGCATACCAAAACCTGTATGCTGACGCAGCCGTCGGCGACCCTCTCGGCGGCCACCACTTGGCAGAGCCGTCGGCCCCGCGGGCCCGGTGGCAGAACGGGGCTCCCATGCGTGAGGCACTCACGGCCGCCGCGTCCCGGCGCGTCACCCGCCCGGCGCCACTGCGGCAGGCCGTGTACGACGCCCTGACCGAGCTGATCGTCAGCGGCTCCCTCAAGCCCGGCCAGCACCTCGTCGAGGCAGAGCTCGCCGAACACCTCGGCGTCAGCCGCCAGCCCGTACGCGAAGCACTTCAACGACTCCAGACCGACGGCTGGGTCGACCTGCGCCCGGCCCAGGGCGCGTTCGTGCACTCCCCCACCGAGGAGGAGGCCGCCCAACTCCTGGGTGTTCGCGCGGTCCTTGAGACGTACTCGGCCCAGCTCGCCGCCCAGCACGCGAAGCCCGAGGACGTGGAACGGCTCTGGGAGTTGCACCAGGAAGGCGTCGACGCCCTCGCCGCGAGCGATGTCGAGCGGCTGGTCGCGGCCAACACCGCCCTGCACGCCTTCATCACCTCCATCGCCGACAACGCCGTACTGGCCGAACTGATCGCGGGTGTCAGCCAGAAGGTGCGCTGGTACTACACGCCGATCGCCCGGCCGCGCGGCAAGGAAGCCTGGAACGAGCACGCGCAGCTCATCAGGGCCATCGCCAAGGGCGACGCCGACCGCGCCGGCGAGGTCATGCGCAAGCACACCGAACGCACCACCGGCTTCTACGGCAAGCAGCTCGCCGGCGGGGCGAACCAGGACTGACCCGACGGGCCCTCGCACAGAAGTCATCGCACTGTCCGCCGGGTCACGCCGTCCGCCGGGCCGGCGTCACGTCGACGCGAGAGAGTCGGCCGGACGGGGCACGGCGCCGAGGCCGAAACCCTCGGCACCGGGTCGGACGGCGTCGGCGCCGGGCTCCTTCTCACCGGAGTCCTTGGCACCGGACCTGAGGGCGTCGGCGCCGATGGCGGCCCTCAGCTCCAGCAGCCACGGCCGCACAGTCCGCAGCAGGATGTCGAGCCCTCCGCCGTCCCGTCCGAGCATCGCGTCGGCGGGAAGCAGCACCGGATCGGCGCACACCGTGGAGGTCGCACTGCCACTGGGCCCTCCCCCGCCGGGCCTGGCCGGGACGAACAGGTCCGGAGCCTGCGCCGGAACCACCCACAGCGTCAGGCCGTCCGGCCCGGCGAGCGGCCGGGAGGACCAGAGATAGCTGTCGGCCTCGCCCGCCGCGACCACCTGCCGCTTACGACCCCGCAGGGCGACGACATCGGCGAAGCGCGTGGCGGCCGAAGAGGGCATCCCGTACGAGACCTCCACCCCTTGGTCGCCGGGTCCCCCCTCGGAAAGGGCGAGGCCGGCGAGGTGCCGTCCGGCGGCGACCTCGCCGCGCACCCAGGATCCGCCGCAGGATTCGACACCGGCGACCGCCGCGAAGTGGGACGCGAGCACGGCAGCGGTCGCCGGGCAGACGCGCGATGTCCGCGCCACCACTTCGGCGGCCTCCGGCAGCCCGAGCCCGCCACCGCCGAACTCCGGGGAGACGGTGAGCCCGAGCAGTCCGGCACGGCCGAGCGCCGTCACGGCCGCGCGCGGGAACCTGCCTTCCAGGGCGGTCACTTCGGCGGCGGGCGCGACGACTTCGACCAGGACGGCGGAGAGCGAACTGCGGTACGACACTGGGCGACCCCCTCCTCGGGAACGACCTCCTACGGAAATTGCATACAGTATGTTGTCTGCTCTCGCGATGCGCCAGAGGGCCGCCGGGGCGAATTCCACGGAACACACGGAACACACGGGGGTCGGGTCCGGGACGGGTCGGGTGCGGACCGACGGCCCGGCGGATCCCGGGACTTCGCCACGAGGGACACCCAGACTCACGGGGTTATTGCATACTGAAGTCCGTATTCCGAGGCCTCGGTGCGCAGGGGCGTCGGCAGTCCGACGACGGGAAGGGTTCCATGCCCGACACGCCCACCGTGGCGGCCCACGGCCCGATCGCCAGGCCCGCCCCACTGCGTCAGGCCGTCTACGACGCCCTGACCGAGCTGATCATCAACGGTTCCCTCAGGCCCGGCCAGCACCTCGTCGAGGCGGATCTCGCCGAGCGGCTCGGCGTCAGCCGCCAGCCCGTACGCGAAGCACTTCAGCGGCTCCACACCACCGGCTGGGTCGACCTGCGCCCCGCCCAGGGTGCCTTCGTCCACTCCCCCACACCGGAGGAGTGCGCCCAACTCCTCAGTGTCCGCGCGGTCCTTGAGACCCATTCCGCCCACGGCGCCGCCCTGCACGCCACCGCCCACGATGTCGCCCGCCTCTGGGAGTTGCAGGGGGCGGGGCTCTCGGCCCTCGCGGCCGGCGATGCCCGGGCGATCGTCGAGGCCAACGCCGCGCTCCACGGGCACATCACCCAGCTGTCCCGGAACACCGTCCTCGCCGAACTCATCCCTCAGGTCGACCGGCGGGTGCGCTGGTACTACATGCCCATCGCCAAGCCCCGCGGCACGGACGCGTGGAGCGAGCACGCGCGGATCATCGAGGCCATCGCCGACCGCGACGCCGAGCTCGCGGAGGAGCTCATGCGGCGGCACACGAGCAACACAACCGACTTCTACTGCAAGCAGATCGCCGCGATGGCTGCCCAACAGCATTGATCTGCCGGTGAGATGAGGCCGGACGAGATGAGGCCCTCTTGTCACGGACGCCCGCCGACGACAAGAGGGCGGGGCGGCTCAGGCTCGCGGGTCGATCTCCCTCAGCAACCCCGTCGTGACGTCGAAGACGAAGCCGCGGACATCGTCGGTGTGCGGCAGGAACGGTGACGTACGCACCCGCTGCATCGACTGCCGTACGTCCTGGTCGACGTCCTGGAAGGCCTCCACCGCCCAGGCCGGCCGCTGCCCGACCTCCATCTCCAGCTCGTACCGGAACTCCTCGGTGAGGCTCTGCAGTCCGCAGCCGGTGTGGTGGATCAGTATGACGCTGCGGGTGCCGAGTGCGCGCTGGCTGATCGTCAGGGAGCGGATGGTGTCGTCGGTGACGACCCCGCCGGCGTTCCGGACGGTGTGGCAGTCGCCCAGTTCGAGACCGAGCGCGGCATGAAGGTCGATCCGGGCGTCCATACAGGCCACGACGGCGACGCGCTGGACGGGACGGGCCCCCATACCGGGGTCCACGAACCCGGCGGCATACGCGCGGTTGGCTCTCACGAGCCGGTCGATGACCGTCCCGCGGTCAGGAAGACGGTTGACGGACTGGGCGAGACGGGGTGCTGGAGTCGCCATGCTGGGCTACCTCACTCCGGTCGGTATCGAAAGGACCACTCATCACGTCGCGAACACAGGCTCGCGCACACACGGTCGCGGCCACGGCAGGAACGCCGTGGACACGACCGCACCGGTGAGCATTCCCACGCGGCGACTCCCCAGGCACCCACCGCGGAGCGGGGGCCCGAGGTCGGGGGCCAGCGCGAAGACGCGCCCGCCCGCATCGCCACTCTGCATACAGTATGGGATGGTCGTATTCTCAAACCCGCACCGCGCCTTGTCCAGGGCACAGCACCGACGACCCGCACCGTCCCCCTCCCGCCGCGAGATGGTCCAAGGCCTGGCCCCGGATCGCGCAAAGACCTACCCACCACCGGATCTTGAGTCGGCCGACACATGTCCGGCGTGCTCGCGCGGACCGGGTGAGGGCGCCGGTCCCGGAGCGGCCGCAGCCTCCGGGGGGGCTCCCGGCCGGAGCCGGGCAGCACCGCCCGGTTCACCCCGCGCGCGCCGACGGGCGGACAGCGCCCAGCCGACGGCGACGACCGCGGCCAGCGCGAGGGTGGCCGGCATCAGCGTGGTGTTCGATCCGACGCTGTCGGCCGTCCGGGCGACCGGGTTGGGCACGCCGAGCCGGTCGACCAGCCAGCCGACGGCGGCCGTGCCGGTGAGCAGCGCGCCGCCCACCCGCAGCGCGGGCTGTACCCGCAGCCGCGCGATCACCAGCAGTACGGGCAGGGCAAGGCAGACCAGCAACAGCTGGACCAGTTCGATGCCCAGGTTGAAGCCCAGGAGGCTGAACACGAGCTGTCCGGTGGACAGTTGCATCTCGGCGAGCACGAGGGAGAACGCCATGCCGTGGCCGAGGCCGAAGACGCCCGCCACCAGCGCTTCCCGGCCCGGGAACAGCGGGCGGATCGCGTGCACGGCGCCGACGAGGATGCTGGCCGCGATGAACACCTCGACCGGCCGGCCGGGGATCTCCAGGCGACCGAGGGCGGTGGCGGCCAGGGCGACGGAGTGGCCGACGGTGAAGGCGATCGTGATGCGGCCGATGCGCCCGAGCGCGGCGCGGGCGCCGACGAGGCCGTGCCAGCGCCGACCGGTGGCCAGCAGCGGTGCGGGCAGCAGCAGGATGAGCAGGAACAGCAGGTGGTCGGTGCCGGTGAGGATGTGGTCACCGCCGAGTTCGGTCATGGCGAGGAGGCCGCGCCAGGCGCTGCCGTCGCCGAGGTCGACGGTCAGGGGCGGGACCTTCATGTGCCGGATGTCGAGACCGACGGTGCCGACCTGGGTGGCACTCCCGCCGCCGACCCGACCGGCGGCCCAGTCCTGTCGTACCGTCACCAGCGTTGTATGGGTGACGACCTGATGGACGATCACGTCATAGTGCAGGGTGAAGTGCCGCACGTCCCCGCCGGGCGGCGGAGTGAGCACGGCCTTCACGACCAGCTCGCGGTAGGGGCCGGTGGACGTCTGCTCGGTGCGGCTGAGGCCGAGCGAGCCTATGCCGACCTGCCACGCCTCGCCCTGGAGGGTGGTCGGGCGGATGTGCTTGCCGAGGTAGGCACGGACGGCCTTGGCCTTGGCGGGCAGGGCCGACGGTTCGATGCTGGTCAGATCGATCCCGCTGGCCGTGGCCAAGTCGCCGACCGGCAGTTCCAGCCGCGCGGTGACCGATGCCTTGTGCACGTCGAGCTGGACCACCGAGTGCGGCATCGGGTGCGCGGCGGCCGGCGGCGCCCCGAGCAGGAGCGCCGCCGGTACCGCGATCGCGATCCCGGCCACCAGGCGTAGAGCTGTGGTCAGCCAGTTCCGCGGTCGGGTCATGAGAAGGTGAACTCGCTTCCGTAGTCGCGGGTGTGGTCCCGGTACACGGTGTGATAGTGGATCTGGTCCCGGAAGACGACGCCGCCCTGACAGACGAACTCGATCCACACGCCGGGGCCGTCGATGCGCACGTAGTCGCCCTGGCTGTCGAGGCCGGTGCCGCCGGAGTAGCCGACATAGGTCTGGTTCAGCTCATGCTCGTACGTCTTCATGAGCTGCTTGGCGGTGGCGTCGTCCACGTTGGCGACCCAGGGGTGGATCGCCTTCAGGACCAGTTGCTTCTGCTTGGGTGTGAGCGAGCTGACCGGGATGCCTTCCTTGGTCTCCGGGAACTGGCCGTCCTTGCCCGGTCCGAGGAGCACGTCGCTGAACGACGCGGCCAGCTTGGCCTTGGCCAACTGCTCCGTGTTCAGGCTGCCGGTGAGCGCGACAAGACCGTTTCGCTGGTTCGCCATCGGCGTGTAGGTGGTGCCGTCGTCCGCGGTCCACGTGGTCGGCTCGACCCCGATGAAGAACGGGCTGGCGCCCGCCGGCTTGCCGTCCCGGTAGGTGAGGTTCACGGCGAGGTGGTGGCCGCCGAAGTGCAACTGCCAGGTGCCGTCCGCCGAGGGGGTGCCCAGGAACGCCATGAAGTAGTCACCGCTGCCGTAGCCGAACGCGCCACCGCCGGGGCCGCCGGGACCGCCGGACGGCGGGGTGCCGGTCGGCGCGTCGGTGGCCGACGTGCTCGGATCCGCGGAGGCGGACGGGTCCGTCGAGGGCGTGCTGGACTCGCTGCTCGTAGGCGCCGGAGCGGACGCGGAGCTGGAGTTCTGGGCCGCGTCGAGCACGTCGTCGGCCTTGAGGATCTGCGTGATCTGGTCGTACCCGGTGCCCTTGCCGGTCCCCGTGGACACCTTCAACACGTTCATGGCGGCGGCCAGTTGAGTGTCGGTCAAGGAACCGAGCCGGATGCCGGGCCGGCAGGACGAACCGCACGGCAGATTCGACCACGCCGTCGCGTTCGCCTCGGTGAGGTCCAGCAGCACCTCCGACTGCTGGTCGGCGTCCAGTGTGTTCAGGAACGCGTTGGCGGCGCTGACCACGGCCTTCGCGCCGGTCGCATGCTTGTCGACCGGGCGCTTGGCACCCGCAGCCGATTTACCCGCCTGCACGTCCGTCGAGGCATTTGCCACAGCAAAACCACCGCCGAGCAGCATTATTGCCGCGACGGCGCCGCCTATACCTTGCCAAGTCCGTCGTGTGCGCACTTGACGGGTTCTTTCTCTACTCACGAACCACTCCTTTGAATCTGGAATGACGTTCCGGCCATACGGGCAGCACCCGTCGGCCGGTTTCGAGATCACTGCGTCCGCACAGATATCGGACAATTCTCCATATCTGCAGGCCGCTCGTCAGCGGTTGCAGGCAGGACCGATGCGCACGACAGGCATCCAGCCACCTCCGTGCGATTGTTGACAACATTATCAACGTTCTTATCGGAATTTCAATGCACCGTCAGATGGACCAGACATTCTTGGGCCACACACAGAACGGCGTGAATTCGTGGAATTTGCTTATGGATTTGACAGGTTTCTCTTATTGCTTAAATAGAGTTGCCTGCTATTGCGGACGATCGGGGGCGTCTCGGGCTGATCACGGAGTCCGCAGGGAGCGTTGCCACCGGGCTCGGGCATCATGGCCTGCATGACGGACGGGGTGGATGTACGCACGGCTGCGGGCGAGTTCGACCGTGGCGCCGTGGCAGAAGTCGAGTCGGCCGCCGAGGACGAGCGCGAGCAGGTACTGTCGCGGTTCCCGCTGGAGCAGTGGGCAGAACTGCCCCTGGAACGCTATGCCCTCGGGCAGGCCACGCCGCCCGGATCGGGGTCGACGTACTGCCGGCTCATGGAGTTCGGCACTCCACGCCTGGGCAGCATCAAGGGCGGCAGCGCCGCGAAGCACATCATGTATCACCACGTCTCCGGCGAGTGGCGGCTGGCCGCTCCCCTGCGTGGCATGGAACCGCAGGACGCCTGGGCGGAACTGCGCGGTCAGTTCGTCCAGGCCTTCGACGCCGCCGCGGCAGAGGATTTCGAGGCCATCGACGACCTCGAGGTGCTGCGGTTCGGGCCGACCCTGGTGACGAAGTCGCTTGCCACCTACTTCCCCCAGCACTTCCTGCCCATCTACGCGGGAGAGCATCTTCGCCGGTTCGTCACCTTGCTGGGTGGCTCGGCGCAGGGTGACGCGCCGGCCTGGCGCAACAACCGCCGCCTGCTGGAACTCGTCAGGTCCCGCGCGGAGTTCGAGGGCTGGTCCGGGCGGGAGGTGATGCACCTGCTGTACGCGCGCTTCGACCCTCGCCCGCGGCAGCGCACCATCTGGAAGATCGCCCCCGGTGAGCGCGGCCGTCTGTGGGACGAGTGCCGCGAGGATGGAGTCATTCGCGTCGGATGGGAGGAGGTCGGAGACCTCGGCCTGTACCAGAGCGACACGGATCTGAAGCAGGCTCTGGACGCGCACTGGCCCCGCAAGAGCGGGGGCAGCCTGGCACTCGCCCGTCGGCTGCTGGCCTTCCGTGACTTGGAGGAAGGCGACCGGATCGTGGCGAACCGAGGAATGGACGAAGTCCTGGCGACCGGTACGGTCAGCGGGAGTTACCGCTTCGCACCGGACCGCCCCGAGTACCAGCACGCCGTCCCGGTGGACTGGGACGTGTCCCACGCACAGAAACTGGCGGAACCCAGACAGTGGCGGTCCACCTTCGCCAAGGTGGACCCGGCCTTCTTCGCCAGACTCACCGCTCATCAGCCCGGGCCCGACGCGCACACGAACCACGCTCCGCAGACCACGCCGGTTGCTCTGCCGGAGGACGTGCAGGACGTACTGGACGCGCTGAAGCGCAAGGGGCAGGTGATCCTGCACGGGCCGCCCGGAACCGGCAAGACCCGGCTCGCACTCGGTGCCGCTCTCGCCCTGGCCGACCGCGCGGCCCTGCTCGGCGCCGGTCCAGGCCAACGTGCCGAGGCGCACGCCGAGATGCTGAGCGGTGACCGGATCCGCATGGTCACCTTCCACCCCTCGTACGGCTATGAGGACTTCGTCGAGGGCTTCAAGCCAGATCTGAGTGCCACAGGCCCCGGGCTCACCCTCGCTCTCACGGACGGCCTGTTCCACACCCTGTGCGGCCGGGCGGCCGCACACCCCGACGAGACCTTCCTGCTGGTCGTCGACGAGATCAACCGTGGTGACCTGCCACGGATCTTCGGTGAGCTGATCACCCTCCTCGAACTCGACAAGCGGAACCTGCCGGTCGCCCTGCCCGTCAGCAAGCGGCGCTTCTCCGTGCCGCCGAATGTCCGGATCATCGGCACGATGAACACGGCGGACCGCAGCATCAGCCACCTGGACGCCGCGGTCCGCCGCCGCTTCGCCTTCCTGCACGTGGGCCCCGACTCCGACGCCGTCTCGGGAACGGTCGGTCCGCTGGACCTGGCCGCGTTCTTCGACGCCCTCAACACCCGCATCACCCACCATCTTGACGCCGACCACCAGATCGGACACGCGTACCTGATGCGCGACGGTGAGCCGATCGCCGCGGAGGAGGATCTGGCCGCGGCCTTCCACCACGAGGTGATCCCGCTCCTGGAGGACTACTGCCTCGGCCGGGCCGATCTGCTGCACCGCATCCTCGGCGACCTGGTCGACGCGGACACCGGACGCCCGGTCACCATGTCCCCGCAGGACCTCGCGGACGCCCTGGCGACCGAGTTCACCAGCGGCACACCGGGGCCCGATGCCTGACCGCACCGAGGTCCGGATCGGCGAATACGAGTCCGTCAGGCTGAGCTCCGGGCTCCTCACTCCCCGGGACGTGGACCGCCTGCACACCCTCCAGGCACGCGGCTGCCTCTCCCTGACCCCGGACCGCACCGGATGGCGGCTCAAGGCCGACGCGACGGTCGGGATTCTGGCCCTGGACCGTATTCACCTGACCATCGAGCCCAAGTTCGCCATCCCGGGCCGACAGCTCATGAACTGGCTCTCCTACGCCCTCGGCACGCCGGTCCCGGCGACGGCCCGACGCTGGACCACCGGCCCGGACGGCTACGCCGACCTGGTGGCCGCCGCTCTTCTCGCGGAGTGCGAGCAACTGCTGCGGGAGGGACTGCGCAGGGACTACGTACGACGGCAACGAGTCGAGCCGGTTCTCCGGGGACGCCTGGACGTCGTAGCCCAGGTCACCCGCCGCTACGCGGAACTGGACCAGCTCCACGTCCGCACGTTCGACCGCGAGGCGGATATCTGGGACAACCGCGTCCTGGGCACCGCACTGAAGGCCGCTGTCCCCTTGGCCCTCCGTCCCGACCTGGCCCGCGAGCTGCACGGAATCGCCGATGCCTTTCCGCACGCCTCCACCCCGGCCGCCGCGCTCCGCGCGCTGGACCGCACCCACTACACGCGCCTGAACGCCCGCTACCGCGCCGCCCACACCTGGGCCCGCCTGCTCCTGCGCGGTGGTGGTGTGACCGACCTGCTCACCGACCACGGCACCAGCGCGGACGGCCTCCTGCTCGCCATGCCGGCGCTGTGGGAGGCCGTCGTCCGCCGTCTCGTCACCGAGGCGGCCACCCCGCACGGCGGGCGCGCCGTCCCCAGTGGCGGCGGGGCCGGGATCACCGTCCGCGGAGACCTCGGCAGCACCTCCACCTTCCGGCCGGACCTCCTGCTCAGCCTGCCCCTCTGCGACTCGGCCCACCATGTGCTGCTGCCCGTCGATGCCAAGTACAAGCGCTACGACCGACACGGCGTGAGCGCCGCGGACGTGCACCAACTCCTGACCTACGGCGCCGGTTACGACCCTGGGAACGCCCCGACAGCGGTGATCGTCCATCCCCGGACCGGCGGGCACGGACATCGCGCTCTGACCGTCGAGGGCCCCCGAGGCGGACTCGGCACGATTCACGTCCTCGGCATCGACACCCACGCGCTCCCTGAGAAGGCGGCCCCGTGGATCTGGTCGACCCTGCGCCGAACTCCCCCGTGAGTCGGCCCGCAGCCTGTTCCGGGGTCCGGCACGACCGGGACACGCCGCGGCCGGGAAATGGCTCGCGCTGCCGGACCGCCACTGCGACACCGCCGGAAGACGGGTGACCCGACCCCCGCCCCGGCGTCCTCCCACGTGGCTCCGGCAGTCGTATGGTTCGGGGTGATTTATGGTGACTCAAGGAGTAGCCCCTACCGGAGGTGCAATGATGCGCGCCACGGCAGCGATCGTCTCTCTGGCTGTCGGCGTGGCGCTCATCGTCGCGACATCGGCTTGCGACCAGGGTGGGTCGGAGTCGTCGAACGCCCAATACGGCGACTGCCCGATCTCGGGACATCACGGGGAGTTCCACCTGTCGCCCAAGACGGCGGACGCCCTCACGGTCAAAACGACCCTGCCGGCGCCCGGCTGGTGGAACGGCGGCACCACACCGGACTCCATCAAGAACGGCTACGAGTACTGCATGGCCGCCAACATCGCCTACCGGTCCGGACTCGACCGGGTGAAGGTGGAGAACGCCCCCTTCCCGGAGGTCGTGTCCGGCCGCACCAAGGACTTCGACCTGGCCCTGGCGCAGATCACGATCACCCCGGAACGGAGCAAGGTCGCCGACTTCTCCCCGCCCTACCTCTCCTCGACCCTGGGAGTGCTGATCAGGGACGGTGAGAAGATCAACGAATCCAACGTCCGAGACGTCCGCATCGGAGTGGCCGAGGGCACCACGGGCGAGGAGTTCGTCAAGAAGCGCCTCAAGCCGACCAAGCCCGTCACCGCCTTCCCCAACGACCCGGACATGGTCACGGCGCTGGAGGAGGGACGGATCGACGCGGTCGTCCACGACACGACGATTCTGCTGGCGTATCCCCAGAAGCGGGAGGGCAGGGTGCGCCTCGTGGGCCAGTACAGGACCGACCAGGGTTACGGCGCCCTGTACCCGAAGGGGTCACCGAACAAGGACGAGCTGGACCGGATCATCAGGCAGCTGATCGACGACGGAACGCTCACCAAACTGTCGGCCGTCTATCTCGGGGCCGCTTTCGGCCAGGACCCGGCCAAGATCCCGTACTTCACGGTCGACGACGGCTCCTGAACGCTCCGGGCGTGCGCACCCCCGGGGCGGCGGTCCGGTTTCCGCCCCGCTTCACAGGTCCGCCATCAGGAGAGCGCCCAGGTCCCCGGCGGCTCCGGCGTCGAGCGCCTGCTCAGCCCAGATGATCTTGCCTCGGTCGGTGTAACGGGTCCCCCAGCGGCGGGACATCTGCGCGACGAGGAACAGACCGCGGCCCCCCTCGTCGGTGAAGGCCGCGCGGCGCAGGTGCGGGGAGGTGCTGGTGCCGTCGGCGACCTCGCAGATCAGGCTGTCGCGGTCGCGCAGCAGCCGCAGACTGATGGGGCTCCCTCCGTACCGGATGGCGTTCGTCACCAGTTCGCTGAGGATCAGCTCGGTGGTGAAGACTGCGTCGCCGAGCCCCCAGGATTCCAGCCTGCGGGTGGCCTCGGCGCGGATCCGGGAGACGGCCGCGGGGTCGTCGGGCACCTCCCACTCCGCGACCTGCTCCGGGTCGAGCAGCCGGGTGCGTGCGACCAGCAGGGCGACATCGTCGCTCGACCTGGTGCGCAGCATCGCGTCGAGCACCGCCCGGCAGGTTTCGTCCGGGGTGTCGCCGTCCGTGTCGGCGAGCGCCTCCCTCAGCATGCCGAGCCCGACGTCGATGTCGCGGCCGCGGGCCTCGACCAGGCCGTCGGTGTAAAGGACGAGCCGGCTGTCGGCGGCCAGCCGGAGTACGGCCGTCTCGACCGGCAGGCCTCCTCCCACGCCAAGTGGCGGGGCGACGGGGATGTCGGGGAAGGTCACGGAGCCGTCGGGCGAGACCAGCGCCGGACCGGGATGACCGGCGCGGGCGAGAACGCACCGCCCGGTCACCGGATCGTAGACCGCGTACAGGCAGGTGGCACCGGTGACGGCCTCGCTGCTGCCCTCTGCCGCCGCGTCCTGGTCGATCCGGGCGATCAGGTCGTCCAGGTGCGCGAGAAGCTCGTCCGGGGGCAGGTCCAGGGCGGCGAAGTTGTGCACCGCGGTCCTCAGGCGGCCCATCGTCGCGGCGGCGTGCAGGCCGTGTCCGACGACGTCGCCGACCACCAGGGCCACCCGGGCGCCCGGCAGCGGGATGACGTCGTACCAGTCGCCGCCCACCCCCGCCTGGGCGGGCAGGTAACGGTGCCCGACCTCCAGGGCGGACAGCTCGGGGAGTATGCCGGGCAGCAGGCTGCGCTGGAGGGTGACGGCCGTGGTGTGCTCACGGGTGTAGCGGCGCGCGTTGTCGATGCACACGGCCGCGCGGGCGGCGAGTTCCTCGGCGGGGGACAGGTCGTCCGACTCGAAGGGGTCCTGCTCCGAACGCCAGAAGTCCACTACCCCCAGCAATTGGCCTCGAGCCCGGAGCGGCACCGAGATCATGGAGTGGATACCGTATTCGATGACCTTCTGGGCCCGCTCCGGGTCCTGGGCCCGCCATCCGTCCGCCAAGGCGAGCTGCGTCACCAGGACCGGTCGGCCGGCGGTCATACCGATGGCCACGGGGTTGTCGGCCACGTAGGGCATACGCGTCCCGATGGGGTAAAGGGGCGCGTCGTCCCGGATGCCCTCGGCTGCGATGCGGCGCATTTCCATGTTCGCCCCCGTCGGGTCACCACCGCGCATTACGGGCTCCCCCAGCTCGACGGTGGCGAAGTCGGCGAAGCGCGGGACCGCCACCTCGGCCAGTTCCTCGGCGGTGCGCTTCACGTCGAGGGTGGTACCGATCCGCGTGCTGGCCTCGTAGAGCAGTTGCAGGCGTCCGCCCGCCACGTCCGCCCGGCCCGCGAGGGCGCGCAGCTCCGTGGTGTCCCGCAGGGTGGCCACGCTGCCCCCGTGCGAGCCCACCGGCCGCACGCTGACCGCGAGCAGGATGTCCCCGGCCAGGAAGACCTGGTCCGTGGCCGCCCGGCCCGATCCCAGCAGTTCGGCCAGGGCCGGGTTCAGCCCGAGTCCGGTGACCGGACTGCCCTCGGCCTCCGGCGGCAGTGCGAGCAGCCGGCGCGCCTCGTCGTTGACCAGCAGCAGCCTTCCGTCACCGTCCAGAATGATCACGCCTTCACGGACCGCGTGCAGCACCGCGTCGTGGTGCTCGTACATACGGGTCATCTCCACCGGCCCCAGGCCCTGGGTCTGGCGCCGCAAACGCCCGCTGACCAGTGCCGACCCACCCGCTGCCAGCAGCAGCGCGACACCGCCGGCGGCGAAGATCACCGGCAGTTGGTGCTGCACCACGCTGGTCACCTTGTCGACCGTGACCCCCACGGTGACGAGGCCGACCGCGTTCCCCTTCTCGTCGAAGACGGCCACCGTCGAGTCGACCGCCTTCCCCAGACTGCTGTCGAACGTGGTCTGGTGGGGCTCGCCTCCGAGCGCCTGGCCGTAGGAGGTGGAGACGTGCTTCCCGATCTGGTCCGGGTCCGGGTGGGTCCACCGGAAGCCGTATGGGCTCAGCGCCACGACGTAGTCGACGCCGGTCTTCTTGCGCACCACCTCGGCATGTGGCTGGAGTTCCGCCGTCGGGTCATCGCTCTTCATCGCCTCCGCGGTGCCCGGGGCGTTCGCGAACGACTCGGCCGCCACCAGTGACCGGTCGCCGGCTTCCTGGATCGCGCGGTTGCGGTCCTGGATCACGAGCACCACGACGGCCGTGGCGATGAGCAGCAGGACGACCACCAGTTGCAGCAGGAAGACCTGACCGGCGACGCTGCGCGGCATCCGCAACGGCAGCACACGTCGGCCGGCCGAATGGGGACGGGCCTTCGGGCCGGCTTCCGGCGGCCCGGCCTTCGGTGGCACGCGGTCGCCCCGTCGGCTCGCTGGGACGTATCGCCCAAGTTTGCCCATTTTCCCAGTATCAGTGACCTGCTCGGCGGGCGCGGCTCAGGACGGACCGGCCGGCCCGGTCGGGCCGGTGCCGCAGCAAGCGGGGAGCCGTCCGCACGTGGACCGGCCCCAGGAACGACGAAAGACCGGTGAGTCATGCGACTCGACCGGTCATTCGTGAGCGTATCGGGGACGATCTCGCGAACGTCCCAAGTGTGCCCCAGACACTCTGCTTGTGTCTCACGGCCCGCACGGGCAACGTGAGCCGGAGAAGCCTTGCCGATTGCCCCCGATCGGGCCAAGGATCGAATGGGCCAGCACATGTCACCGTTGGTCACGTTGACCGTAGACAGTCACACCCGAGGCGCGTCGGGTGCAATGGTCCCGAGTTCCGCATTCGTCCACAGCTCCCTGGCGCCGCCGAGAGTGCCTGGACCTGGACCTGGACCTGGACCTGTTACCTCTTCCGGGCCACGGTCGCCCTGCGCACGGGCGAGGTCCGCCGGCTCCCGCACCCGGCCTCCAAGCGCCCGGCCCGGAGGACACGGCATGGCTCTCCGAGATCTCCGACAGGTGAGGCCACGGCCGGGCGGGCCGGTGGCCGGCCGGTCGCCGGTCACGCCGGACCTCTCGCCTCCCTGTCGCCGTACGCCCTGCACCGGTCGGGAGAGCGGATCGATCACACGCCATCCGGCCGTCGGGCGGAGTCTCAGCGACGCGCGCGTAACGCGTGAAACCCGCCACAATCCACCCACCAAAACGGGCCAATACGCAAAAATGCTTCTTTGGAGCTGATTACCCCTCTGTCAATCAGCCGAGGGATTCAACGACCAGCGGCATGGGAGAAGCGTTTGATCACCGCACGCAAGCGACGCACCGGGCTGATGGCTACGGCCGGAGCACTCGCACTCACGGCGCTGGGCGGTACCAGCTACGCCGCCACCGACGACACCGGGGCTCACCCGGAAACGCAGGCACAGGCGAATCAGGCGGACACCCAGGACGTTTCCGACGCCCGAATAAAGATCACGCCTGGCCAAGCCCACGGCATCGGAATCAACGACCCCGTGAACGTCACCGTCAGCGACGGCAGACTCACCAAGGTGACCATGACCGCCGTCGCGACCGGCACCGAGGTTCCGGGCACCCTGTCCGCGGACGGCACGTCCTGGAAGCCGAACGGCCCACTGAAGCAGGCCACCCGATATCAGGTCGCCGCGGAGGCCGAGGACGCGAAGGGCCGCTCCGCCACCGAAAACGCCGCGCTCTCCACGGTCTCTCCGGCCAACGACTTCCTCGGGCACCTCTCCCCCGAGAACGGCTCGACCGTCGGTGTGGGCATGCCGGTGACCTTCAACTTCGACAAGGCGATCGGAGACAAGGCCGCCATGGAGTCGAAGATCCAGGTCAGCTCCAGCAGCGGCGAGCAGGTCGTCGGTCACTGGCTCAGCAACAGCCGCCTGGACTTCCGCCCCGAGCACTACTGGAAGCCCGGCTCCACCGTCACCGTCAAGATGAGCCTCGACGGCGTCCAGAAGACGGTCACGTTCAAGATCGGCCGGAGCCAGATCAGCACCGTCGACGCCAAAACGAAGCAGATGTCCGTCGTGCGGGACGGCAAGACGATCAAGACCATCCCGATCTCGTCCGGCAGCCCCGAGCACCCGACGTACAACGGCCGGATGGTCATCTCCGAGAAGTACCGGCAGATCCACATGAACGGTGCGACCGTCGGCCTCACGGAGAAGAACGGCAAGCCCTCCTACGACATCGAGGCCGTGCCGCACGCCATGCGCCTGACCGCCTCGGGCACGTTCATCCACGGCAACTACTGGGGCGGCGACTCGGTCTTCGGCAAGGTCAACACCAGCCACGGCTGCGTCGGCCTGAAGGACGTCAGGAACGCCGGCGAAGGCAAGCAGCCCGCCGCGTGGTTCTTCGACAACTCGATGACCGGTGACGTCGTGATCGTCAAGAACTCCGCGGACAAGGCCACCGTGGCCCCGGACAACGGCCTCAGCGACTGGAACATGCCGTGGAGCCAGTGGGTCTCGGGCAGCGCGTTGAACTGACGCCACGCCACTCGCGCACGCGAGCCTGAGTCCCTTCCGCCAGGCGGCGGCCGACACACCACCGGCCGCCACCCCCGGCGCCCGGGACGCTCGGACGGCCTCCCCGGGGAGTCCTCGAGCCAGGAAAACGCAACGAGGACCACGGCCGTCAGGTCGTGGTCCTCGTTCGTGTATCGCTACACAAAGAAAGTGTGTCCGAGGGGGGACTTGAACCCCCACGCCCGATAAAGGGCACTAGCACCTCAAGCTAGCGCGTCTGCCATTCCGCCACCCGGACCAGGTGTCTGCCGCCTGGCCGAGGGTGTTCCCCGCGGCGACATGGACAACAATACCAAGGTTTCGGAGTGCCTTTCACCTGCATATCCGGGCCTCCGGAGCGGGTCCACGGGACGGCGTGGGGGTGCACCTACAGTCTCACCATGGGTGACTGGGTGGATACCGGGGGTTCGCGGGAAGGGCGGCGGCCAAGGGCGCTGTCGCCGTTGCGGGAGCATCTGCGGGACACGTTCTGGTTCGCGCCCACCGCGGCCATGGTGCTGGTCTTCGTGGTGTGGGCGGTGGCGTCCGAGCTCGACACCGCGATCGTCGAGGCACTGCAGAAGGCGCAGGACTACGACACCCTCGACGATCTGCTGCGTCTGGCCGACGACGCGAAGACCGTGGTGACCGTGGTCAGCTCGGCGATGATGACCTTCATCGGCGTGGTCTTCAGCATCTCGCTGGTCGCCGTGCAGATGGCGAGCGGGCAGTTCAGTCCGCGCGTGGTGCGGATCTTCGTGCGGAGCCGGATCACCAAGGCCACGTTCGCCGTCTTCCTCGCGACCTTCCTGCTGTCGCTCCTGGTGCTGACCTCGTACGAGGGGCACGCCGAAGCGCGGTATGTGACCTCGGTCCCCCTGGTGCAGTCGGTTATGACGCTCCTGATGCTGGGGCTCAGCCTCCTGCTCTTCGTGATGTACGTGAACCAGACCCTGCGGCTCATGCGCATCAGCCATGTCATCGACCGCATCACCCGTGAGGCGTTCAAGGTCGTCGCGCGGATGCCCGTCGCCCGCTCGTCCGGCGAGGAGGAAGCGCTCGGTCCGGTGACCGCCCGGGTCATCCACCACGGGCGGGCCGGTGTCCTGCGGGACGTGGACATCGCCCGGCTGGTGAAGGCGGCCCGGCAGCAGGGTGTCGTCCTGCGGCTGATCCCGCGGATCGGGGACTTCGTCGTACCGGGCACGCCGCTGTTCGCCGTGCACGGAGGTGCTGCCCCCGCGGGGCGGTCGCTGAGCTACACGGTGTCCGTCGGTGTCGAGCGCACCTTCCACCAGGACTTCGCGTTCGGGCTGCGCCAGCTGTCCGACATCGGGCTACGGGCCCTGTCGGCCGCGGTGAACGATCCGACCACGGCCGTGCAGGCGATCGACCGCATCGTGCAGTTCCTGGCCGCCGTCGCCGGCCGTCCCCTGGACGCGGCGCTCCACCACGACCGGCGCGGGACCGTACGGCTGGTGCAGCCCGTGCCGGGCTGGACGGAGCTGGTCGATCTCGGGTTCGCCGAGATCCGGGGGTGCGCCGTGGGCAGTCCGCAGGTCACCCGGCGCCTCATCGCCGGGCTCGACGATCTGGCCATGATCGCTCCCGCGGACCGGCGCGAGCCGCTGCTCCGGCACCGCGCACTGCTCACCGAGGCCGTGGAGCGCACGGTGTCCGAGGCGTCGGACCGCGCCTTCGCCCTGCGGCCGGACCGACAGGGCATCGGGTAACCGGTACCCGGTAGCCGGTGCGGCATCCGGTAGCCGGTAATCGGTAGCCGGCAGGGCATCCGGTAATCGGTAGCCGGCAGGGCATCGGGTGGCCCGCTCGGCGCACCGGGCGCACCGCCCCGGCTCGGCGCACGCGGTCATCCCCGAAGGGCGGCGTCCCGTCGCAGGCCCGGTCGGGCGGCGCCCTTCCGCAGACGCCGCCCACGTTCACCTCACGAGGCTCGCAGCACTCTCCGAGCAGGGCTCACCAGGCCGCACTCACGGCATCAAGTGATAGTCCGGGAAGTTCCCCGGCAACCGCTCCCCCGCCGGCCCCCGGGTCACCGCGCGCACCAGGAGTTCCCCGCCCACGAACGCGCCGCGCCACGACGCGCCGAAGCCGCCGAAGAGTTCGTCGCGGTCGCCCCGGGAGCGGGGCTTTCCGTGGCCGACCTTGAACGCGCGGATCTGCGGGGCCAGTCGGCTGTACGTCGCCTCGTCGTCCGTGGACAGCGTGGCGACCAGCGCGCCGTTCGACGCGTTCATCGCGGCGAGCAGCTCGGCCTCGGTGTCGACCAGGACGATGGTGTCGACCGGGCCGAAGGGTTCCGCGTGGTGCAGCGGGGAGGAGGGGGGCGGGTTGAGGAGCGTGACGGGCTGGACGTACGCCGCCGTGTCCTGGCCGGGCAGGAAGCGGGTGTCGGACAGCTTGCCGCGGTGCAGCGGGACGGCGCCGCGGTCGATGGCCTCGGCGACCTGGTCGTGCAGTTCCTTGGCCTTGGCCGCGTTGATGACCGGGCCGAAGTCGAGGGACGGGTACGGGTCGTCCGGGTGCTCGACGGCCAGTGGGTGGCCGGTCCGCAGGGTGCGGACAGCCGGGAGGTACGCGGCGAGGAACTCGTCGAACGACGAGCGCTGGACGACGAAGCGCGGGTAGGCCGTGCAGCGCTGCTTGCCGTAGTCGAACAGCTTGGGGACGACCGCCGTCAGCGCGTCCCAGTCGGTGTGGTTCCAGATGCCCCAGGTGTTGAGCCCCTCCTGTTCGAGGACATGCCGCTTGCCGAGGTCGGCGACGGCGGTGGCCACCGCGGCGCCGGTGTCCCGGCCGCCGACGAAGGAGACACAGCCGATCTCGGGCGCGCGCACGAGCGCCTCCGACAGCTCGCCCCCGCTGCCGCTGACCAGGGTGACGGGGATGCCCTCGCGCGCGGCGAGCGCGCAGGCCAGGGTGAGGCAGGCGACGCCGCCGTCGGTCGGGGTCTTGGCGATGACCGCGTTGCCCGCCAGCGCCTGGACCAGCATCGCGTGGACGAGCACGCTCATGGGGTAGTTCCAGCTGGCGATGTTGGAGACGGGTCCGTCCAGCGGGGCCCGGCCCTCCAGCATGGGCTCGATGCCGTCGACGTACCAGCGCACACCGTCGATCGCCCGGTCCACGTCGGCCTGGGCGAGTCGCCAGGGCTTGCCGATCTCCCAGACCAGCAGGAGGGCGAGGAGTTCACGGTGTTCGGTGAGCGCGTCGAGGGTCGCCGCGACGCGGGCCCGGCGTTCCGCGAGGGGTACATGGCGCCAGGCGCGGTGCTGGTCGAGCGAGGCGCGGACGGCCTGCCGGGCGGTGGCGCCGTCGAGCCGCGGCGGTCCCGCGATGGGGCCGGCGTCGACGGGGCTGGTGGCGGGCAGTGCCCGGCCGTCCGCCTGCCAGCCGGAGTGCCAGAGGTTGAGGACCCGGTCGTCGCGGAACGCCTCGGGGGCGACGGTGAGGCATCGCCGCCAGGCGTCGGTCCAGGACGTACCGGCCTTGAGGACAAGGGGGGCGGTACGGATGGAGGCGGGATCGAGGAGGGTGGGATCCAGGGAGTCGGGGTCGCGAGGGTTGGTGTCGAGGGTTGTCATGCGTGTCTCCGCTCTCGGTGCACAGTCGGGGGCGGGGGGCCCGGTTTCTGCCGAGTGGCAGGTCTTACGGGCCCGCGCGAGCAGTCGTCGCGTACGTAAGGGGACGGTAGTGAGGTCGTACGGCTTCCGGCAGTCACCTCACGTCAACTATGAGTGACATCACGCGGGGTCGCAGGCTCGTGCAGCCGGGCCAGGACCAGCCGGGCCGTCTCGGTCGGGGTACCGCCCACGCTCACCCCGGCCGCCTCCAGGGCCTTCTTCTTGGCCCGGGCGGTGCCCGAGGAGCCGGAGACGATGGCGCCGGCGTGGCCCATGGCCCGGCCCTCGGGGGCGGTGAATCCGGCGATGTAGCCGACGACGGGCTTGGTGATGTGGTCGCGGACGTACGCGGCCGCCCGCTCCTCGGCGTCGCCGCCGATCTCCCCGATGAGAACGATCAGCTCGGTGTCGGGGTCGTCCTGGAAGGCCGCGAGGCAGTCGATGTGGCTGGTGCCGACGACGGGGTCTCCGCCGATGCCCACACAGGTCGAGAAGCCGATGTCCCTCAGTTCGTGCATCAGTTGGTAGGTGAGGGTGCCGGACTTGGAGACCAGGCCGATGCGTCCCGGCCGGGTGATGTCGGCGGGGATGATGCCCGCGTTGGACTGTCCGGGGGTGATGAGACCGGGGCAGTTGGGCCCGATGACGCGCGTGCCCCGGGTGGCGGCGTGGGCGCGGAAGGCGACGGAGTCGTGGACGGGGATGCCCTCGGTGATGACGACGGCGAGTCCGATCCCGGCGTCGGCCGCCTCCATCACGGCCGCGCGGGCGAAGGCGGGCGGCACGAAGACGACGCTCACGTCCGCGCCGGTCGCCTCGATTCCCTCGCGCACCGATCCGAAGACGGGGACGGCCCTGGGGGCGCCTCCCAGGTCCTCGGGGCTCCGGGGGACGGCGAAGTCGACGGTCCGGCCCGCCTTGCGCGGGTTGACGCCGCCGACGACGTTCGTACCGGCCGCGAGCATCCGCCGGGTGTGTCTCATGCCCTCGGAGCCGGTCATGCCCTGGACGAGGACCTTGGACGCCTTGGTGAGAAAGATGGCCATGTCCCGCTCCTTCAGCTGGCGTTGGCTAGTCGGGCGGCGAGGTGTGCGGCGGCGTCCATGGTGGTGGCCTGCCGCACCAGGGGGTGCGCCCGGTCGCCGAGGACGGCGCGGCCCCGTGCGGCGTTGTTGCCGTCGAGCCGGACCACCAGCGGCTTGGTCGGCCGCACGGTGTCGAGGGCCCGTACGATGCCGTCGGCGACGGCGTCGCAGGCGGTGATCCCGCCGAAGACGTTGACGAGGACGGACTTGACGTCCGGGTCGGAGAGGACGACGGACAGGGCGTCGGACATGATCCGCGCGGAGGCTCCGCCGCCGATGTCGAGGAAGTTGGCGGGGCGGGCGCCGCAGCCGGCGATCACGTCGAGGGTCGACATGACGAGGCCCGCGCCGTTGCCGATGACGCCGACCTCGCCGTCCAGTTTCACGTAGTTGAGGCCCTTGGCCGCGGCCGCCGCCTCCAGCGGGTCGTCGCGCGAGACATCCTCCTCACCCCAACGCGCTTGGCGGAAACGGGCGTTGTCGTCGAGTGTCACCTTGCCATCGAGGGCCAGGAGCTGTCCCTGGACGGTGCGGACGAGGGGATTCACCTCGACGAGGAGGGCGTCCTCGCGCGTGAGCACCTCCCAGAGCCGGATGAGGATGTCGGCGGTCCGCGGTGGCAGCCCGGCCGCGCGGACGATCTCGGTCGCCTTCGCCGAGGTGACGCCTTCCGCCGGGTCCACGGGGATGCGCGCCACCGACTCCGGCCTGGTCGCGGCCACTTCCTCGATCTCCGTGCCGCCCTCGGCGGAGGCGATCGCGAGGAAGCCTCCGGAGGCGCGGTCGAGGACGTACGAGACGTAGAACTCGCTCTCGATGTCGACGGGTTGGGCCAGCATCACCGTACGGACCGGGTGGCCCTTGATGTCCATGCCGAGGATCTGCCGTGCCGTCCGCTCGGCGGCGGCGGGGTCCTCGGCGAGCCGCACGCCGCCCGCCTTGCCGCGCCCGCCGGCCTTGACCTGCGCCTTGACGACGGCGCGGCCGCCCAGTCTGCGGGCGATCGCGCGGGCCTCCCGGGGCGAGTCCGTGACTTCGGCGCGCGGCACCAGGATGCCGTGCTCCTCGAAGAGTTGCCGCGCCTGATGCTCATACAGGTCCACGATTCGGCTCCTGTCCTGAAAGTGGTGCACGACCCCTGGACATCACCCATCGGATGCGGGATAACAATCTTCATACAGTATCCGTCGACTGTATGCAATGTGCGAACCTGGCCCACCGCCGGCGGCATCGGGGCGGCTCAAGCCAACGGACAAGTGAGGTGACCTGTGACGTCCAAGGCTCTCGAAGGCATCCGCGTCCTGGACATGACGCACGTTCAGTCCGGCCCCTCGGCGACCCAGTTGATGGCCTGGCTCGGCGCCGACGTGGTCAAACTGGAGGCGCCGTCCGGTGACATCACCCGCGCCCAGTTGCGGGACATCCCGGACGCCGACTCCCTCTACTTCACCATGCTCAACAGCAACAAGCGCAGCATCACCCTCAACACCAAGACGGAGCGCGGCAAGCAGCTCCTGACCGAGCTGATCCGCCGCTCGGACGTCATGGTGGAGAACTTCGGCCCCGGCGCGATCGACCGCATGGGCTTCACCTGGGACCGCGTCCGCGAGATCAACCCGCGGATCGTCTACGCCTCCATCAAGGGCTTCGGGGACGGTCCGTACACCAACTTCAAGGCGTACGAGGTGGTCGCGCAGGCCATGGGCGGGTCCATGGCCACCACCGGATTCGAGGACGGCCCTCCGATGGCCACCGGCGCGCAGATCGGTGACTCCGGCACCGGCATCCACGCCGTCGCCGCCATCCTCGCCGCGCTGCTCCAGCGCACCCGCACCGGACGCGGCCAGCGCGTCAACGTCGCCATGCAGCACGCCGTCCTGAATCTCTGCCGGGTGAAGCTGCGCGACCAACAGCGCCTCACCCACGGGCCGCTCGCCGAATACCCCAACGAGGACTTCGGCGACGAGGTGCCCCGCTCCGGCAACGCCTCGGGTGGCGGCCAGCCCGGCTGGGCCGTCAAGTGCGCGCCCGGCGGCCCCAACGACTACGTCTATGTCATCGTCCAGCCCACCGGTTGGAAGCCGATGACCCGGCTGCTCGGCCGCCCCGAACTCGCCGACGACCCCGAGTGGGCCACCCCACAGGCCCGGCTGCCCAAGCTCGCCAAGATGTTCCAGCTCATCGAGGAATGGACCAGCACCTTGCCCAAATGGCAGGTGCTGGAGAAACTCAACGCCGAGAACATCCCCTGCGGGCCGATCCTGTCCACCAAGGAGATCATCGAGGACGCGTCGCTCGCCGCGAACGACATGGTCGTCGAGGTCGAGCACCCCGAACGCGGCTCCTACGTCACCGTCGGCAATCCCCTCAAACTCTCCGACTCCCCCGTCGACATCACCGCCTCCCCGCTGCTGGGTGAGCACAACGAGGAGATCTACATCGGCGAACTCGGCCTCGGTGACGAGGAACTGCGGCTGCTCAAGTCGGGCGGGGTGATCTGAGGTGCCGGACCGGGACCGGGTGGCGAGGGTGCGGGCGCTCCTCGACGCCGTACGGGACGAGGGGCGCACCGCGCTGACGGCGCCCGAGGGCAAGCTGGTCGCCGACGCGTACGGGATCGCGGTGCCCGGCGAGGAGATCGCCCGCGACCAGGACGAGGCGGTGGCCCACACGGAACGCTTCGGCGGCCCGGTGGTGATGAAGATCCCGCCGGACCTCGACACATCCTTCAGGAAGTTCATCCCGCCTTTCTGCTCCGCGGGCAACCCGGTGGACATCACGGGTGGCGAGCCGCCGTCGACGTACGAGGCGACGATCCGGCTCGGCCCTACGAACCCCCGCATCGCGTCGCGTCGGATGCCGGTCGGCGAGGACGAAGGGTCGGTGCCTGTTGACGAAAAGCGAGCGGGCGTCGGGCCGGAAGACACGGTGGCGACCTGTATGAATGTTCCCATAGGTGACCGTAAATCGATTTTGTATCGTGCCCGGTGTGCAGCTTCGGTATACCTTCCGAATCGAGCCGGGCCCCGGTCAGCGCATGGCGCTGGGCCGCGCGTTCGGGTGTGCGCGGGTGGTCTACAACGACGCGCCACGGGCCCGGGAGACAGCCCGCAGGCACGGCCTTCCTTTCCCGAAGACGGGGGACCTGTCGAAGCTGCTCATCACCGACGCGAAGCACAAGCCCGAACGGGCCTGGCTGAGCGAGGTTTCCGCGGTAGTTCTCCAGCAGTCTCTGCGGGACCTGGACACCGCGTACAAGAACTTCTTCGACAGCCTGAAAGGCACGCGCCCCCGCATGGGCGCACCCCGCTTCAAGTCCAGGCGGGACAACCGGCAGGCCGTCCGCTTCACCGCGAACGCCCGCTGGTCACTCGCGCCGGGCGGAAAGCTGCGCCTGCCGAAGATCGGCGACGTCAAGGTCAAGTGGTCCCGCACCCTTCCCTCGACGCCCTCCACGGTGACCGTGGTCAAGGACGCAGCCGGCCGGTACTTCGCGTCATTCGTGGCGGAGACCTACGGCTCCGAGGTCCTGCTCCGCAAAGCGCAGCAGGACCTGAGCCGTAAGGCGAAAGGGAGCAGCAACCGCAAGAAGAAAGGCCTCGCCCGTACGAGCCTGGCCAAGTCCGTCCACGACGCCGGCTGGTCGACGTTCGTGACCATGCTGGAGTACAAGGCCGCCCGCCACGGGCGCACCTTCAACCGCGTGGACCGGTTCTTCCCGTCCTCGCAACTGTGCTCCGCCTGCGGCTTCAAGGACGGCCCCAAGCCCCTCGCGGTCCGGGAACGGACCTGCACCGGCTGCGGCACCATCCACGACCGCGATGTGAACGCCGCCCGCAACATCCGTACCGAAAAATCCAAGGTCGCCGCAGGACGTGCGGAGACCCAAAACGCCTGCGGAGGGTAAGTAAGACCCTCCGCGCGAGCGAAGGGCGTCACCCGATGAAACAGGAACCCGACTCAAGGCGAGCCGTCGGCGACGTCGAGGTCGAGGAGGCCTGCCGGTACCTGTACGAGCGAGGGGTCGTGGCCTACCCGGACACGACCGAAATGCCGGTGGCCGTACTCGGCGCGAAGTACCGCTGGGCGCGCGCGGCGGAAAGGCTGCGGGCCGAAGGCCCGTCCGGCAGGGCGGTTGCGGGAGACGGGCGGGATGTTGGGGGGCCGTTCATGACATGAGTGTGCGCGGGGGCGGCCGACGGTGCGCGTCGGCCGCCCCCGGGACCCGTGGGCGCACGAAAGGCATTTGGCAGGGGGCGCTGACCAGATCTTTCGACGCAAGGGGTGCTAGAGCCACATGACAACCACCGACTACTCGACATCGGTCCCCTATCAAGAGGTGAGGGACCACAACGGCCGTGTGTATCGCGTCGGCGAGTCCGACATCGACATCATGGGCCGCAAACGCGCATGGATGGTCTTCCTGCCCTGGGCGGGCATGCTGGGCATCAGCTCCGCCGAGTACGCGTTCACGTCCGCGGAGGACACACTCCACGAGGCACATCTGTGGAGCAGCGGACACATCTTCTGGCTGATGGGCGTCTGGATCTTCTTCCAGGCGGCCGTGGCCTTCCCGGCCGGGCAACTGCGCGAGAGCGGCAGGCTCCCCGCCCGGACGGCGATGCTCCTGGGCGCACTGGGCACCCTGCTCGGCTATGTGTCCCTGGCGTTCGCCCCGCATGTGGCGGTCGCCTATCTCGGCTTCGGCATGTGCAGCGGCATCGGAGCGGGTCTCGTCTACGCGACCTGCGTGAACATGGTCGGCAAGTGGTATCCGGAGCGCAAGGGCGGCAAGACGGGCTTCGTCAACGGCGGTTTCGCCTACGGGTCCGTGCCCTTCGTCTTCCTGTTCACCTCGTACATGGATCTGGGCAACTACCGGGGCGTCCTGGTGGCCGTCGGTCTGCTCTGCTGCGCCGTGGTCGCGGTGGCCGGCTTGTTCTTCAAGGACCCGCCCAAGGGCTGGTGGCCGGCGAACGTGGATCCGCTGAAGGTGTCGGACGACCCGAAGATCCGGCGGGCGCTGGAGAAGAACCCGCCGGCCGTGAAGCAGTACACCCCCAAGGAGGCCGCGCGTACCCCCGTTCTCTGGATGATGTGGTTCTGTCTGCTGTGCACGGCCGGGATCAACATCTTCGGCATCGCGTTCCAGGTTCCGTTCGGCAAGGACATGGGCTTCGCGGGCGGGATCGTGGCCACGGCGATGTCTCTGAAGGCCATCGTCAACGGCACCGGGCGCGGTGTCATCGGCTGGATATCCGACCGCTTCGGACGGCGCCACACGCTCATCATCGTGTGTCTGGTGCTGGGCTCCGCGCAGTTCGGCGTCCTGGTCTCCGGCCAGATGGGCAGCATGCCGTTCTTCCTGTTCTGCTCCATGGTCTCCGGCTTCGGCGGCGGCGCGATCTTCCCGCTGTTCGCGGCCATGACGGCGGACTACTTCGGTGAGAACAACAACGCCTCCAACTACGGAATGGTCTACAGCTCGAAGCTGATCTCGGGTCTCGTGGGCTCCGGCATGGGCGCGGTCGTCGTCGGCGCGTGGGACTACCACGGCGCCTTCGTGCTCGCCGGGTCCATCGGCCTGGCGTCCGCCGTGCTGGCCCTGTTCCTCAAGGCTCCGGGCCGGCCGCAGGCCCGGACCATCGTTCCCAATCCGCACCCGCTCGGCGAGGAGATGGCCTGATGACGACGGAACCCATCGCGGAGAAGGACGCGGCGGACGACCCGGACGCCTCGATGCGCGCGTACCGGGAAGTGACGGACGCCCGGGGCCGTGTCTACCGGATCGGTGAGACGGACCGGGACATCCTGGGCCACTCACGTAAGTTCATGGTGTACCTCCCCTGGGCCGCCATGATGGCCATCAGCGTCTTCGAGTACGCGTACGGCTCGGCCGAGGACACCCTGTCCCACGCACACGGCTGGACGCAGAGCAACACCTTCTGGATCCTGAGCGTCTGGGTCTTCTTCCAGGCCGGCATCGCCTTCCCCGCCGGCTGGCTGCGGGAGAAGGGCATCCTGACGGCCCGCAAGGCCATGTACCTGGGCTCGGTCATGTGCGCGGCCGGCTTCCTGGCGCTGTCGCACCTGAGCAACGTCCTGCTGGCGATCCTCGGCTTCGGCGTCGTCGGCGGTCTCGGGTCCGGCCTGGTGTACGCGACCTGCATCAACATGGTCGGGAAGTGGTTTCCCGAGCGTCGCGGCGCGAGGACGGGATTCGTCAACGGCGGATTCGCGTACGGCTCCCTGCCGTTCATCTTCATCTTCAACTACGGGTTCGACACCGCCAACTACCACCGCGTACTGGACCTCATCGGCTGCTACGTGATGGTCGTGGTGCTGTCCGCCGCTTTCTTCTTCAAGGACCCGCCGAAGAACTGGTGGCCCGCGGACATCGACCCGCTGACCTACGGCGGTTCCGAGAAGGGGGCCGCGAGCCTCTCGAAGAACCCGCCCGCGGTGAAGCAGTACACGCCCAAGGAGGCCATCAGGACCGGCATGCTCCCGCTGATGTGGATCGCGCTCGTGATGACCGCGGGTGTGTCGATCTTCGGGATCTCCTTCCAGGTCGACTTCGCCAAGGAGGTGGGCTTCGGCCCGCTGGTGGCGGCGTCGTCGATGGGCGTGATGGCGGTCATCAACGGCGTCGGCCGGGGCGTGGTGGGCTGGCTGTCCGACACGTACGGCCGCAAGCAGACCCTGGTGTTCGTCATCGTGGTCCTCGGACTCGCGCAGTTCGGTGTCATCTGGGCCGGTGACATCCACAGCGAGGCGCTCTTCCTGTTCTTCGCGTTCCTCTCCGGGTTCGGCGGCGGGGCCTTCTACCCGATGTTCGCGGCCCTGACTCCGGACTACTTCGGCGAGAACTACAACGCCACCAACTACGGGCTGGTGTACAGCGGAAAACTGATCAGCGGTCTGTTCGGCGGCGGACTCGGCTCGATGGTGGTCGCCGCCTGGGGCTACGACGGCGCCTACGCGCTGGCCGGCGGCATCTCCATGGTGGCGGCCGTGATCGCCCTGCTGCTGCGGCAGCCGGGGCGCAGCACGGCGCACACCTCGGCGCCCCGGCCACAACCGGTGGGCTGAGCACGGGCCACCCTTACGGGGGTGGCCCGTCCAGGGCCCGTACGAGGGTGCTCGTCCGGGCTTGTACGACGGTGGCCCTCCCCGAGACTCGGGGAGGGCCACCGTTGTGTGCCGTATGTGTGCCGAACGGCCTCTACGGACTGTCGTTGCCGCCGAACGCCGCGTCGAACGATGCCGTCGGGGGCTCGAAGTCGTACGCCTTGAGGCGGGTCAGGGCCTCGGGGGCGCCCTGGAGCCGGTCCATGCCGGCGTCCTCCCACTCGACCGAGACGGGCCCCGTGTAGTCGATGGAGCGCAGCATGCGGAAGACGTCCTCCCAGGGGACGTCTCCGTGGCCCGCGGAGACGAAGTCCCAGCCGCGGCGCGGGTCGCCCCAGGGCAGGTGGGAGCCGAGCCGGCCGTTGCGGCCGTCGAGGCGCTTACGGGCTTCCTTGCAGTCGACGTGGTAGATGCGGTCGCGGAAGTCGTAGAGGAAACCGACCGGGTCGAGGTCCTGCCAGACAAAGTGGGACGGGTCGAAGTTGAGGCCGAAGGCCGGCCGGTGGCCGACTGCCTCCAGCGCCTTGTGTGTTGTCCAGTAGTCGTACGCGATCTCGCTCGGGTGGACCTCGTGCGCGAAGCGGACGCCCTCGGCGTCGAAGACGTCCAGGATCGGGTTCCAGCGGGTCGCGAAGTCCTCGTAGCCGCGCTCGATCATCGACTCGGGTGCGGGCGGGAACATCGCGACGAGGTGCCAGATCGCCGAGCCGGTGAATCCGATGACGGTGTCGACGCCGAAGGCGGCCGCCGCGCGGGCGGTGTCGGCCATCTCGGCGGCGGCCCGCTTGCGCACACCCTCGGCCTCGCCGTGGCCCCAGATGCGGGCGGGCAGGATGGCCCGGTGGCGTTCGTCGATGATGGCGTCGCAGACGGCCTGGCCGACCAGATGGTTGGAGATGGCCCAGCACTTGAGGCCGTACTTGTCGAGAAGAGCGCGCCGGGAGTCGACGTACGACGGATCGTCGAGCGCCTTGTCGACCTCGAAGTGGTCGCCCCAGCAGGCGAGTTCGAGGCCGTCGTAGCCGAAGTCACGGGCCAGGCGGCAGACCTCTTCGAGGGGCAGGTCGGCCCACTGGCCGGTGAAGAGCGTGTAGTTGCGCGGCATTCCGGGGCCTCCTCAGACCGCTACGGGGGTGTAGAGGGAGTTCTTCTCGGCGCTCTCCTCGACCGCGGCGAGGACGCGCTGCACCTGCAGGCCGTCGGCGAAGGACGGTGTGGGCGGGCGGCCGGCCGCGATGGCGTGCACCAGGTCGCGGGCCTGGTGCACGAAGGTGTGCTCGTAGCCGAGGCCGTGTCCCGGCGGCCACCAGGCGTCGAGGTAGGGGTGGTCGGGCTCGGTGACGAGGATGCGGCGGAAGCCCGCGTGGGTGCCGGGTTCGGTGTGGTCGTGGTAGGCGAGTTCGTTGAGGCGTTCCAGGTCGAAGGCCAACGAGCCGCGCTCGCCGTTTAGTTCGATGCGCAGGGAGTTCTTGCGTCCGGTGGCGAAGCGGGAGGCCTCGAAGGAGGCGAGGGCCCCGGAGGCGAAGCGGGCCGTGAACAGGGCGGCGTCGTCGACGGTGACGATTCCCGAGCGGGAGCCCGGAACAGCACCAGGACCGGAACCCGGGCCGGAGCCAGATCCGGAGCCAGATCCGGACAAGGAAGTCGAGGCGGAGCCGGGGCTCGCGTCGGAACGCGGGTCGTCCGACGGTGTACCCGGCTGCGGCACGGCGGACAGTCCGCTGGACGCCCGTGCGGGCAGCGGGCGTTGCCGTACGAAGGTCTCGGTGAGGGCGGAGACCCCGCCGAGCGGCTCCCCCGCCAGATACTGCGCGAGGTCGACGATGTGGGCCCCGAGGTCACCGAGGGCGCCCGAGCCGGCGACGTCCTTGCGGAGCCGCCAGGTGAGGGGGAACTCCGGGTCCACCAGCCAGTCCTGAAGGTACGTCACCCGTACGTGCCGCAGCGGTCCGAGCCTGCCCTCGGCGACCATGGAGCGGGCGAGCGCCGTGGCGGGGAGTCTGCGGTAGTTGAAGCCCACCATGGACATCTGACCGCGTCCAAGGGCGGCGGCGGCCGCCGCCGCCATCGCCTCGGCCTCGTCGACGGTGTTCGCGAGGGGCTTCTCGCACAGCACGTGTTTGCCCGCCGCCAGTGCGGCGACGGCGATCTCGGCGTGGCTGTCGCCGGGTGTGCAGATGTCGACGAGATCGACGTCGTCCCGGGCGATCAGCGCACGCCAGTCGGTCTCGGCGGCCCCCCAGCCGTGCCGGTCCGCCATCGCCCGCACGGCCTGTCCGTCGCGGCCGCAGACGGCGGCGAGGACCGGGCGGTACGGCAGGTCGAAGACGCGGCCCGCGGTGCGCCAGCCCTGGGAGTGGGCGGCGCCCATGAACGCGTAGCCGACCATGCCCACGCCCAATGGCGGCTTCGCGGCCTCGTCGCCCTGGTGCGGCTGTCCCATGCGGATGTCTCCTCGTCGTCGTGGCGCGGTGGGGATGGGGCCCGGACCCCCGTACCGGGCCCCTGGAACAGGGCGCCTCACTTGAAGCCGGTGGCCATGTACTGCTCGACGTTGTCCTTGTCGACGACGGCCGAGTAGAGCGTGAGCGACGCGGGGATCTCGAACTCGGCGAGCCCGCCGATGCCCTTGCCCTGCCCGAGCGTGCGGGCGAGGTCGATCGCGGACGCGGCCATGGTCGGCGGGTACAGGACCGTGGCCTTCAGGACGCTGTTGTCGGCGTCGATGGCCTGGAAGGCGGAGAGCGCTCCGGCCCCGCCGACCATCAGGAAGTCGTCGCGGCCGGCCTGCTCGATGGCCCGCAGCGCTCCCACACCCTGGTCGTCGTCGTGGTTCCACAGGGCGTCGAACTTCGGCTGCGCCTGCAGGAGTTGGGACATCTTTGCCTGGCCGGACTCGACGGTGAACTCGGCGGCCTGACGGGCCACCTTCTTGATGTTCGGGTAGTTCTTCAGCGCCGCGTCGAAGCCCTGGGTGCGCTGCTTGGTGAGTTCCAGGTTGTCCAGCCCGGCGAGCTCGATGACCCGGGCGCCCGTCTTGCCCTTGAGCTTCTCACCGATGTAGTGACCGGCGCTCAGGCCCATGCCGTAGTTGTCGCCTCCGATCCAACAGCGGTACGCCTGCGGCGAGTTGAAGATGCGGTCCAGGTTGATGACGGGGATGCCCGCGCGCATGGCCTTGAGGCCGACCTGGGTGAGGGCCTTGCCGTCGGCCGGCAGCACGACCAGGACGTCGACCTTCTTGTTGATCAGTGTCTCGATCTGGCCGATCTGCGCGGCCGTGTCGTTGGAGCCCTCGGTGATCTCCAGGCTCACGTCCGTGTACTTCTTGGCCCGGTTCTTGGCGTTGTCGTTGATGGCGTTGAGCCAGCCGTGGTCGGCCTGCGGTCCGGCGAAGCCGATGGTGACGTGCTTGCCGGGCTTGTCATCGGCGGCCGGCTGGTCGTTCGCGGCCGGCTTATCGTCCTTGGTGTCGTTGCTGGTGCAGCCGACGAGGAGGGCACCGGCCGAGACGGCGGCGGTCCCGAAGAGCAGTCCTCTGCGACTGGTCAGGCTCATGGGTTCTGGCATGGCGGTGGACCCTTCCCGTGTCAGGTCGTGCTTGCTGTACGCCGCTGGACCAGGACCGCGGCGACGATGATCGCTCCCTTGGCGATCTGCTGCACGTCGCTCTGGAGGTTGTTCAGCGCAAAGATGTTGGTGATCGTCGTGAAGATCAGGACGCCGAGCACCGAGCCGGTGATGGTGCCGCGGCCCCCGCTGAGCAGGGTGCCGCCGATGATCGCCGCCGCGATGGCGTCGAGTTCGTAGAGATTGCCGTTGGTGTTCTGGCCGGAACCGGACAGGATGATCAGCAGGAAGGCGGCGACGCCGCAGCACAGTCCGGAGAGCAGATAGAGGTACAGCCGCTGCCGTCGTACGTCGATGCCGGCGAGCCGTGCGGCCTCGGCGTTGCCGCCGACGGCGACCGTGCGCCGGCCGAAGGTGGTGCGGTTGAGGACCAGCCAGCCGATGACGGTGACGACGGCGAAGACGAGGACCAGCGGTGGGACGCCGAGCACGTAGGAGTCGCGCTCGCCCAGCTTGAGAATGCCGTCCACCGAGACGATCTGGGTCCTGCCGTCCGTGATCTGGAGCGCGAGGCCGCGGGCCGAGGCGAGCATGGCGAGCGTCGCAATGAAGGGGACCATCCCGCCGTACGCGATGAGCAGTCCGTTGACCAGGCCGCAGCCCAGGCCGACGAGCACCGCGGTGAAGAGGATGCCCGCGAAGCCGTACTCCTGGGTGGCGACGGTGGTCGCCCAGACCGAGGAGAGCGCGACGATCGCGCCGACCGACAGATCGATGCCGCCTGAGGTGATGACGAAGGTCATGCCGACGGTGACGACGCCGATCACCGAGGCCTGGGTGAGGACGAGTTGGAGGTTGCGGGTGTCGAGGAACTCGTCGGGCTTGGTGATGCCGCCGATGACGATCAGGGCGGCGAGGACGCCGAGGAGCGAGAGGGTGCGGACGTCGGCGCGGGCCACGACCGTGCGCCACGCGGGGAGTTCACCCATCGAGGGCACCTTGCCGGTGCCGTCCCGGGGCGGGGACACGTGCTGCGTCATGACGCCGGGCTCCCTTCACTGGCCACAGGGCTTCCTTCCATCACTAGGTCGAGTACGCGGTGTTCGTCGAGTTCACGGGCGGGTGCGGTGTGCACGACGTGCCCTTCGCGGAGCACCAGGACGCGGTCGGCGAGCCCGAGCACCTCGGGCACTTCGCTGGAGACCAGCAGCACGGCGAGCCCCTCGTCGGCGAGCCGGCGGATCACCGCGTACAGCTCGGCGCGGGCTCCGACATCCACGCCGCGGGTGGGCTCGTCGAGGAGCAGGACACGGCAGCCGCGCAGCAGCCAGCGCGCCAGCACGGCCTTCTGCTGGTTCCCGCCGGACAGGGTCCTGACCGGTACCGCCGGGTTGTCGGGGCGCAGCGAGAGCTCGCGGGTGGCGGCCCGGGCGGCGCCGCGTTCGGCCCGCCGGTCGATCCAGCCCGCGTAGGCGAAGCGGGCCATGGACGACACGGAGACATTGCGGGTGACCGACTCCAGCATCAGCAGGGCCTGCCCCTTGCGCTCCTCGGGGGCCAGTCCGAGTCCGGCACGTACGGCGGCGCGTACGCTGCCGGTGCGCAAAGGCCTCCCGTTCACGCTGACCTGACCGGTGGTCGGTCGGCGTGCCCCGTAGATCGTCTCCAGGATCTCGGAGCGGCCGGAGCCGACGAGTCCGGCCAGACCGACGATTTCGCCGGGGCGCAGTTCGAGGTCGAGCGGGGCGAACTCTCCCTGACGGGAGAGGTCTCGGACCGTGAGCACGGGGTCGCCCGGTGGCCGCGCGGGGGGCCGGTCGGGGAAGAGGTACTCGACGTTGCGCCCGGTCATCAGGGCCACGACGTCGCGGGTCGGTGTCGACCTGGCGGGCAGTCCGCCCGCCACCGCACGCCCGTCCTTCAGCACGGTGACACGGTCACCGATGCGGCGGATCTCCTCCAGACGATGGGAGATGTAGACCACGGCGACGCCGTCCGCGGTCAGATCGCCGACGATGCGGAAGAGGTTGTCGACCTCGTCGGGGTCGAGAGCGGCCGACGGCTCGTCCATGACGATGAGCCGTACGTCGTGGGAGAGCGCCCGCGCCATGGACACGATCTGCTGCTGGGCCGCCGACAGGTCGCCGACGAGCCTCGCCGGATCGATCTCCGGGTGCCCGAGCCGCTTGAGGAGTGCGGCGGTCGACGCCTTGGCGGCCTTGCCCCGTACGACGAATCCGGCGGCGGTGGGCTCATGTCCGAGGTGGACGTTCTCGGCCACCGACAGCCCCTCCACCAGGTCGAGTTCCTGGTAGATGGTGGCGATGCCGAGGCGCATGGCGGCGATCGGGGACTTGAGGGTGACGGGCTCGCCGCGCCAGTCGATGGTTCCCTCGTCGGGCTGGTGGGCACCGGCCAGGACCTTGATGAGCGTGGACTTCCCGGCACCGTTCTGGCCCAGCAGGCAGTGCACTTCACCGGCCTGGACGTCGAGGTCGACGCCGTCGAGGGCCCGGACTCCGGGAAACGACTTCGTGATGCCGGACATGGTGAGCAGCGGTGGTTCTGGTGCCATGACGGCTCCCTTGGGCAGGCGTGCGGGCCGGTTGCCGGGCGGTGCGCGTACGGGGCGAGTGGATTCGGGCACGGCGGAGCCGGCCCCGTGCCGGTGGTCCGATTCCTGGTGGTGGATCGCGCGGGCGAGAAGAAGGGGCTTACGCGGGCGAGAACAGGTGGTCGCTGATCAGCCGGGCCCCGCCGATGACGCCGGCGGCCGGCCCCAACTCCCCGAGGACAATGGGCAGATTGCCGGTCGCGAGCGGAAGCGACTGGCGGTAGACCTGGGTGCGGATCGCGGCGAGCAGGGTGTGGCCGAGACCCGTCACCCCACCGCCGATCACCACCAGGCCGGGATTGAAGAAGCTGACGAGTGCTGCGATGACCTGACCGGTGCGGTTGCCGCCCTCCCGGATCAGATCGAGCGCGGTGGCGTCGCCCGCCGCGGCGGCCGCGGCGACGTCGACGGCGCTGAGCGCGCCGTTCGTCTCCAGCCGCGAGGCGAGTTCGGCCGACAGGCCCTGCCGGGCCGCTTCCACTGCGTCACGCGCGAGCGCGGCGCCACTGAAGTGGGCTTCCAGGCAGCCCCGGTTGCCGCAGGCGCACGGCCGGCCGTCGGGCACGGCCTGGATGTGTCCGATGTCGCCGGCGCTGCCCGTCGCACCGCGATGGACCTCACCGCCGACGACGATGCCGCAGCCGATGCCGGTGCCGATCTTGACGCAGAGGAAGTCGCCCACGGAGCGCGCGACGCCCGCGTGCTGCTCCCCCATGGCCATCAGGTTCACGTCGTTGTCGACCATGACCGGGCAGCCGAGTTCCTGGCTGAGCGCCTCGCGGACCGGGAAGCCGTCCCAGCCGGGCATGATCGGCGGGGCGACCGGGACGCCCTCGGGGAAACGGACGGGACCCGGAACGCCGATGCCGGCGCCGTCGAAGCCCTCCGCGAACCCCGAGGCCTTCAACTTCGCTGCCATGGCCAGCACTTGCTCCGACACGACGACCGGTCCCTCGCGCACGTCCATGGGCTGGTTGATGTGCCCCAGGATCTCCAGTTCCGCGTTGGTGACGGCCACGTCGATCGAGGTCGCGCCGATGTCGACGCCAAGGAAGCGCAGCGCCGGTGCGAGCCGGACGTTGTGCGAGCGGCGTCCGCCTCGCGAGGCGGCGAGTCCGTCGGCCACCACGAGCCCGGTCTCCAGCAGCCGGTCCACCTCGACGGCCAGCTTCGACCGCGAGAGGTCGACCTGATCCCCCAGCTGGGCACGGGAGTTGGGGCCACCGTCACGCAACAGCCGTAGCAACCGGGCCTGATGGGCGTTCGCGGGTCGTGCCGTCATACGTCTCACGAGCCCCTCCCCGCCCAGATCGGCCTGCGTCCGTCAGGTTCCGGCCACCCTCACCGGCCGCGCTTTCGAGGGGAACGTAGCAGCGGGTGCCGGGAGTTGGAAGAAGTCGCGCACGAATTACCGTCGACTTTCTCCACTCCCAGGACAAAGGGAGATCGTGAATGAGCAGAACAGGAGTGTCCGTCGGCCGGCTACTTCTCTCGCTCGTGGTACATCTTCCGCGTGTGTTCCGTGTGGGCCCGCATGACCGCGGTGGCGCGCTCCTCGTCCCGTTCCGCTATCGCGGCGATCAGTTCCCGGTGTTCGGTCCAGGACTGCTGTCCGCGCTGCCGGGCCACCGGCGTGTAGTACCAGCGGACCCGACGGTCGACCTGTGCGGCGAGCTCGGCGAGCACCGTGTTGCCGGCGAGTTCCATGATCTTGGCGTGCAGTCGCGCGTTCATCGCGACCGCGCCGTCCACGTCGTCGGCGGCGACCGCACGCTCCCCCTCCGTGCACAGGGCTTCGAGCGCGGTGATGGCGGCGGTGCCCGCGTTGGCGGCGGCGAGCCGGGCGGCCTCGGCCTCCAGGAGCGTACGGACCGTGAGGAGCTGGTCGGCCTCCTCCTCGGTCGGCTCGTGCACGAACGCGCCCTGGGCCGGCCGCAGATCGACCCAGCCCTCGGTGCTCAGCCGCTGGAGGGCCTCACGCACGGGCTGCCGGGACACCCCGAGGTGACCGGCGAGTTCGCTCTCGACGAGGTGCTGGCCCGGCTTGAGGGCGCGGGTGGTGATGAGTTCGAGCAGCGCCTCGTAGACGCGGTCACGCAGCGGGCCGGGCCGCTCGAGCTTGGGTACCGCTCCCTGAGGCAGTCCTGTCGACAACATCACGGTCCCTCCTGGGCAGCGCCGTCGCCGCGATAGGAAAGTCGATTATCAATTGTCTTTCGCCTACAGTCTACGGCGCACAAACGCCGCCAGGCACAGGAGTTGGGCTTGTCACACTCGGGTGCGCGAGGGCCGGACGAGCAGCTCAGGCCGCCTCACGGACAGCGGACGACCTGACCCGCGTACGACAGGTTGCCGCCGAAGCCGAACAGCAGGACGGGGTCACCGGTGGAGATCTCTCCGCGCTCGACGAGCTTGGAGAAGGCGAGCGGGATGCTCGCGGCGGAGGTGTTCCCGGACTCGACGACATCCCGCGCGACGACGGCGTTGACCGCGCCGATCTTCAGGGCGAGCGGCTCGATGATGCGCAGGTTGGCCTGGTGCAGGACGACCCCGGCGAGATCCTCGGGCACGAGGCCGGCCCGCTCGCAGGCCTTGCGGGCGAGCGGCGGGAGCTGTGTGGTGGCCCAGCGGTAGACGCTCTGCCCCTCCTGCGCGAACCGCGAGGGGGTGCCCTCGATGCGCACGGCGTTCCCCATCTCGGGCACCGAGCCCCACAGCACCGGTCCGATGCCGGGCTCCTCGCCCGCGGGGCAGGCCTCGACGACGGCGGCCCCCGCGCCGTCCCCGACGAGGACGCACGTCGTGCGGTCGGTCCAGTCCGCCACGTCGCTCATCTTGTCGGCGCCGATGACCAGCGCCCGGGTCGCGGCACCGGCGCGCACGGCGTGGTCGGCGGTGGCGAGGGCGTGGGTGAAACCGGCGCAGACGACGTTGACGTCCATGGCGGCCGGCGAGGGGATGCCGAGGCGGGCGGAGACCCGGGCTGCCATGTTCGGGGAGCGGTCGACGGCCGTGGAGGTGGCGACGAGGACGAGGTCGATGTCGCTCGGCGTCAGGCCCGCCGCGGCGAGCGCCTTGGCGGCGGCGTGCGCGGCGAGCTCGTCGACCGGTTCGTCGGGCCCGGCGATGTGGCGCGTCCGGATGCCCACCCGGCTCGTGATCCACTCGTCGCTGGTGTCGACCAGGCCCGCCAGGTCCTCATTGGTGAGTACCTTGGCGGGCTGGTAATGGCCGACGGCGGCGATCCGTGAGCCGTTCATGAGTGGTCCCCCTTGTGCTTCGGGTAGCCGGATCCTCCAGTCTGATCAATGACTCACGGGTACGACGGCAGGTGATGCCACAGGAAAGGGACGCCAGGCTTGTCGGCTTCTGTCAGACCCTCGGACGCCCGAACACCTAGCCCGAGAACAGTTGCGTCGCCTTCTGGACGAGCTCGTAGAGGCCGTAGCACAGGGGTGCGCCCACCCACAGCCAGGCGAAGGCGATCAGCGGTCGCCGGTCAGGCGGACTCGGGCTGCTGTCGTGCGACATCGGCGGCCTCCCTCGGTGCGGGGATGTGGTGGCGGGCGTCGACGGGCCGTACGAACTCGTTCGCGACGAAGCCGACGGCGAGCAGCCCGATCATGATCAGGAACGACAGTCCGTACAAGGAGGAGCCGTGTTTGCCGGCCGCTTCCTGGTGGTCCGCGATCCAGTTGACGATCAGCGGGCCGAGGACGCCGGCGGTGGACCAGGCGGTGAGCAGCCGACCGTGGATGGCACCGACCTGGTAGGTGCCGAAGAGGTCCTTGAGGTACGCCGGGATCGTGGCGAAACCTCCGCCGTAGAAGGAGAGGATCACCAGCGCGCCGAGGATGAACAGCGGTTTGGAGGAGTCCCCGAGCCAGGCGATGAGCGCGTACATCAGCGCTCCGACCCCGAGGTAGACGCGGTAGATGTTCTTGCGCCCGATCAGGTCGGAGGTCGAGGACCAGCCGATCCGGCCCGCCATGTTGGCCGCGGACAGCAGGGCGACGAACCCGGCGGCCGCGGAGGCTGACACCGGTGTGGAGGTGTCCGCGAAGAAGTCCGTGATCATCGGGGCGGCCTTCTCCAGGATGCCGATGCCGGCGGTCACGTTCATGCAGAGCACGATCCACAGACACCAGAACTGTGGGGTCCGTACGGCGTTGCGCGCGGAAACCTGGACCCCGTCGAGCGCGCTCGGCCCGGACGACGCGGTCGGCTTCTCACCGCGGGGCACGCGCACCAGCAGCACCCCGAGGGTCATGAACACGGCATACGTCAGCCCGTGCACGAGGAAGGCGAGCGCGATCCCGGAGGAGTCGGAACCGAACGACTTCAGCATCTGGGCGGACCAGGGCGAGGCGATGAGCGCGCCGCCGCCGAAGCCCATGATCGCGATGCCGGTGGCCATGCCGGGCCGGTCCGGGAACCACTTGATCAGCGTGGAGACGGGTGAGATGTAGCCGATGCCGAGGCCCGTTCCGCCGACGAAGCCGTAGCCGAACACGATCAGCCAGTACTGCTCGGTGGCGGCGCCGAGCGCGGCGATGAGAAAGCCGGAGGAGAAGCAGACGAGGGCGACGGTCATCGCCCAGCGCGGTCCGTTGCGCTCGACGAAAGTGCCGCCGAACGCGGCCGACAGACCGAGCATCACGATGCCGAGCTGGAAGGGCAGCGCGCTCTGGGTTCCGCTGAGACCGAGCGCGGATTCGAGCGGCGGCTTGAAGACACTCCAGGCGTAGGCCTGGCCGATGGAGAGATGGACCGACAGGGCGGCCGGCGGGACGAGCCAGCGGCTCCAACCGGGGGGTGCGACAGGAGGGCTCATGATCCGGAACGATAGGAAGCGGTTGCCCGGCTGTGAAGCGGCGCGACGCAAACTCGTCGACCGTATGCGATGAGCGGTCTCCCTGACGCGACGAACGGTCACGGAGCGGACTGGAGGGTCCGGCCCAGCGGCCACGGCACGCGGGTGCGGCAGGCGAGTGCGGCGCGCGGGTGCGGCACGCTCTCCTGGGCCCAGGTTGCTCAGGAGCCCTCCGCGCCGCGACCCACCAACGGCTTCCGGCACCCCTGCCGCTGTGCCGCCCCTTGCCCTCGCTCATTCCATCCTGTAGACAATATTTCGTCGACAGAGTTCGGAAGTTCCTCGGTACCCTCGACCGAACGGAGCGCCACACAGTGAAAGTCGCCGTTCTCGGCGCCGGTGCGATCGGCGCCTACGTCGGCGCCGCGCTGCACCGCGCAGGCGCCGACGTCCATCTCGTCGCCCGTGGACCGCATCTCGCGGCCATGAGGCAGCAAGGCGTCCACGTCATCAGCCCGCGCGGGGACTTCACCGCGCGCGCCCACGCCACCGACGACCCGGCCGACATCGGTCCGGTCGACTACGTCTTCCTGGGCCTGAAGGCCAACTCGTACGCGGCGTGCGGGCCGCTCATCGAGCCGTTGCTGCACGACACCACGGCGGTGATCGCCGCCCAGAACGGCATTCCCTGGTGGTACTTCCACCGGCACGGCGGACCCTACGACGGCCACCGGGTGGAGAGCGTGGACCCGGGCGGCGCGGTCAGCGCGGTGCTGGCGCCGGAGCGGGCCATCGGCTGTGTCGTGTACGCCGCGACCGAACTGGAGGGACCGGGAGTCGTCCGCCATCTCGAAGGCACCCGGTTCTCCATCGGGGAGCCCGACCGGTCCGTCTCGGCGCGCTGCCGGGCGTTCAGCGATGCCATGCAGGAGGGCGGGCTGAAGTGCCCGGTCGAGCGGGACCTGCGCAATGACATCTGGCTCAAGCTGCTCGGCAACATCTCGTTCAACCCGATCAGCGCGCTGTCCCGGGCCACCATGCGGCAGATGTGCCTGCACGGCGGGACGCGCAAGGTCATCGAGATCATGATGACCGAGACGCTGACCGTCGCCGAGGCGCTCGGCTGCGAGGTGGGAGTGTCCATCGAGCGGCGCCTCGCGGGTGCGGAGCGCGTCGGCGACCACCGCACCTCGACGCTCCAGGACCTGGAGCGGGGCAAGCCGCTGGAACTCGACGTGCTGCTCGCGGCCGTCGTGGAACTCGCGGAGATCACCGGGGTGCCGGTGCCGACGTTGCGCACGGTGCACGCCATCTCGGATCTGCTCGCGCTGCGGACGGCGGCATGAGCGCGGAGCGGGTCGCCGGCCGAGGTGGCACGCGGCCCGCTCCGCACGGGCGGGACCGGCCCACTCCCGTCGTGCAGGACCGGCGCGCTCCGTACGGGCAGGACCGGCCCGCTCCGTACGTGCAGGACAATGAGTGCGTGAAGGTCACCCTCCCCGCACGACGATCCGGTGACCCGCACGACAACCGCCGTATGAAGGGCCGATCCGGCCAGCCGCACGTACAGAAGCGGGACTGATCAGGACATGGGACGAGTCACGGAACGACGCAAGGTGATCCGCATCCGGGACGGGGCCGTGAGCACCCGTCCGGACACGCTCGTCGCCGAGGAACCGCTGGAGATCCGGCTCAACGGCAAACCCCTGGCGATCACCATGCGCACCCCGGGCGACGACTTCGCGCTGGCCGCGGGCTTCCTGGTGAGCGAGGGCGTGCTGGGCCGGGCGGACGAGCTGCAGAACATCGTGTACTGCGCCGGGGCCACGGTGGACGGCTCCAACACCTACAACGTCGTCGATGTGCGGACGGCGCCCGGCGTCGTCATTCCCGACATCACGCTCGAACGCAATGTGTACACGACGTCCTCCTGCGGTCTGTGCGGCAAGGCGAGCCTGGACGCGGTGCGTACGACGGCCCGCTGGACCGTCGACGACACGGAGGGCGGCACCACTCCCCCGGTGCGGCTGGAGCCCGAGTTGCTCGCGAGCCTCCCCGACCGGCTGCGCGCGGCGCAGCGGGTCTTCGACCGGACCGGGGGCCTGCACGCGGCGGCGCTGTTCACCGAGGAGGGCGAGCTCATCGACGTACGCGAGGACGTGGGCCGGCACAACGCGGTCGACAAACTCGTCGGCCGCGCCCTGCAGAACGGCACGCTTCCGCTCTCCCGGACGGTCCTGCTGGTCTCCGGCCGGGCCTCCTTCGAGCTGGCGCAGAAGGCGGTGATGGCGGGCCTCCCGGTGCTCGCCGCGGTCTCGGCCCCGTCGTCCCTGGCCGTCGACCTGGCCGCGGAGACCGGCCTCACCCTGGTCGGCTTCCTGCGCGGCGCCAACATGAACGTGTACGCGGGCGAGCACCGCATCGCCCTGCGGGCCGCGGCCGCCCAGGGCTGACACCGGCTCCCCGCGACACGGCGGTGGGGCCCCGAACGGCGGGGAGCGCCCCCTGCGCCGGAGGGGCCCCGCCTCAGCCCCGAACCGTCGCCACCTCGGCGAACGCGGCGATCAGAGGCGTGCGGCGACTCCCCTCCCAGGCCAGGAACACCTGGTCACGTGACGCGTCCGTGACCGGAACGTACGTGATGTCCTGGCGCGAGTACTGCTCGGCGACGGACTCCGGTACGAGCGTGATGCCGGCCCCGCCCGCCACGCGCTCGAACTTCTCCTCGATGGTCCGGATCGGCAGCTCGTCCGGCCCGGGGTCGGAGTAGCGCAGCCAGGTCTCGCCCTCCAGGTCGGCGAGGGCGAGTTCCTGCTTCCCGGCGAGCCGGTGGGCCGCCGGGAGCATGGCGACACGGGCCTCGTCGAACAGGGGCAGCAGGGCGAGTCCCTGCTCCTGGATCGGCCGGCGGACGTAGGCGAGGTCGACGGTCCCGTCGAGGATCAACTGTTCCTGGTCGTCCCATTCGACGCGGCGTGCCTGCACGTCGACATCGGGATGGGCGGCGCCGAAGGCCCGCAGGGCGTGGGTGACCACCACTCCGGCCCGGAAGCCCACGACGAGCCGGCGCGGGCCGCGGGCCGCCCGCCGCACCCGGCGCCGGGTCGCGTCGGCGGCGGCGAGCAACGGGTGTGCGTCGTCGAGGAGTTGGCGCCCCGGCACGGTCAGGGTCACACCGCGACTGTCGCGTTCGAAGAGCACCGCGTCCAAGTCCTTCTCCAGCGCCCTGATCTGACGGCTGAGCACCGGCTGGGCGATGTGCAGCCGCTCCGCCGCGCGCCCGAAGTGCAGCAGTTCGGCCACCGCCACGAAGTAGCGGACCTTGCGCAGGTCGAGATCCATGACCGCCCCTTCCGTCGCAGCACCGGCGATGCCTTCAGGGTATCGCCGGCGCCGAAAGAGGTCTTGGACGGCGGGGCACGGCCGCGCGCAGGCTTGCAGACACCGGGAAGAACCCGGGAATGGCGGGGAAGGAAGGGAACCGACATGGGTAGCAGGGGTCTGCGAGGACAGCGGGTCGTCGTGATCGGAGGCACGGCGGGCATCGGGCTCGCGGTGGCGGAGGCGGCCGCACGGGAGGGAGCCGAGGTGGTGGTCGCCTCGCGGCGCCGGGAGAGTGTGGACGCCGCCCTGGAGCGCCTGCCGTCCGGCGCCGAGGGGTATGCGCTGGACGCGACCGACGAGGACGGTGTCCGCGGCTTCTTCGGCCGGATCGGCGATTTCGACCATCTGGTCTACACGGCCGGTGAGTCGCTGCTGCTGGAGAGCCTCGCCGAGTCCGATCCGGCCCGGGCCCGGCGCTTCCTGGACACCCGGCTGTGGGGCGCGTACGCGGCCGTCAAGTACGGCTCCCCGGCGATCCGCGAAGGCGGCTCGGTCGTCCTGACCACCGGCACGGCCGGGCGCCGGCCGATGCCGGGGACCAGTGTCGCGGCAAGCCTGTGCGGGGCGATGGAGTCGCTGACCCGCGCCCTGGCCCTGGAGCTCGCGCCGGTCCGGGTGAACGTGGTCTCGCCCGGAGTGGTCCGCACCGAGCTGTGGCGGGATCTCCCGGAGGAGGACCGCGACGGACTGTTCACGTCCGCCGCCGCGTCGCTCCCGGTCGGCCGTGTGGGCGAGCCGGAGGACATCGCCGAGGCCTATCTGTACCTGATGCGCGGGGGCTACAGCACCGGCTCGGTCGTCGTGGTCGACGGGGGCGCCGTACTGGTGTGAGAGCCGCCTCCGGCACTCCGGCGCGGCTCGTCCCCGGCCCGCCATGAGGCGAACCTCGTCGGCGGTCACGACCGTGCCCTCTCGTGAAGGGCACCTGGCCGACGCTCTCGGCTCACCCCGTCGAGAAGCGCACCTCGTCGGCGGCTACGACCGTACCGAGCCGCGGGAAGTCCAGGCGGATGGAGGCCTCGTGCTCCGGGGCGGTGAACGCGGCCATCGCGTCCTCCACAAAGACGAGGTCGTAACCGAGGTCTCCGGCTGCGCGCGCGGTCGACTCGACCCCCAGGTTGGTGGCGATTCCGCCGAACACCACGGTGGAGACGCCATGTTCGCGCAGGCGCTCGTCGAGGCCGGTGCCCTGGAACCCGCCGATCGTCCGCTTCACGATCTCCAGATCACCCTCCGCGACCAGCCCGGCGACGAGTCCGCTGCCGGGCGGCTGCTCCGGGACTCCGGACCGCTCGACCCGGATGAGCACGACGAGCGCGCCCGCCTTCCGGAAGGAGGTCGCCAACTCCTCTGCGGTGGCAAGGACTTCGGTCCCCTTGTGCGGCGCCAGGGGCAACGCCACGATGCGCTCCATCAGATCGACGAGCACGAGGGCGGTGCGCGCCGGATCGAGGGCGAGGCGGGGTTCGGCTTCGGGTGCGGTCATGACGGAACGTTAGCCCGCATCAGCCGTCCGTACCGGAAATCCGGATCAACAAGCCCGTGAACTCCCCTGTCCGATGGCAATGACCCCGCCGATCGGCCGTCCGTATGGATCTGTCCATTCGGGTGAGCGGCCCGCCACTCGGCCGTGTCAGGCCCGCGGCCGTCCGCGGGTTCGGCATATCGTGCGGGCTCCCTCGCCGGACACCTGGCCGCGAAAATCTGGCGTGAACACGACCGGTACATGCTTCTTGTGGGGTGCGTGAGGGCCCAAGTAGCGTCTGCGGCGCGAACGTTGGACGTGGGATGTCCAGAGAATCCGGATTGCCCAGCCGCCGTACGAAGGGCAGGTCGCACCATGCCGTCACGCCTCCGCTCCCGTCTGAGATCCACCTTCGCCGTCCGACCGGGACCTGTCTCCCTCACCCGTCCGGGACCTGTCTCCCGCACCCGTCCGGGATCCGCCTTCCTCTCCCGTCCGGGATCCGGCTCCCGCACCCGCCTCGGGGCCGCCCTGACGGCCGCTCTCGGCGTCGCCGCGCTGCTCGCGCTCCCGGGCACGGCGCGGGCCGAACCGGCCGCCACGACCGGCGAGTTCGAGCAACAGGTGTTGTTCAAGGCCTCTCAGGACCCGGGCTACGCCTGCTTCCGCATCCCGTCCGTCGTCCGGACGACCGAGGGAACGCTGCTGGCGTTCGCCGAGGGGCGCGTCCTCAACTGCGGCGACGCGGCCGACATCGACATCGTGGTGAAGCGCTCCGCCGACGGCGGGCGTACCTGGAGCCCTCTGCAGGTCGTCAACGAGGGGGGCGGGGACACCCACGGCAACCCCACGCCGATCGTGGACCGCGAGACCGGCCGGATCGTACTGGCCCAGACGTACAACACGGGCCGTACGGACAGCGCGAGCTGCACGGTGCCGTGCGACCGGACCCCGCATCTCCAGTACAGCGACGACGACGGTCTCAGCTGGTCGCAGCCGCGTGACCTGAGCGACGAGATCCTGCCCGCGAACTGGAACTCCTGGTACGCCACCGGTCCGGTGCACGGCATCCAGCTCACCCGCGGGCGGCACGCGGGACGGCTCGTCTTCGCGGTCAACACCGAGACCTGGAACGGCAGTCGGGTCACCACCAACAACGCCGCGCTCATCACCAGCGACGACGGCGGCGACCACTGGGACATCGGTGCGACCGACTCCTGGCCGATCGCGGACGACGGCACCTTCCGGCAGAAGCCGTCCGAGATGACGCTCACCGAACGCACCGACGGATCTGTCCTCATCAGCGGTCGCGAGCAGGACGGCACCGACCTCGGGCACCGCACCCAGGCGGTCAGCAGGGACGGCGGCGACAGCTTCGTCTCCGCTTTCCGTGACGTCCCCGACCTCTACGCGCCCCAGGTGCAGGGCTCCACCCTGCGCGTCGGCGACCGGATCCTGCTGGCCTGCCCCGGCGACCCGGACCGCCGCCGGACCATGATGATCCGCTCCTCCTACGACGGCGGACACACGTGGGACAGCGTGGACCGCGGCACGGTCGTCACCACCGACTGGTCGGGCTACTCCGACCTGGTGCGGATCGACGGCGACACCGTGGGCCTGATGTACGAGGGCGGCGCGGTCGACGCGCGCGACGAGATCCGCTTCGCCCGCTTCACCGAGGACTGGCTCCGGCCGCGCCGGGGCCCTGACCCGACGACGGCCGACTTCGCTCCCTTCACCCGGCGGGCGGCGGTCCTCGGCGGCGCGCAGCGGACGGCGGGCGTCCTCGGGGACGCGCTGGAGTTCGACGGCGCGGACGACGCCGTACGACTGCCGTATCAGGACCGGCTCCCGCTGGGGACGAAGGACTTCACGGCGTCCCTGTGGTTCCGCTACACGGGCACCAGCGGTGAGCAGCCGCTGCTGTGGATGGGCGGGATCGGGACGACGCAGCCGCAGGTGTGGCTGCGCGGGGAGCCCGCCTCCAACCGGATCACCGGCCTCATCACCACCCGGAACGGCGCGGCGCCCCCGACCACGGCGTTCGTGCGGACCGCGGGCGCTTTCAACGACGGCCAGTGGCACCATCTGGCGCTGCGGCGCGGCGGGGGACAGCTCACGCTGTTCATCGACGGGACGACCGTCAGTACGGCGGACGTGCCCGGATCGGTCAGCCGGAACTCGCCGTTCGGGGTGCACATCGGCCAACGGATGGACAGCCGCGCGTACTTCACCGGCGCGATCGACGATGTGCGCGTCTACGACCGCGCGTTGAGCGACGAGGAGCTGTCGGTGCCGGCCGCGAAGCAGGTGACCCGGGACACCGTCCTGTGGCTCCCCATGGACCATGTGAGCGGGGACCACTAACGTCCGGTCCGTGCCCGACGACGCACGAGCGCGACGACGGAACGGGACCGGGCTCGGCATCCTGCTGGCCCTGGTCTCGGCGGCCGTGCTGCTGACCGCCCTCCCGGACCACGACCGGGAGGGCGGTGGCACGTGCCGCGCCCGCACCCTGACGTCCTGGACCGCGAACGCGCGGCTCACGGGCGAGTTCGCCCGGTACGGCGACGACGCCGGCCGCGCCGACGACTGGACCGGCGGCGACGGGACCCACTCGGTGCGGCTGCCGGACGGCCGGGTGCTGTGGCTGTTCTCGGACACCTATCTCGGCCAGGTGCACGGACCGCCGAACCCGGTGGGCGAGTCGTACGCCTGGCGCGACACGAGCGCGCCCCTGGTGCGCAACTCGGCGGTCGTGATGTCGCGCGACGGCCGGCTGCTGGCCACGCTGCCCGCGCCCGTCTTCCCCGATCCGGCCCCTCAGCAGTGGCGCTGGCCGGTCGCCGCCCGTGTCGAACCCCGCTCCCCCGGCTCGGACCGGCAGGTCGTCCGGGTTCTGCTGTGGAGCCGGACGGCCGGCCAGGCGCCGTGGATCTACGGGGTGCCCACCGCCACCGAGGTCGCCACGCTCTCGCTGCCCGGGCTGCGTCTCGAAGGCATCACCACGGTCCTGGACCAGCGTTCGGTGGTGGACGCCTCCCGGCGCGTGCTGTTCGGTACCGCGGCCGTCGACGCCGGCGCGTGGACGTACGTCTTCGGGGGCGACGACGGGCGGGCCGCCGCGCGTCCCGCCTCACAGGCGTACGTGGCGCGGGTGCCGCGCGGGAGCCTCGGCGAGGCGGGGGCGTGGGAGTACTGGGACGGTTCGGCGTGGACGGTGCGCGGGCGTGCGGCGCCGGTGCTCGGGGACGGCCGGCGCACGGGCGTCGGCAGCGCGTTCACGGTGGTACGGGACGGCGGCACCTATGTCCTGTTCACGATGGCGGCCGGTGCCGCGGGCCTGAGCACGATCACCTCGTACTGGGCGTGCGCGCCGACCGGGCCCTGGCACGGGCCCACCCGGAGCTTCAGCCCCTCGCTGCCCGGGGGCGACGTGGCGGCGTACAACCCGCAGGTGCACCCGGAGCTGAGCGACGGCGACCGGCTCGTCCTCAGCTATGACGTCAACTGGCTCGACGCGACGGGCACGGTGGCGCAGGCGAACATCAGCCGGAACGTGTCCCTGTACCGGCCGCGATTCGTGACGTTGCGACTGGGGACAGCCGGCTCCTAGCGGACCCCACGCTCCCGCCTGCGGCGGACGGATCGCCCGCACCGGCCGTTCCGTCCGGGTCCGTCGCCCCTCCCGTCCCGGACGGCTGGTCCGGGCCGTTCGGGCCGGTCGCCTCGGGGTCGCGGGCACGGCGCTTGGCGATCACCGCGCACACCATGAGCTGCATCTGGTGGAAGAGCATCAGCGGGAGCACGGCGAGCGAGGCGTGGGCGCCGAACAGCACACCGGCCATGGGGAGTCCGGAGGCGAGGGACTTCTTGGACCCGGCGAACTGGATGGCGATCCGGTCCTCCCTGCCGAAGCGCAGGGCCTTCGCCCCGTACCAGGTCAGGACGAGCATCACGCCGAGCAGCAGCGCCTCCACGACGAGAAGTCCCGCCAGTCGGGCGGGGCTCACCTGGTGCCAGATGCCCTGCACCATGCCCTCGCTGAACGCGGTGTACACGACGAGCAGGATCGAGCCGCGGTCGACGTAGCCGAGGACCTTCTTGTGGCGGGTGATGAAGGCGCCGATCCAGGGGCGCAGCAGTTGCCCGGCCGCGAACGGCACCAGCAGTTGGAGCACGATCCTGACCAGCGAGCCGGCGGAGAACCCGCCGCCGCTGTTGCCGAGGAGGACCGCCGCGAGCAGCGGGGTGATGACGATGCCCGCCAGCGACGAGAAGGAGCCCGCGCAGATCGCGGCGGGCACGTTGCCGCGGGCGATCGAGGTGAAGGCGATCGACGACTGGATGGTCGACGGGACGAGTGTGAGGAAGAGGAGGCCGGTGTAGAGGTCGTGTGTGAGGAACACCGGCTCCAGGCCGCGGGCGGCGAGGCCGAGCAACGGGAACACCACGAAGGTGCAGACCAGCACCGTGCCGTGCAGCCGCCAGTGTTTGAGACCGTCCACCGCCTCACGGGTGGAGAGGCGCGCGCCGTACAGGAAGAAGAGGAAGGCGATCGCGGCCGTGGACGCGCCCGAGGCGATGTCCGCTCCCGTACCGCTCGCCGGGAACAGGGCGGCGAGGCCCACGGTCCCGAGCAACAGCAGTATGTACGGGTCGATCGGCATCCAACTCGGCCACTGCAGGCGTTTCACGGTGCTCCACTGCTCGGTTCGGTGCGTCCGGTGGTCCTGGGCGGGTCGTGCCCTCTCCATCGTCCTCTCCCGGGTCGCGATCGGGAATCCGTCATACCGCTCTGACTGTCATCACGTTTCGCGATAACGTGGTCCCATGTACGACCCTTCCCAGCTGCGTACGTTCCTGGCGGTGGCCCAGACCCTGAGCTTCACGCAGGCCGCCCGGCGGCTGGGGGTGCGTCAGTCCACGGTCAGTCAGCATGTGCGCCGGCTGGAGGACGCCGCAGGGCGGCAGTTCTTCTCGCGTGACACGCACTCCGTGGAGCTCACCGAGGACGGCGAGGCGATGCTCGGGTTCGCCCGGCGGATCCTGGAGGTGCAGGAGCAGGCGACGGCGTTCTTCACCGGGACACGGTTGCGCGGCCGGCTGCGCTTCGGCGCGTCCGAGGACTTCGTGCTGACCCGGCTGCCGGAGATCCTGGAGGGCTTCCGCTCCGACCATCCCGAGGTGGACCTGGAGCTGACGGTCGAACTGTCCGGCACCCTCCACGAACAGCTCGCCGCGGGCCATCTCGACCTGGTCCTGGCGAAGCGGCGGCCGCAGGACCCGCGCGGCGAACTCGTGTGGCACGACCGCCTGGTGTGGATCGGCGCCCAGCGGCTGCGGCTGGACCCGGACCGTCCGGTCCCGCTGATCGTCTACCCTCCCCCGGGCATCACCCGCGCGCTCGCCCTCGAAGCCCTGGAGCGCCAGGGCCGGCCGTGGCGCATCGCCTGCACCAGCGGCAGTCTCAACGGCCTGATCGCGGCGGCCCGCGCGGGCCTCGGGGTGATGGCCCACTCCCGGGGACTCGTGCCGCCGGGCCTGGTCCGCGTATCGGATCGGGCCGGGCTCCCGGAGCTCGGCGAGGTCGACTTCGCGCTGGCGCACGGCCGTCGGCGGCCGTCCGCGCAGGGTGCCGCGGACGCCCTCGCGGCGGCGATCCTCGCGGGCGGGGACCGGCTCCGGGAACGACGGAGCTGACCGGGGAACGGAGCCGGGGGCTGCCCGGCCGAGGGGCTCAGCGGGATTTGGCGTAGGTGAGCTGCTTGACGCGGCGCATGAACGGCGTCGTCTCGACGTACTGGACCCCTTCGAGGCGGCCGAGCGGACCGCTCAGGTACGCGTAGAGGCCGGCCGTGTCGGGGACGACCGCGGTCACGACGATGTTGGAGGGGCCCGCCGTCGCGGAGGCGAAGGCGATCTCGCCATGGGCGGCCAGGGCCTGTCCGACGGAGTGCAGGGCGGCGGGGGCCGCGGTGATCCACAGGCAGGCGGCGAGGCCGTAGCCGAGGTGCTCCGAGTGGTATTCGACGTCGATGTACACGGCGCCGGAGGCCAGCAGCGCGGCGAGCCGGCGCTTGACGGCGGACTCGGAGCGCCCGGTGGCGCGTTGCAGCTCCGGGTAGGTGGCGCGGCCGTCGCGTTCGAGCGCGGCGACCAGCGGCTCGTCCTCGGGGTCGATGCGGGCCGGGCCGTTCGCCTCGGGCGGCTCGGGCAGCTCGGGGCGCAGCGCGGCGGTCTGGTCCGGCGAGAGGACGGCGAACTTGCCGATCCAGCCGTGGGGTCCGCCGAAGTAGCGGTGGATCAGCTGATGGGCACGGATCTCCATGATGTTCGGGGTGCGCGGGAGTTTGCCGAGCAGCAGGTCGTCGTGGTCGGCGGGGCTGCGCGGGCGGGTCATGCAGATCACCTCGGTGCCGCCCGAGGCGAGGCCGATCCAGGCGGTGTCGGGGCGCTTGGCCAGGGCGTCCGCGATGGCGCCGGCGCTGTCGGGTGCGCAGCGCAGCCGCAGCATCCACTGGTCCTGGCCGAGCCGCTGCGCGTCGCGGACCGCGACGACCCGGAGCCCGGCCTCGGCGGACAGCCTGCGGTAGCGCCGGGCGATCGTCTGGTCGGAGGCGCCCAGTACCTCCGCCATCCGGCTGAAGGACGCCCGCCCGTTGGCCTCCAGGGCGGTGAGCAACTGCAGGTCGAGCTTGTCGAGACTGTGGGATTCCAGCTTCATGCGGCCCACCTCTGTCGGATTCCGTCGATCCGGCATCCGAGACCACCGTGATCGACCAGCGCGGCTCCATCGTACGGAGACAGCTCGGGTGACACACGCATCCGTGGCACGGGGAGACGCACAGGGAGATGAGGACATGCGTACATGGGGGCCGCTCACGGCGGTGTGCCTGGGCACGTTCATGTTGTTGCTGGATGTGACGGTCGTCGTCGTCGCGCTGCCGGACATCGCGCGCGGACTGCACGCGTCGCTGAGCGATCTGCAGTGGGTGATCGACGGCTACGTGCTCGCGCTCGCCGCGCTGCTGCTGGGGGCGGGGGCGGCGGCCGACGTCCTGGGCAGGCGGCGCGTACATGTGGCGGGGGTGGTGGTCTTCGCGGCGGCCTCGCTGTGGTGCGGGCTCGCGGCCGGCCCGGGAATGCTGGTGGCCGCTCGTGCGGTGCAGGGCGTGGGCGCGGCGGCGATGCTCGCCACGACGCTGCCGCTGCTCGGCTCGGCGTACCAGGGGCGGCAGCGGTCGGCCGCGCTCGGGGTGTGGGGCGCGGTCAGCGGCAGCGCTGCGGCGGTCGGTCCGGTCCTGGGCGGGCTGCTGACCGAGGGGCCCGGCTGGCGGTGGATCTTCTTCGTGAACCTGCCGGTGAGCGTGGCGGCGGTGTGGCTGACGCTGAAGGTGGTGCCGGAGACGCGGGGGCCGCGCGGCACGCGGATCGACTGGGCGGGCACGGTGGCGTTCGCCGGTTTCGCCGGGGGGACGACGTACGCGGTGGTGCGGGCGGGCTCCGACGGCTGGACCTCGCCGGTCACCACGGGCTCGTTCGCCCTGGCTGCTCTGGCGCTCGTCGCCTTCGTGCTCGCCGAACGGCGGGTGGCACATCCGCTCCTGGACCTGGCGCTGCTGCGCAAGCCCGCCTTCGTGGGCGTGATGCTGGGCGCGCTGGCCTTCAACGGAGCGGCGTTCGGCGTCGTCCCGTATCTCTCGATCTGGACGCAGACGCTGCTGGACATGAGCCCCGTGCGCGGCGGGCTCACGCTGCTGCCGATGACGGGAGCCTCGGTGGTGGTGGCGATCCTCACCGGGAAGCTGCTGCACGGTGTTCCCGCGCGGCTGACGATCGGCGGTGGGCTACTGCTGATCGGCTCGGGGGGCTTCTGCCAGGCCGTCCTCGACGCGGGCACGCACTGGACGGTACTGGTGCCGGGTCTGGTGCTCGTCGGGATCGGCGTCGGGCTGGTCGCCCCGGCCCTCGCGGGCGCCGCGCTCGCCGCCGTGCCGCCGGAGCGGGCGGGCATGGCGAGCGGCGCGGTCAACACGGTCCGGCAGCTCGGGTTCGCGCTCGGGGTCGCCGCCTTCGGTACGGTCCTGACCTCGCGAATGCGGGACACGCTGAATCACGACGCGGCCCACACGCTGGCGAGCGGGGGCGCCGGGGCGCTGCGGGGCGCGGTCTCCGAGCACGCGCTGCGGGCCGCCTTCGCCTCGGGGCTCGACGCGGCGTCGGTGGCGGCCGGTGTGACGGGGATGATCGCGGGCGCGCTGGTCCTGATGTTGGTCCGGACACCGCGCGCCGAGGCGAGCGCGGCCAGGACACCCGCCGAGACGGTGACGGCGCCTCGCGGGTGAGGCCGACGAGGGCCGGTCCCGGAACCACCGGGACCGGCTCGGCCCTTGTCCGGGGGTGCGGGGGTGCGGGGGTGCGGGGGTGCGGGGGTGCGGGGGTGCGGGGGTGCGGGGAGAGGTTGTACGGGGTCCTCATCGGTCCCGGAATCAGATGCTCCACATCTGCTCTGCGCGGCGCCGCGCACCAGGGGTGGGTCGTAGCGATTCCGTGGAGATTACGGACATGAAACCTACGGAACCGTAAGGAATTCTGTCCGGCCGTTCCCCTTGTGCGGGCATTTCCGCGACTGACCTGTGCAGACGCCGCACCCCTCGGCGATCCGAGCCCCCTCCCGCCCGGTCGCGCGGTGGGGTAGCTTTCACGGCGCTGTGCGGAGGCCACGAGGAGCGGTATTGCGCGAGTTCACCAACCCCCCGTTGGCGTCGGCGCCGCCGGTGGGCGGCCTGGCCGACGTCGTCTTCGATCATGCCCAGGAGGACCCGCTCCACATCGCGCTCGGCCGCAAGGACGAGCAGGGCCAGTGGCGCGACGTCACCTCGGCCGAGTTCCGGGACGAGGTCCTGGCGCTGGCCAAGGGTCTGCTCGTCCAGGGCATCCGCTTCGGCGACCGGGTCGCCATCATGTGCCGCACCCGCTACGAGTGGACGCTCTTCGACTTCGCCCTGTGGACGATCGGCGCCCAGGTCGTGCCCGTCTACCCCACGTCCTCCGCCGAGCAGGTCTTCTGGATGCTGCACGACGCACAGGTGTCGGCGGTCATGGTGGAGCACGAGGACCACGCGATGACCATCGCCACGGTCGTCGACCGGCTGCCCCAGCTGCACAAGCTGTGGCAGCTCGACGTGGGCGCCGTGCACGAGCTGTACGAGGCGGGCGCGCACCTCGACGACGAGGTGGTCCACCGGCACCGCCGCGCGGTGACCCCCGAGTCGACCGCGACGATCATCTACACCTCGGGCACCACCGGACGCCCCAAGGGCTGCGTCATCTCGCACGCGAACTTCATGTTCGAGGCGGACACCGTCATCCAGCGCTGGGAACCCGTCTTCCACTCCAAGCGCGGTGACGAGGCGTCCACCCTGCTGTTCCTGCCGCTCGCGCACGTCTTCGGCCGGATGGTGCAGATCGCCGCGTTCCGCGGGAAGGTCAAGTTCGGGCACCAGCCCGAGCTGAACGCGTCCGCGCTGCTGCCGGATCTGGCCGCCTTCCGGCCCACGTTCTTCCTGGCCGTGCCGTACATCTTCGAGAAGGTCTTCAACGCCGCCCGCCGCAAGGCCGAGAAGGAGGGCAGGTCCGGCCCCTTCGAGAAGGCCGTCGACGTCGCCGTGCGCTACGCCGACGCCGTCGAGGCCAAGGCCTGGGGCACCGGGGCCGGCCCCTCCGCGAGCCTGCGCATGCAGCACCAGGTCTTCGACAAGCTCGTCTACTCCAAGGTGCGGGCCGCGATGGGCGGCCGGGTCAGGCACGCGATGTCGGGCGGTTCGGCGATGGACCGGCAGCTCGGGCTGTTCTTCGCGGGCGCGGGCGTCACCATCTACGAGGGGTACGGGCTCACCGAGTCCACGGCTGCCGCGACCGCCAACCCGCCCGAGCTCACCCGGTTCGGCACCGTCGGACAGGCGATCCCCGGCACCACGGTGCACATCGCGGACGACGGCGAGGTCTGGCTGCACGGCGCGAACGTGTTCCAGGGCTACCTCAACAACGACAAGGCCACCGACGCCACCCTGCACGACGGCTGGCTGGCCACCGGCGACCTGGGGTCCCTGGACGAGGACGGCTACCTCACGATCACCGGGCGCAAGAAGGAGATCCTGGTGACCTCCGGCGGCAAGAGCGTCTCACCGGGCGTGCTGGAGGAGCGGGTGCGTGACCATCCGCTGGTCGCGCAGTGCATCGTGGTCGGCAACGACCGGCCGTACATCGCCGCGCTGGTCACGCTCGACTCCGAGGCCGTCGAGCACTGGCTCCTGATGCGCGGCAAGCCGCAGTTGTCCGACGGCGATCTGGTGCGCGACACCGATCTGGAGACCGAGGTGCGGCGCGCCGTCGTCGCCGCGAACACGCTGGTCTCGCAGGCCGAGTCGATCCGTACGTTCCGGATACTGGCGCACCAGTTCACCGAGGAGCACGGGCTGCTGACCCCCTCGCTGAAGCTGAAGCGCAAGGCGATCGAGAAGGCGTACTCGGCGGAGGTCGAGGCGCTCTACCAGGCGTAGTCCAGGGCGGGCCCCGGAACCTCGCGAGGACCGCGCGGACGCTCCCCGAGAACCTGTGCGCGGAACTCCGGGGCGGACTCCACGACGGGAACGGACCCATTTCGGCCAATCCTTGATTCCTCGGACCGGAATTCCGGTCAGGAATGCATCACGGCCGGTGATCGTTGACGATATGAGTACCATCCGACGACTGAAGGATCGAGAGCTCGTGAGCAAGGTCCCCCCGACCATCCTGAACAACGGCGTCGAGATGCCACAGCTGGGCTTCGGTGTCTGGCAGGTGCCGGACGACGAGGCGGAGCGAGCGGTCGCCACGGCGCTGGAGTCCGGGTACCGCAGCATCGACACCGCGGCGATCTACGGCAACGAAGAGGGCACCGGCAAGGCCATCAACGCCTCCGGCATCGCCCGCGAAGAGCTCTTCGTCACCACCAAGCTCTGGAACAGCGACCAGGGGTACGACTCCGCACTGCGCGCCTTCGACACCTCGCTGGAGAAGCTCGGCCTGGACTACGTCGATCTGTACCTGATCCACTGGCCGACGCCGTCCCGGGGCAGGTACGTCGACACGTACAAGGCTTTCGAGAAGATCCACGCGGACGGCCGCGCCAAGGCCATCGGCACCTCGAACTTCCTCCCGGAGCACCTGGCGAAGCTGATCGACGAGACGTCCGTCATCCCGGCCGTCAACCAGATCGAGCTGCACCCGCACCTCCAGCAGCGCGGGGCCCGTGAGTACCACGCCGAGCAGGGCATCGCGACCGAGGCCTGGTCGCCGCTCGGCCAGGGCAAGGGCCTCCTGGAGGTCCCGGCGCTCGTCGCCATCGCGCAGAAGCACGGCCGCACCCCCGCGCAGATCGTCCTGCGCTGGCACCTCCAGCTGGGCAACGTCGTGATCCCGAAGTCCGTGACCCCGTCCCGGATCAAGGAGAACATCGACGTCTTCGACTTCTCCCTGGACCTCGAGGACATCGCGGCGATCTCGGCCCTGAACGAGGACCGCCGACTGGGCCCGGACCCGGCCAAGTTCGACATGGGCTGACCAACCCGCCCACGCCACCCGCCGGCCCGGATGCGCTGACCGCATCCGGGCCGGCGGCTTTTTTACGCCCCTGGACCGGACCGACTCCGCGGAAAGTCTTGACGCGGTCATGCAAGCAGGGCCACCTTGTACGGCAACCCGGTAAGGAAAGTTTCCTAACAGAAGGGTTTCCCCCACAGTGCGCACTCGAACACTGACCCTGTCCGCGGCCGCCTGCGCCGCGCTGCTGGCCACCGCCACCCTCCCGTCCCATGCCTTCGGCACCGCCAACCCCCGCTCGGCCCAGGAGGGTTCGGTCAGCGCGGCCTCCCTCCTCGCCAAGGTGACGTCCTGTTCACAGATATCGAGCGGCAAGTACCGGACCGACGACGAGACTTCGGCCACCATCCCCGTCTGCGGCAAGAACGGCGCCGTGTTCTGGAAGGCCGACATGGACGTCGACTGCGACGGCCAGATCACCAGCAAGTGCAACGCCGACACCGACCCCTGGTTCCAGGACGACACCGCGTTCCACCAGTCCAACGGTCAGCCGCTGCGCGCCGACTCACTGCCCTATGTCGTCGTGCCGAGCACCAGCAGCATCTGGAAGTACACGAGTTCGGGCATCAAGGGCGGTGGCGTGGTCGCCGTCATCTACAACGGCAAGGTCGAGTACGCGGTGGTCGGCGACACCGGACCGACGAAAATCATCGGTGAGGCGTCCTACGCCACGGCGAACGCGCTCGGGATCGACCCCGACCCGGAGACGGGCGGCACCGATTCGGGCGTCACCTACATCCTGTTCAAGAACTCGCAGGTGTCGCCGATCGAGAGCCACAGCGCGGCCGTGTCGCTCGGCGACTCGCTGGCCAAGCAGTTCATCCAGAACAACTGAGGTCCTGCCCGGCGGGGATGCCCGTCCCCGCCGGGCACGGATCGGATCAGACGGGCTGGCCGATCGGGCGGACGACGACCGTGTTCACGTCGACGCCCGTCGGCTGTCCGACCGCCCAGACGATCGAGTCCGCGAGCTGGTCCGCCGTCAGCAGGTGCCCCGGCGGCAGGCTGCCGTAGCTGTCCCAGAACGGGGTCTCCACGCGGCCGGGCGAGATCAGCGTCACGCCCACGCCGTACTCGGTGACCTGGCGCCTGGTGTTCTCGGCGAGCCCGGTCACGGCCCACTTGGTCGCGCCGTAGATGTTGCCGGGTGTGTTCACATGCCCGGCGACACTGCCGATCAGCACAATGCGGCCACGGGTCTCCTTCAGCGCATCGATGGACGCCCTGATCAGCAGCGCGGGACCCAGCACATTGGTCAGCACCATCTCGGACCAGCCTGCGGGGTCGCCCTCCGCGACCGTGTCATGGGTGGCGAAACCGGCGTTGGCGACGACGGTGTCGAGCCGCCCGAACTCCTTCAGCGTCGCCTCGACCGCCGCCCGCACCTGGTCGTACTCGGCCGCGTGACCGACGACCGTCAACAGCCCCTCGGGGTTGCCGAGTTCCTCGGCGAACCCGCGCAGCCGCTCCGCACCGCGACCGGTGACGGCCACTCGGTGCCCGGCGTCGAGCAGCCGACGGGCGACCGCGGCTCCGATACCGCTTCCGCCTCCGGTGATCAGCGCGACAGGAGAGTCGGTCATGGTCTACCCCCAAGAGTGTCCGGCCGGGCGCCGGCCGACTGTACGGCGAACTCCGGGAGTTCATCAGTTGGAGCACGCTCGATGTCAAGGCCCGGCGAACGCCCGCGCGGCCGGGTGACACCACCGGGGCTATTCCGGCTTCACGCCCACGTACACCGTCATCGCCGTCAGGAGGAACGCGTCGGTGCGCTGGTGCACGCTCGCCTTGTCGTCCGGGTCGAGGAGCCGGTCGAGGGTGGCGAGGTCGTCCGCGTCGAGCCCTTCGGCGAGGCCGTCGCGCCGGCGGGTGAGGGCGGTGACGACGAAGGCGCGCGCCTCGTCCGAGAGCGGGGCGGGAAGGTCGAGGAGGAAGGTGCGGGTCGCCGTGTGACGCAGGCCGACGGCGGTGAGCAGGGCGGGCCAGTCCTCCGTCTCCTGCACCGCACCGGGCAGTTCGGCCCGCATCCGGGTGAACCACTCGTCGTGCACCGCGTCGATGCGGGCCTCGAGGCCGGGCCGGCCGATGCCGATGTCGCGCGGGAGGAACCGTGTGGGCAGGCCGCCCTCCAGCAGGGCGAGGACGCCGCCGGGTGCCAGGCCCCGGACGAAGCCCGCGAGGGCGGCCCGCTGGTCGCCGACATGGTGCAGCGACCTGCTGGCCCACAGCAGGTCGGCGGGGTACTCCACCTCGCCGATTCCGTCGGAGAGTTCCGCCTCGACCGTGCTGAAGCGGTCGGCGAAGCCTAGCCGCTCGGCGCGGGCGCGGGCCTCTGCCAGCAGGGGTTCCACGCCGTCCACGGCCACGACCCGCGCGCCGGGGAAGGTGTCGGCGAGCAGGCAGGAGATGACGCCGGGGCCACTGCCCGCGTCCACGATCAGACCCGGCTCGGGCTGCTGCTCCCGGAGCCACTCGGCGGCCTCGACGTACGCCGGGGTGAACAGCTCCGCCTCCTGCACCAGCAGGGGCAGCATCTGGGCGAAGTCCATCTGGGTGTGGTCGTGCCCCTGGCCCTGCGCGGGGCCGTGGCCGTGCGCGGGGCCGTGGCCGTGCGCGGGGCCGTGGCCGTGCGCGGGGCCGTGGCCGTGCGCGGGGTCCTGGTGGTGCGCCTGGCCGTGGTGGGGGCCGTGGTCGTGATCGTGGTCCTGTGCCATGGGACAAGCCTCTCTCTCGGGGTGGGGACAGCGTGCGCCGCCACTCCCGGAAACGGCTAGTCGTGTTGCTCGAACGGCAAAATTGGCTCGGCGCGGCCGCACCGCGGCAGGCGGCCGCGGTTCATGGCGCAGCCGCCGTTGTACCCGGCGGCTCCCTGTGAGCCGGAGCGGGCCGACGGGCACAACACGGCGGTGGCGTTCGCGGTCCGCCAGGGGCCGGGGAAGGGGAACTGACCCCTGGCGGACACGACGCGGTCAGCCGGTCACAGTGCCGGGTACGCGTTCTTCATGAGCTCCTGGAACTGGGCGGAGAACCAGTGCCCGGAGAGCGGGGCGTTCGGCAGCGCGCCGGAGAGGCTGTTCCCGTTGCGGGCGTTGCCCGTGTACGTGGGGTCGCACATCCGGTCGAAGCCCTTGCCCTCGTCGTTCGCGATCGCCGAGCTGGAGCCGTCGGACTCGCCCGGAGGCTTCATCCACACATAGGCGTCGATGCCGGTCGCCGGTGCCGCCTTCGGACGCTCGCCGAGACCCGCGCCCGACTGGTTGCACCAGTTGCCCATGTGGATACGGCGGTCGTAGCGCCCTCCGTCGACGTACGTGTCGACGCTGGTCGTCGCGCCGGGACCGGCGGGCCGCGCCGTACCGCCCCAGCCGTTCCGGGAGGTGTCGATCAGCATGCCGATACCGGAGTTGAAGCCGACCGAGACGAGCTGGTTGCGGAAGGCCTGGGCGTAGGACAGCTCGTCGACGTAACGGTTCCAGTCCACCCACTTCGACTGGCGCACGGAGGTGCCGTTCACCGTGTCGTTGATGGTGAAGTTGTTCTCCTTCAGGGCGCTGTAGTTCGCCGTGTTGGTGATGAACCCGTGCACGTCACCGACGGTCGCACCCTCACTGGTCGCGGCCTGCTTGAACAGGGTCGCCGAGGGGCCGAAGTTGTCGTCCCAGCCGAGCCAGCCGTGGTGACCGGCGTCGATGTAGTTGTAGACGTTGGGGATCGCGCCCAGCTTGGCGAGCGCGTAGCCGACGCCCTTCACGTAGTTGCCGTTGGCGAGCATGGTGTCGCACGCGGGGGTGGCGGTGGCACGGCTGCCGGTGTTGGTGACGAGGTTCGGCAGGGAGTCGATCTCGATGGTCGTGACGATGCGCAGCGCCGCGTACTTGCTGTCCGCGAGAATCGCCGCGATCGGGTCGATGAACTGCGTCTTGTACTTGTCGATCTCCGTCGGGCCGAGTTCGCCGTTGGAGGCGAGGGCGGCGCAGTCACGTCCGGGCAGGTCGTAGACGACGAGCTGGACGACCTCTTCACCCGTGCCCTTCTGGGCGAGTGCCGCGTCGAGGTGGGCGCGCAGGCCCATGCTGGTGGACGAGCCGTTGATCGCGGCGATCCGGTCGAGCCAGACGCCGGTGGGCTGGTTGGAGATCCGGCTGCCCCCGGTCTCGGCGGCGGCCTTCGCCGACCACTCCGGGTTCACGTACACCTTGGCGCCGGCGTACGGGTTGTCGACCTTGCCGGAGGGGTCGGGGTCGGTGCCTCCGCCCCCGCCGCTGCCGTCGTCGACGTTGCAGGTGACTCCGTCGAGCGTGAAGACGGTGGGCAGCGCGTTGGTGCCGCTGTAGGAGGCGTTGAAGCCGAAGCTGACCGAACTCCCGGTCCCCAGAGAGGCGTTGTACGTCTCGTTGGCGGCGGTGACGGCCGTCCCGCTCTGGCTGATCTTCGCGTTCCAGCCGGAGGTGACCTTCTGGTTCCCGGCGTACGACCACTTGACCGCCCAGGAGGACTTGGCGGCGCCGTTGTTGGTGACGGTGACGGCGGCGGTGAAGCCGGTGTCCCACTGGTTCTGCACCTTGTAGTCGACGGTGCAGGGGATGGCGGCGACGTCGGCGGGGACGGCCGAGGCGGCGCCCGATCCCGCGGCGATCAGGGCGAGTGCCCCGAGAAGTGCTGTTCTTGCACGGCTCATGTGCGGCTTCCTTATCCGTTGAGGGCGCGCAGGTGGTCGCGCAGCCCGATGCCGTACGAGGTCGGTGTTCCGTCGTAGTTCGAGATCAGCGACGGACCGGAGGAACAGTCCCAGGTGTTCCAGGTCCAGCCGAGGTAGGAGAGCCCCCGGTCGTCGAACCACTTCATGACGGTGTCGACGAAGGAGTGGGAGCAGGTGTTCTCCCCGATCTCGCCCGCCACGAGAGGCACTTGGGCGGCGACAGGGGCGAGCGTCGAGTTCCAGCAGCTCTCGCTCGCGCAGGTGTTGAAGTTGTAGACGTGGTACGCGGCGACGAGATTGCCCGTCGGATCACTGGGCTTGTACGTCAGCCACTGGCTCAGGTCGTTGGAGTAGGCGAGGCCACCGGCCAGGATCAGGTTCTTGGCGCCGGTGCCGCGTACCGCGTCGACCAGGCTCTGCATTCCGGCCACCGGGTAGGAGATGCCGGGGCAGGTGCCGCCGTCGCGCCAGCAGGTCCACGCCTGGGTGGTCGTGGAGGTCGCGCGGTCCGGGTAGGGCTCGTTGAACAGGTCGAACGCGACGGCCGGGTCGTCCTTGAAGGTGCTCGCGACCGAGGCCCAGAAGGACGGGGTGTACTGCGCGTCGGGCATCGGCTTCTGGCAGGTGGCGTGCACGTCGGAGCAGCCCGCCGAGTTGCCGGTGTACTGGCCGTACGTCCAGTGCAGTTCGACGAGCGGGGTCATGCCGTGCGCCTCGACCTTGGCCACCAGGTCCTTGACCGCGGCGATGTAGTTGGCGCCGGCGTACTCCGGTTTGATGTTGGACAGACCCAGCCAGCACTCCTCGTTGAGCGGAATGCGGACGGTGTTGACCCTCCAGTCGGCGATCGCCTTGACCGCCGCGTCGTCGACGGGACCGTCGAAGAAGCCGTAGCCCTGGACGCACATGAACTCGCCGCCGGAGCGGTTGACACCGAGCATCCTGCGGGTGGCTCCGGCGGAGTCGACCAGCTTGTTGCCCGAGACGTGCAGTTTCGGCGCCTCACCGCCGGTCGGCGGCGGGTCGGTCGGGGTGGGTGTCGGCGTGGGCGTCGGCTGGGCGTCCACGTTGCAGGTGGTGCCGTTGAGCTTGAAGGCCGTCGGTGCCGTGTTGCTCCCCGACCAGGAGGCGAGGAAGCCGGCGCTCACGCTCGCGCCGGTGGCCAGCGAGCCGTTCCAGCTCTCGTTGGACGCGGTCACCGTCGTACCGGACTGGGACCACTTGGCGCTCCAGCCCTGGGTGACCTTCTGGCCGCCGGAGAAGTCGAAGCCGAGGCTCCAACTGCTCAGTGCGGCCATGTTGTTGGTGATTTTCACGGCGCCCTGGAAGCCGGTGTCCCACTGTCCGGTGACCGAGTACTCCACCGTGCAAGCGGGCGTGGCTCCGGAGGCCGTGACGACCGGCGCGATCGCGGTGCCCACGAGGGCGACCGCGGCGCCGACCACTAAGAGAGAAAGACGCGGGGGGTGACGCATGAAGCGACTCCTTGCAGCTCTGGCGCGCCTTGATCGACGCGTCGACTGATGGAACCGCTCCCACTGGTGCCGATGAAGCTAGCGCCAAGTTCTGTTGTTGCACAGAGAAGTTGCACTGTTGATCAATCGAATCATTTCGACTCTTCAAGCACCTTGACCCCTCACACCCCTCTCTCCAATATGGGAGCGCTCCCACTGGTTCAAGGCTTGTTGCTCCTCCCCCCATTCTCCGAGCCGCAAGGAGGAACCAGCACCATGGATCCCAGCCCTCGATGGAGACGTCGTCGCAGCTCGCGGCGCCTGTGGACCGCGGTAGTGGCGGCCCTCGCCCTCCCGCTCGCGACTCTGGCGACCGGTACGACTCCCGCACACGCGGCCACGGTTCAGTGCAGTGTCGACTACAAGACCAACGACTGGGGCTCCGGCTTCACCGCGGATCTGACGATCACCAACCGGGGCACGGACGCCATCAACGGCTGGACCCTGACGTACGCCTACACGGGCAACCAGACCCTCACCAACGGCTGGAACGGGATCTGGTCGCAGTCCGGCAAGACGGTCACCGCGAAGAACGCCGCGTGGAACGGGACGATCGCCGCCGGGGCCGCCGTGACCGCCGGCGCGCAGTTCACCTACAGCGGCACCAACACCGCCCCCGCCTCCTACGCGGTCAACGGCACGACCTGCACCGGCGCGCACCAGCCACCGGTCGCCGTGCTGACCAGCCCCGCGGCGGGCGCCGTCTACACCCAGGGCGACGCCATCCCGCTGGCCGCGACCGCGGCGGCGGCCGACGGGGCGACCATCGGCAAGGTCGAGTTCTACGACGACACGACCCTGCTCGGCACCGACACCAGCTCGCCGTTCACCCTGTCGGCCTCCGGGCTGGCCGTGGGCAGCCATTCGCTCGTGGCGAAGGCGTACGACAGCCTGGGCGCCTCGGCGGATTCCACACCGGTCGGCATCACGGTCGCCTCGGGCCCCGCGGTGGTCGCCTCACCGACCCAACTCGGCGTCCAGCAGAGCAAGTCGGGGACGTTCGGCGTGAAGCTCTCGACCCAGCCGAGCGCGAACGTGACGGTGGGGGTGGCCCGTACGGACGGCAACACCGGCCTGTCCGTCACGGGCGGTTCCAGTCTGACGTTCACACCGTCCAACTGGAACACGGCGCAGACGGTGACCATCACCGCGGACGCCTCGGGCACGGGATCCGCGACCTTCACGGCCTCGGCGACCGGGCACGCCAAGGCCACCGTCACCGTGACGGAACTGGCCGCGTCGAAGGCGTACGACGCGCGCTTCCTGGACCTCTACGGCAAGATCACCAACCCGGCGAACGGCTATTTCTCCCCCGAGGGCATCCCGTACCACTCGGTGGAGACACTGATCGTCGAGGCGCCGGACCAGGGTCATGAGACGACATCGGAGGCGTACAGCTATCTGATCTGGCTCCAGGCGATGTACGGGAAGGTCACCGGCGACTGGTCGAAGTTCAACGCCGCGTGGACGACCATGGAGACGTACATGATCCCCACGCACGCCGACCAGCCGACGAACTCCTTCTACAACGCCTCCAAGCCGGCCACCTACGCACCCGAGCTGGACACTCCCAACGAGTACCCGGCCAAGCTCGACACCGGTGTCTCGGTCGGCCCGGACCCGATCGCCTCGGAGCTGAAGAGCGCGTACGGCACGGACGACGTGTACGGCATGCACTGGCTCCAGGACGTGGACAACACCTACGGCTACGGCAACGAGCCGGGCAAGTGCGAGGCGGGTCCGACCGCCACCGGCCCGTCGTACATGAACACCTTCCAGCGCGGTGTGCAGGAGTCGGTGTGGGAGACCGTGCCGCAGCCGACCTGCGACGCCTTCAAGTACGGCGGAAAGAACGGGTACCTGGACCTCTTCACCGGGGACTCCTCGTACGCGAAGCAGTGGAAGTACACGGACGCTCCGGACGCCGACGCGCGTGCGGTGCAGGCCGCGTACTGGGCCGACCTGTGGGCCAAGGCCCAGGGCAAGAGCGGTGACGTGTCGGCCACGGTCGGCAAGGCTGCGAAGATGGGCGACTATCTGCGCTATGCCATGTACGACAAGTACTTCAAGAAAATAGGCAGTTGTGTCGGTCCGTCGACGTGCCCGGCGGGTACCGGCAAGGACGCGTCGCACTATCTGCTCTCCTGGTACTACGCCTGGGGTGGCGCGACCGACACCTCGGCGGGCTGGGCCTGGCGCATCGGCTCCAGCCACACCCACGGCGGCTACCAGAACCCGCTGGCCGCCTACGCGCTCAGCACCAACGCCGACCTGAAGCCCAAGTCGGCCACGGGCGCCTCGGACTGGGCCACCTCGCTGACCCGCCAACTGGAGTTCTACCGCTGGCTCCAGTCGAACGAGGGCGCCATCGCGGGCGGCGCGACCAACAGCTGGGCCGGCCGCTACGCGACACCTCCGACCGGGACGCCGACCTTCTACGGCATGTACTACGACCAGCAGCCGGTGTACCACGACCCGCCGTCCAACCAGTGGTTCGGATTCCAGGCGTGGTCCATGGAGCGGGTCGCCGAGTACTACCAGCAGACGGGGAACGCTAGCGCCAAGGCGGTCCTCGACAAGTGGGTCGCGTGGGCGCTGTCCAAGACCACGATCAACCCGGACGGCACCTACCAGATCCCCTCCACACTCCAGTGGTCCGGCGCCCCGGACACCTGGAACGCGTCAAGTCCGGGCGCCAACAGCGGACTTCACGTCACCGTCGCCGACTACACGAACGACGTCGGGGTGGCCGCCGCGTACGCCAAGACCCTGTCGTACTACGCCGCCAAGTCCGGCAACACCCAGGCGAAGACGACGGCGAAGGCGCTCCTGGACGGTATGTGGAGCAACTACCAGGACGGTCTGGGCATAGCCGTCCCGGAGACCCGCGCCGACTACAACCGCTTCGACGACAGCGTGTACGTGCCGAGCGGCTGGACCGGCACCATGCCGAACGGCGACGCGGTCAACTCCTCCTCGACCTTCGCCTCGCTGCGGTCCTTCTACAAGAACGACCCGGCCTGGTCGAAGATCGAGAGCTATCTGGCGGGCGGCGCCGCGCCCTCCTTCACGTACCACCGGTTCTGGGCGCAGGCGGACATCGCCCTCGCCATGGGCTCGTACGCGGAGCTTCTCGAATAGTCCCCGCTGTGGCTCCGCGTACACGGCCCTGTCCCTGACGGCAGGGCCACCGGCCGGGCGGTCCCTCACCGGATTGAGGGCCGCCCGGCCATCACGCCTTTCCAGCCCCGTCTCATCCCCTCACTTCCCTCATTCCCCCTCCCCCCTTTCCCCCTCTTTCCCCCTCCCCCTCTTTCCCCCGTTCGTTCCCGGAGAGGACCCCACCGTGCGAAGAACCCGCATCCTCACGGCCGTGCTCGCCCTCGCCACCGGATTACTGGCCGGCACCCCGCCCGCACTGGCCGCGAACAGCCCCGAGGCCGCGGTCCCGGCCGTCGCGGCCGACACGTACACCTGGAAGAACGCCCGCGTCGACGGCGGCGGCTTCGTCCCCGGCATCGTCTTCAACCGCTCCGAGAAGAATCTCGCCTACGCCCGTACGGACATCGGCGGCGCCTACCGCTGGGTCCAGTCGTCGAAGACCTGGACCCCGCTGCTCGACTCGGTCGGCTGGAACGAGTGGGGCCACACCGGCGTCGTCAGCCTCGCCTCCGACTCCGTCGACCCGAACAAGGTGTACGCGGCGGTCGGCACGTACACCAACAGCTGGGACCCGACCGACGGAGCCGTCCTGCGCTCCGCCGACCGGGGCGCGAGCTGGCAGAAGGCCGACCTGCCGTTCAAGCTGGGCGGGAACATGCCGGGCCGGGGCATGGGCGAGCGCCTCGCCATCGACCCCCACAAGAACAGCGTGCTGTATCTCGGCGCGCCCAGCGGCAAGGGCCTGTGGCGGTCCACGGACTCCGGCGCGAGCTGGTCGCAGGTCACCGGCTTCCCCAACGTCGGCAACTACGTACAGGACGCGACCGACACCAGCGGCTACGCCTCCGACAACCAGGGCATCGTCTGGGTCACCTTCGACGAGTCGACCGGCACCTCGGGGAGCGCGACGCAGACGATCTACGTGGGGGTCGCCGACAAGGACAACGCGGTCTACCGCTCGACGGACGGCGGGGCGAGCTGGTCCCGGCTCGCGGGTCAGCCCACCGGCTACCTCGCCCACAAAGGCGTCCTCGACGCGACGAACGGCTACCTCTATCTCGCCTACAGCGACAAGGGCGGCCCGTACGACGGCGGCAAGGGCCAGTTGTGGCGGTACGCGACCCGGACCGGGACGTGGACGAACATCAGCCCCGTCGCGGAGGCCGACACCTACTACGGGTTCAGCGGGCTGAGTGTCGACCGGCAGCACCCCGGCACCGTGATGGCGACGGCGTACAGCTCCTGGTGGCCGGACACCCAGATCTTCCGGTCCACGGACAGCGGCGGCTCCTGGACGAAGGCGTGGGACTACACCTCGTACCCGAACCGCTCGAACCGCTACACGATGGACGTCTCGTCCGTGCCGTGGCTGACCTTCGGCGCGAATCCCTCACCGCCCGAACAGACCCCCAAACTCGGCTGGATGACCGAGGGGTTGGAGATCGACCCCTTCGACTCCGCCCGGATGATGTACGGGACGGGCGCGACGGTCTACGGCACCGAGAACCTCACCAACTGGGACACCGGTACCCAGTTCACCGTCAAGCCCATGGTCCAGGGCCTGGAGGAGACGGCGGTCAATGACCTCGCCTCTCCCCCGTCGGGTGCTCCCCTGCTCAGCGCCCTCGGTGACATCGGCGGCTTCCGGCACACGGATCTCACCAAGGTCCCGTCGATGATGTACACCTCGCCGAACCTCACCACGACGACCAGCCTCGACTACGCCGAGGCCAACCCGAACACGGTGGTCCGGGTCGGCAACCTCGACTCCGGGCCGCACATCGGCTTCTCGACGGACAACGGCGCCAACTGGTTCGCGGGCAGCGACCCTTCGGGGGTCACCGGCGGCGGGACGGTCGCCGCGGCCTCGGACGGCAGCCGCTTCGTGTGGAGCCCGGCCGGGACCGGAGTGCAGTACACCACCGGGTTCGGTACGTCGTGGTCGGCGTCGAGCGGTATCCCGTCCGGCGCGGTCGTCGAGTCGGACCGGGTGGACCCGAAGACCTTCTACGGCTTCAAGTCGGGCAAGTTCTATGTCAGTTCGGACGGCGGCGCGAACTTCACGGCGTCCTCGGCCGGCAACCTGCCCAGCGGGGACAGCGTGCGCTTCAAGGCGCTGCCCGGCACCAAGGGCGATGTGTGGCTCGCGGGCGGCGCGAGCGACGGCGCGTACGGGCTGTGGCACTCGACGGACGGCGGCGCGAACTTCACCAAGCTGTCCAACGTCGAGCAGGCCGACACCATCGGCTTCGGCAAGGCGGCGACCGGCGCCGCGTACCAGACGCTCTACACCAGCGCGAAGATCGGGGGCGTCCGCGGGATCTTCCGCTCGACGGACAAGGGAGCGACCTGGACGCGCATCAACGACGATGCCCACCAATGGGGTTGGACGGGTGCGGCCATCACCGGCGACCCGCGGATCTACGGGCGCGTGTACGTGACGACGAACGGGCGCGGGATCGTCTACGGCGACAGCTCGGACGCCGGGGGCGGCGGGGGCGGCGGTACGGACCCGACGCCTCCGCCGACGGGGGCGTGCTCGGTGACGTACAAGATCACGAACCAGTGGTCGGGCGGCTTCCAGGCCGACGTGTCCCTCACCAACACCGGCTCCACCGCCTGGACCGGCTGGACACTGGGCTGGACCTTCCCGGACGGCCAGAAGATCACCCAGCTCTGGAACGCCGACTACACACAGTCGGGCGCGACCGTGACAGCGAAGAACGTCAACTGGAACGCCAACGTGGCAGCGGGTTCGTCGGTCGGCTTCGGCTTCACGGGGAGCTGGACGGGGGCGAACGCGAAACCTGCGGCTTTCACGTCGGGGGGTGAGACTTGTGCGGTGAGTTGACCTCGCCCTCGTTCCCCTTCGGGGCACGTTCCCGAAGGGGATTTCCCTGATTCTGAGGGTGAGGTCGTGCTGAACTTCCGCTCCGGGTCGAATGGTTTCGATTGCCTCGTGCAGGTGGCGGCGCAGTTCGAAAAAGATGCCGTTCACGGCGTAGCGCCCTCGGCCGAGACGCCGCTGAACATGCTGTCCCGGCAGGTTACGGGAGCCGGGGCTCGGGCTCACCCTTGGGGCCGATACTGCAGTCCACCCCGCCCTGACACCCTGACCACCCCGGCGGCTGAGGCGGCTCGATCCGGCCCACGCCGCACACGGCCATGATCAGAGCAAGGATGGCGAGCAGCGCAGCCTGGAGGAGTCGCTTCCAGTCCAGCGTCACGTAGTCGTGATCGTCGCGGCCCGCTCCCGTTTCCGACCCGGTCGCACCATTCTGGGTCTCGCGAGTCTTCATGCTCGCGCGTTCCTCCCTGGTGGCCGTAGAGCGCAGGATGCTGTTCAGCGTCTTCGGCGCCGGCTTGCGCTGCCCGCTGAGCACCAGCGAGAGCATGCCGGGACTGACATTGGCATCGCGAGCCGCCAGCCGAAGACTCTTGCCGGACCGGCCGAGCCTCGCCCGGAGCGCCTCGGACAACTGCCGTCTCCCCTCAGGAAGATCCCCCGCCAGGGGCTTCTGACGAGCGGTCATCAGCTGCCTGCCTCGTCCGGCACGGCAGGCCCCTCGTCCTTTTCGGCCTCGCTGCGAGCACACTGTTCAGCGTCCGCAGCTTCGAACGACGCGAGCTTCGCAGCCTCACCGTCGTTCTGCTCCGGTGCCCCGGCCCTCAAGACGCTCGGTGCCTGCTGCGCAGCACCCGCCGCGGCGGGCAGCCACATGTCCCGCGCGATGAACACGATGGCCGCAGCGGCACTCAACGCCACAGTCGGCCCCACACCCATCGTGATCAACACCACCACGAGGCCGCTGATCACCCCGAAAAACGTCAGCCGTTGAAAGAAAGATGTCCAGGTCAAAGACGTTCAACTCCTCTGTGCAAGCCCGGATACGTACCGGCCCCACCGTGTTTGCCCACAGTGACTTCGGGCCGGTAGCCCTATCGTTCACGGGCGAGGAGTGGATCGACCAGCAACTAGAGGATCTAGTAAACACTTTTCGCAAACCCTTGAGATCCCGCTTCGGACTGGTGCCCAATAGAGGTGTTCGACAACTCCGCAGCCCGGATACGTCGGCCCCGGCCCCCCGTTTTGCCGCGGGGGGCCATGCCGTTTCCAGGGACGTACCGGTCGGCGTGGGTGTCTCGTCAGAGCAGGTGGATCACGAGTTCGGCGGCCGTCCGCTCGTGTCGGACGGCCGCCTCTCGATCTCGCCCCAGATGGATGTTCAGCAGCTCACGGCGTATACACCGTCGGCCGAGGCGCCGTTGACGACGCCCACAACCGCGGTGGAGACCTCGCCCTTCTCGGGATGCCGGAAGCAGATCGCGGGCGCCCACTCGAAGAGGTCGAGGATCTGCCTTCGGTCCATGCCGTCTCCCTGGTGCTGCGTTCTGTTGGGCGGTCCTGCCGTGGTTCCCGGGTTGCCCAACGGGATACGCAGGTCAGGGATTGTTCACCCGATCAGGTGAACAAATTTTTGAATCTCGGCCACTACCTGTAGCCCTACGGCCTACACCACACCACAGGGCTGGCACCTCATCCTCGCCGTCCATCCTGATCTGCGACGAGTTCGGGATCAGCCCCGTCACCGCGAAGCGCGTGCTGAAGGAGCTGCGGGCCAGCGGCTTGGCGGAGATGCAGCCAGGCATCGGCCCGTTCGTCACGGAGCTGCAGCAGCCTCCCGCCGAGGGCTGACCGCCGTCAGAGGTGGCTCTAGAATTTGATCATGCCTCCCACTCCTCCGACTTCGGGTTCGACGCGGTCCGCCGCGGTGCTGAACGCGTTGATCCGGGGCTTCTGGTCGCACCCGGATAAGCGGCTCGACGCGGCCGAGCGGGCCGAGTATGCGGCGCTGGTGACGGACTGGGCCATCGCGGATGCGGCGGAGCGCCGACGTGGTGACGTCGTGAAGGCAGCTTAGGATTCGCTCTCGTGAGCGAGCACCTTCTGACGATCTGATCCGCCTCGAACAGGCCGCCGTGGACGCGCACGCCGCGCTTCTCGAACTGCAGGAACGGTACGGCAGCCCCTCCGCCGGTGACGGCTGGACCGAGGAGCAGCACGCCGAGTACGGGCGTCTGTGGAACGCCTGGCGGGACGCGGCCACCATGTTCCACGCGGCGCTACCCGGCGGGAGCGACCGGTACACGGAAGAGATGCGGGTGAAGAGCGCCGTGCGGCACGCAGCCGCCGAGGCGGAGGCGGCCTAGCTCTCCCCCGGGAACACGCCAGATACTGCAGCAACCACGAGGAGGTGGCTATGCCCTATTCATGGCAGAAGAGCTCGTACAGCGTTACGGGCGCCAACTGTGTAGAGGTGGCGAATCTGAATTCGTCAGTCCTGGTCCGCGACTCGAAGGACACTGCACTACCGCACGTCCACATCAGCGCGGCCAGCTGGGATCTCTTCCAGCGTGGCGTGACGAGCGGCGAGATCTGACAGCAGCAAGCCCCGCGTCGGGCATCACTCCGGCGCGGGGCATCAGCAACAACCCGACTGGCTAGTCGTTATGTTGACGACCACTCTACGAGCCGCCACTGACAACGCCGGACTAGCAAGGGAGCGAGGACCATCTGCCCGGCCTCGCGCATTCTGCCGCCCGCGCGGCAGCATCGGACATTGCCTGAGAGTCAGCCCGAGCGGCGATCTCATCCTTCGCCGTCTGCGCCTGCGCCCGGAGGCTTGCGCTGAAGCAGTCCGGGTTCTGCAGGATCACGTTCGAGGCGATCGCAATCCGCTTGCCCTTCGCGTCCTGCGGCTCGCTCGTGGGCGCTTCACTTGCCTCATCGAGCAGCTGCTCGTCAGCGGCGTTTGCCGACGTGCAGGTGGCGGCATCGTCGTCGCCTGCTGGCGCAGTCGCCCTGCCCGCAACGAAACCGCAGGCTAGAGATCCGGCAACGAGGGCGGCAGCGATTGCGATGAGCACACCGGTTCACTCTCGGCTCTTCTGCGGCGCGGGCGTCGACGGTGCGGGTCTGGCGGGTTCTGCTTCGCTCATCGTGTCCCTCTCGGAACGTTCGAGGGCAGGATCGTAAATGCGCAGGCCGCGGCCAGCGAGTCACGGGGCGCCCCCGATAACGAGGTGCCCCTCGCCGACGGGGGACGGCAACGAGAGGCGGGACGAGTCTCGCAGGCGCGGGGCCGGGGGTCGGCTAGAGCACTTCTTTCCGATCATCGGATCGTTGGTCTGGCCGTGCCGTTGACTGACGCGCAGTGGGCGCGGATAGAGCCGTTGTTGCCTGATCGGACGCCGTGGCTGGGCGGGCGGTGGCGTGATCATCGACAGGTGATCGATGCGATCGCCTGGAAGTTCCGGACCGGGTCTCAGTGGGTGCACCTGCCTGCCGCGTACGGCTCGTGGAAGGGCGTCTATACGAGGCTGAGGAACTGGGCCATCGATGGCACTTGGGAGCGTGTGTTCACCGCGCTTCTCGCCCAGGCCGATGCTGACGGCGACCTGGATTGGGTCGTCGCGGTTGACTCCACGATCGTGCGTGCTCACCAGCACGCGGCCGGGGCTCGCAAAGAGGGGCCTCGACCGAGGAGCCCGGCGACCATGCCATCGGCCGCTCCCGCGGCGGGCTGACTACGAAGATTCACCTCGCCGCCGACCGTAACTGTCGGCCGATGGCCTTCGTGCTCACCACCGGACAGGCCGGTGACGCACCCGCTTTCGGGGTGGCCCGGCCACCCCTTCGGGGCATGCAGCTGTCAGGCGGGCTGCGCAGCGGGCGCTGAGGCAGGGGCCTTGTGGGCCTTGCTGGTTTCGCGGAGGATCAGCAGGCCGGTGATCGCGATCAGCGCCGAGGTCAGGCCGTGGATGCCGAACGCGGCGGCGATGGAGCCGTGGTGGGCCAAGACGTTGATCATGTCGCCGAACGGGGCGACGGCCTCCATCAGCAGGACCCAGCCCAGGGCTCGGCGGTGGCCCGTCACCAGCAGGATGCCGATGACCAGGCCCATCGCGAATTCGCGGATGCCCTTCATGATGAGGAAGCCGTCGCCGTCGCCGTCGGGCCAGTTCGGCAGGCCAACGCCTGGAGTGGACGTCTCGGGGGTCAGGATGAAGGACAGCCCGAGGTAGAGGACGAACAGGGCGCCGGCGGTGGCCAGGACGGTGTTGACGTTCTTCAGCGACATGGTGCTTCTCCTTTGACGTTCAGCCTGGGGTGGGGCAGGGTTCAGCGGCGGGCGTAGCTGGGGCGGCCGATGACTTGCCAGATGACGCGGACCGGTGCGGGTGGGGCGGACAAGATCGCTTTACTCGGAACATCTCTGACCGCGCCGGCCTGCCGGTTCGTCTTCGCCGATGCCGGTTTTGCCGGGCGTCTGGTCGACCGGGCCGCTCAGCGCAGAGCCACCAGCGAAGCCGTGATCCGATGGGCTGCCATCGGCCTCACGCCCCGGCGCCGCCCGGGGTGAGGATTTCCGCCAGGAACTGCGCCGAGGCTTGCGGGGCACGGGCGGGGACGATGGTGTGATTCAGCTCCACGGCCATAGAGACTCCTTGTCAGGGACAGGGCTACGCGTGGTGGGGTTGGTCGGCGGTCTTGGCGACCCGGCATGGTGCGGATGCGTGACTGCCCGGGGGAGGGCAGGGCTTCTCCGGCCGCCCTCCCCGGCTACAGCTGCCGTGTCATGCGTCGATCTGCTCGAAGATATGCGGGTACGACACGATGTCGTCGGGGAACTCGGCAGCCATGCGCTGGAACTCCGGGCTGCCGAACGCCGCGGCGAGAGCCTCGGTCGATTCCCAGACCGCGACGTTCATCAGAAGCTGGCTGTCCGCCGTTCCCTTGTGCATCCGCAGGGAGACGAATCCCGGCTGAGCCTTCATGAACTCGGCCTGCCTGCGAAAGAGGGCCAGGAACGATTCAGTCCTCGCCTTCGGGACGACGAAGGTGTTGGCCAGGACTACGGGACCGGTCTTCTCCTTGAACTGCGCGAACATCGGTGTGTTCGGGTCGAGACTCTGCAGCTTGGCCATTTGCGGAACTTCCTCTCGCTATCGGTGAACGGGTGTCGATGGGGCCCGCGTCCTGCGGGGTACCTGCGGAGTTCGAGGGTGTTGGTGTCCGGGTCCTGGATGTAGCTGGAGGTGGCGGTGCCGCACTTCGGGCGCACGGCCGAGCAGTTGCGGCTGACGACCGGGCAGGTGACCCGTGGGCTCAGGTGAGGGCGGCGACCAGCAGGGCGAAGGCGGCGACGATGACGGCGACGCGGACGTAGTGCCAGCGCTCCCAGGCGTTCAGCTGCTCCTTCCAGTCGGCGGGCCGGTTCTCGGGGGTCCACGTCTTGTTCCGGTTGTTGATCGGAACGAGCAGCAGAATCGACATGACCACGCTGAGGATCAGAAGCGCGCCGGCGGTGACGACGAGTCCGGCGCCGTGGTGGTGCCACCCGGCGACAGCCCAGATGCCGACGAGGACGAGCGAGCCGATGTACCAGACCGGCATCACGGCGCCGAGCATCCGGCCCCCGTGGGCGTGGCCGAGTTGGCCACTGTCCTCCGGGAGAGCGTTGAGGATCGGGTTGATGACGAAGGCGACGGAGAACTCCACCCCCACCATCACGCCGACGACCACGGTGGTGACGACCTCGAGCGCGTTGAGCATGACGACCCTTCCGGTATCTAGCGTCGCTAGCTGACAATGCAACGCTAGCGCTGCTGCCGCTCTCGTGTCTAGCGCTGCTAGGATCGAATCATGTCGGTACAGGAACGCAAGCAGCGCGAACGGGCGGAGCGCGAGCGCCTCATCGTGGCGACGGCCCGCGAACTCGCCGAGCAGCAGGGCTGGGACGCGGTCACCACCCGCCGGCTCGCCGAACGCATTGAATACAGCCAGCCCGTCCTCTACAGCCACTTCCGCGGCAAGCGCGAGATCATCGGCGCCGTCGCCCTCCAGGGCGCCACCGAGATGGCCGCGGCGGTGCGGGCCGCGACCGCCGCCGCGGACGGCCCGCGCGCCCGGGGGTACGCCCTCGCCCGCGCCTACCTCGACTTCGCCGCACGCAATCCGGCGGTCTACGACGCCCTCTTCCAGCTCGACGGCGGTCTCCCGTACGCACAGGAGGACACCCCGGAACCGCTCAAGGACGCCTTCGCCGCGCTGCTGGAGAGCCTCGGCGAGGTCGCCGGGGACGGCGTCGACCCGGGACTGTTCACCGAGGTGTTCTGGGCGTCCCTGCACGGGCTGGCGACCCTGACCCGGTCGGGACGGCTGCCACCGGAGGACACCGAGCCGAGAGTGGAGCTGCTGGTGGACCGGCTCGCCGTGGTCTGACACACCATCCCAGCGGGCACGCAGCCGGGGCCCTCGGGCCCCGCCGCTGCCTGCCTGCGGCAACGCTTCTGGTCACTCGCGCCCACACGGTGCAGCCGCAGATCACCGGGCCCCGTACCCCAGACGGACACCCGCCCCGGAAGCTGCGATGCTTATGGATCAAGACCCGATACGCGCCCTGACGCCGCGTCATTCGCCGGTGCCCTCGTCCTCGTCGAGGTGGACTGTCGCCGGGTAGCGCAGTGGGCGCAGGCCCTCGCGTGGCGGGCGGGCGGGCGGGCAGCGAAGCTGTATCGGCCCAGACAGTTGAGGTTGGCGTGCTTCAGCGGGGAGACCCGGGCGACGTCCTCGCCCAGGACGTCATGCTCCCGCCCCTCGGGCGGCAGGGCCCGCAGGTGGTCGACGGCGGCGTCGAGGTAGCGGGTCGTCCAGAGCACGGCGGCATTGAGGACCAGGCCGAGCGCCCCGAGTTGGTCCTCCTGCCCCGTCCTGTACGCCTGCATGATGTGTCCGCGCTTGCCGTGGCAGATGTCGCGGGCGAGCTTGTGACGTGACTCCTGGACGGTGAGCTGCCGGTTCATCTGGCGCCGTTAGGTGTCGTCTACCGGGTCGGCGACCCGGAGCAGGTGCAGGGTCTTGGCGATCCGTCCGTACTCGGCGAACGCCTGCCCCAGGGGCGTCGGTCGCCCCTCGCGGCCGAACATCCGCAGCAGGTCGTACGCGCGGACCTGCCCGGTCACCATCGAGCCGGCTGCCTCTGTCCCCTCAGTCGCCGCTGCCCGCACGGGAGTTGCCGCCCATACATAAGCGCTCTCTACGCGTATCTGCGGGCCAGCTCGACGATCGTCGCGGCGATGCGGGCGCGCAGTTCGGGCGGCTCCAGGACCTCGATCGCCGTCCCGAGCCGCAGGAAGTCGTCGTGGGCCTGGTCCACGGATTCGACGGGAACGGTGGCGCACGTCCAACCATCCTTTTCCGTACGGCCGTTGACCGTCACCGCGTGACCCGCGGGACCACTCAGACGGGTTCCGGGCGCGATCCGCACGACCGCCTCCGCCCGGTGCAGCCGCTCGTGGAAGTCCCGCTGGTAGGCGGTCCAGTACGCCGCCAGGTCGAATCCCTCGGGGCGGGTGAACTCCTCGCCCGATGTGCTGAGTTCGAGGATCTGGTCCACCCGGAAGGTACGCGGCCCCGGGCCGGCGACGACGTACCAGCGGCCCGCCTTCAGGACGAGGCCGTACGGCTCCAGGCGGCGCTCCACGTCGGTGGGTTCGCGCCAGCGGCGGTAGAGGAAGTGCAGAACACGGCTGTTCCAGACGGCGTCGGCGACGGCGGGGAGGTACGGGGTCTCGTCGGCGTCCGCGTACCAGCCCGGCGCGTCCAGGTGGAAGCGGCCGCTGACCCGGTCGGCGTGCTCGCGCAGCTCGTGCGGGAGAGCGGCGCGCACCTTGAGCTGGGCGGCGGCGAGCACCGACCCGAGACCGAGTTCGGCGGCCGGTCCGGGCACTCCGGCGAGGAAGAGCGCCTCGGCCTCCTCGGTGGTGAGGCCGGTGAGGCGGGTGCGGTAGCCGTCGAGCAGCCGGTAGCCGCCCGCGTGCCCCGCGTCGCCGTACAGCGGAACACCCGCCGCGCTCAGCGCCTCGACGTCCCGGTACACCGTCCGCACCGACACCTCCAGCTCCTCGGCGAGCTGGGCGGCGGTCAGCCTGCCGCGGGTCTGGAGCAGCAGCAGGATCGAGATGAGACGGCTGGACTTCACTGACACATGGTGTCAGTGAAGCGGGCTTAGCGTCCCCATCATGGCTTCGACGACCTCCACTGCATCTACGGCCTCCGCGCCGCCCACGGGCTCCTCGGGCTCTCCGGCCTCTCCGGCCTCCCCGGGCTCCCAGCCACCCACGCTCTTCAGGGAGAAGTTCCTGACCGTGCCGCCGCCCATCGAGGTGACGGGGCGGCGGATCAAGCGCTACCACGTCACGGCGGACCCGGCCGGTATCGAACCCGAGGTCGAGCGGGCGGCGTACGCGATGCTGCCGCGGCTGCTCCCCGAGCCGGACGGCACCCCACCGGCCACCTTCATCGTCCTGCACCGCGGCGGTGACGACGGCGCCTACCTCAACGCCTACAGCTGGGTGTGGGACAACGTCCTGCACTTCCGGGGCGCCGCCGCGGGCCAGCCGGTGCTGGGCTGCCCCGACCGGGACCCGGCCCACTTCATCACCCCGGACCTCCCGTGGATCGGCTGCGTCTGGGAGCTGCCGCCGATCCTGCACGAACGGAATGCCTGGGTACGGCACTTGATCGCCTCCGAAGTACCCGATCTGGAGGCCTACTTGACCGACTCGCTGCCCGAAGGAACCACAGGGGACCGCACATGAGCAACACCCGGGACAACGCCGTCGCCCTCCGCGACTTCGACTTCCTCCACGGGGACTGGGACGTCGTCAACCGTCGCCGTACCGACTTCCTCGACCCGGAGAGCGACTGGGAGGAGTTCCCGGGCGTCAGCCGCTGCTGGGACCTGTTCGACGGGGCGGCGAACATCGACGAGATCGACGTGCCGAGTCAGGGCTGGAAGGGGCTGACGTTGCGGCTCTTCGACTTGGAGACCGAGCGGTGGTCGCTGAACTGGTCCTCCAGCCGCAGCGGGAAGCTCTTCCCGCCGGTGCTGGGGCGGTTCGGGCCGGACGGGTGGGGCGAGTTCCACGGCGACGACACCCATGACGGGAAGGACGTGCGGGTGCGGTTCGTGTGGTCGGGGATCTCGGAGACCACGGCCCGCTGGGAGCAGGCGTTCTCCCTGGACGGGGAGAACACGTGGCTGACCAACTGGACCATGGAGTTCACGCGCACGGCGTCGGCGGCCGCGGCGGCCCGTGGCTTGCTGCCCCGCGTCGCGTCGTACCCGTCGACTTCCTTGTCGTAGTCCAGCACACAGGTCAGTGTGCCCCGTGCCCCGGCGCGAGTTTCTCCACCCGGCGGGCGAGATCGAAGTCGAGTGCGGTGACGGCGCCGCCGACGCTGTGCGTGTTCACCGTGAGGGCGATCGTGTTGTAGCCGAGGGTGAGGTCGGAGTGGTGGTCGAGCTCCTCCTGCACCTGGGCGATGTGCACGACCATGGCGGTCGCCGCGAAGTGCGAGCCGAGCCGGTAGGTACGGGCGAGCCGGTCACCCTCCAGCGACCAGCCGGGCAGCTCCGCCAGCCGCTCCTCGATCTCCTTCTGCGCCAGCGGTTCGACGGCCATGAACGTGATCCCTTCGTACGGCGGTGAGGTGTGCGGGACGGTGTCCGCGGAGTGCGGCGTGTGACGTGTGGAGTACGGAGTGCGGGGCCTGGAGCGCGCAGTGCGGTGTACGGGGCCGGGTGTACCGGGTCGGGCTTACGGGTGAGCCCTTTCCTCAGCCTGCCACAGCCGTCCCCGGTCGGCAGGGCATCAGGGCCGGTCACGGGCGGCGGCAGCCCCGAGTGCCTCGTCGTCGGCGGGGCGGCGTCCGCCGTGCCCGGCACGGCGGCGACGGCGACGGCGGGGCGGCCCGGCGAGTTCCGCGCCGCGGCAGATCGGCGCAGGTCGGCGCAGGTCCGCGGCTGTTTCCGGTTCTCAGCGTCTCACGCACTCCGTCGCGAAGTCGTCGGCCAGGACCGTGATCGTGGAGCGGCCCTCGATCCGTTCCAGCCACTCCTGGGGGAGCCCGTGGTCGCCGTGGCGGGCGCCGAGGAGGTTGCCGCAGACGGCGCCGGTGGAGTCGCTGTCGCCGGAGTGGTTCACGGACAGGAGCAGGGCGTCGGTCACCCGGGGAGCGGCGAGAGCGCAGTAGACGGCGATGGCCAGGGCCTCCTCGGCGATCCAGCCCGCGCCGAGGGACTCGACCTTGCCGGCGTCCGGGGTGCCTTCGGAGGCGAGGTCGAGGGCGCGGTTCAGGGCGGCCGTGGTCTCCTCGTGCCCGGGATGGCGGGCGAGCAGCCGCAGCGTGCGCAGGACGGCGCCCTCCAGGGAGTCCCCGGAGACGAGGTGGGTGACGATCGCGGCGAGGGCTCCGGAGGCGTAGTAACCCGTGGGGTGGCCGTGGGTCATCTGGGCGCAGCGGGCGGCGATGCCGAACACGGTCTCGGCCGAGGTGCGGGTGAGCCCGAAGGGCGCCGAGCGCATGACCGCGCCGCATCCCTTGGAGTCCGGGTTGACGGGTCCGGGCGGCCCGAGTTCGCTCGTCGGGTCGGGAAAGTGGTCCTGCTGGAGCCCGGAGAGGCAGGCGTTGCCGGGCGCCCGGCGGGCGTACAGCCAGCTCTGCGCGGCGAGTCCGCCGTGGACGTCCGGGCCGGGTCCGGGCCCGTTCTGCGTGTCCAGCCAGCGCCCGTACGCCCATCGCACCAGCCGTGACCAGCCGCCCCCGATGCCCTTGAGCCGCTCGCGTACGTGCGCCTGCTGGATGCCCTCCACGGTGAACAGGGTCATCTGGGTGTCGTCGCTGATCCGGCCCACCACCCCGTCGGCGTCGGGGACCGGTCCGGTCACCCCGCGCGGTCCGTGCGCGGCGCGGATCCCTTCGAGGGAGTCGAACTCGACGGGGTAGCCGAGGGCGTCCCCGAGCGCGCCGCCCAGCAGACAGCCGCGTACGCGTGCCCGGTAGAGGGCCTCCGCCTCCCAGGACAGGTTCCACAGGTCGTTCACGTGCCGCTACTCCCGACTCCTCGACTACGGTCCTCGCATGAGCATTGTCCCGTCCGGTTCCGCCGCCCTCTCAAGCGCCTCTGCCGAGAAGGGTGTCGGGCCGCTGCTGCGCGGCTGGCGGGAGCAGCGGCGGGTGAGTCAGCTGGAACTGGCGCTGCGGGCGGGCTCCTCGGCCCGTCACATCAGTTTTGTCGAGACGGGCCGCTCCCGCCCCAGCGAGGAGATGGTGCTGCGGCTCGCCGAGCACCTCGACGTGCCGGTGCGGGAGCGCAACGCGCTGCTTCTCGCGGCAGGTTACGCCCCGCACTATCCGGAGACCCGGCTCGACGATCCCTCGATGGACGCGCTGCGCGACGGCGTGGAGAGGCTGATCCAGGGCTACGAGCCCTATCCGGCGCTGGTGGTCGACGCGACGTACGACGTCCTCGCCGCGAACCGTGGCATCGCGATGCTGCTGGACGGCGTCCCGGACCGTCTCCTCCGGCCGCCGCTGAACGCGATGCGGCTGACACTCCACCCGGAGGGCCTGGCGCCGCGCATCCGCAATCTGCGCGCGTGGCGGGATCATCTGCTCGCCCAGATGGACCGGCAGATCGCGCTGCGCCGTTCGCAGCCGCTGCGCGCTCTGTACGAGGAGGTGGCGGCGTATCCGGTCCCGGAGCGGGACGCGGCCGAGGACGACGAGTCTCTCGGCACCGCCGCCCCCTTCGCGCTCCCGATGCGGATCGAGCACGAAGGCCGTGTGCTGTCGTTCATCTCGTCCATCGCGACGTTCAACACGCCGATGGATGTGACGGTCGCCGAGCTGGCCATCGAGACGTTCCTCCCGGCGGACCCCGCGACGGTCAAGTTCCTTCATTCACTGTCGTCGTGATGCTCGGTCATTTCCACGCGCGCAGGTGGTCCCGGGCCCGGGTTCGGGGACCTCGTCAGGCTCGTTTTGCCTCAAATCGCCCTGGGTGTAGATGTGTTGAGGCCAACCTCTGATGGTTCTCCACGAACATGGCACACTGCACGCATACTTCGGCGCGTGGGGAGGCGTGGCGTGAGTGAGCGGCGACCGGCGCCCACGGTGGGGCAGGTGGTTCTCGGGCGGCGGCTGCAGGAGCTGCGCGAGGCCGCGGGCCTGAAACGGGAAGAGGCGGCCCGTGTGCTGCGCGTCGCCCCGGCGACCGTGCGGCGGATGGAGATGGCCGAGGTCGCCCTCAAGATCCCCTACGTGCAGGTGCTGTTGACTACGTACGGTGTGGCCGACGACGAGGCGGACGTCTTCGTGGCACTGGCCGAGGAGGCGAACCAGCCGGGCTGGTGGCAGCGTTACTACGATGTGCTGCCGGACTGGTTCAGCATGCACGTCAGCCTGGAGGGCGCCGCCCAGCTGATCCGCTCGTACGAACCGCACTTCGTGCCCGGTCTGCTGCAGACCGAGGAGTACGCGCGGGCCGTGCTGGAGGCCGGGACGGTCGGGCATACGGGCCCCGAGGCCATCGAGCGGCATGTGGCGCTGCGGATGAAGCGGCAGGCGCTGCTCACGCGGGCGAACCCTCCCCACCTCTGGGTGATCATGGACGAGACGGCGTTGCTGCGTCCGGTGAGCCCCCGGGGTGAGGTCATGCGCGACCAGATGGACCGGCTCCTCGAATGGGTCGAGCTCGATCACGTCACGCTCCAGGTCGCGGAGTTCGCGAACGGCCCGCACCCGGGGACGTACACGTCCTTCGCGCTGTTCCGGTTCGCCGAGCCGGAGCTGCCGGACATCGTCTACAGCGAGTACGTGACCGGCGCGCTCTACCTCGACGCGCGCGAGGAGGTGGCCCTGCACCTGGAGGTGCTGGACCACATGTCGGCCCACGCCGCCTCCGCCCAGCGCACCAAGGAGATCCTCCGGGAGTTCCGCGGGAACTACTGAGCACGCCGGCCGGGCCGGACATCCACGCGAAGACGATCGCAGCACCGGACACCCCGAAGACGACCGAGGAGCAGACGTATGACCGGACCCGACGCCGCGCCCACCAGGATCGACACCAGCCGGCCCCATCCGGCCCGTGTCTACGACTGGTGGCTGGGCGGCAAGGACAACTACCCGGTGGACGAGGACCTGGCCCGCAAGATCCTCGCCGCGGACTCGACCGTCGTGCGCGGGGCGCGGGCCAACCGCCGCTTCATGCACCGCGCGACGCGGGCCGCCGCGCAGGCCGGTGTCCGTCAGTTCCTGGACATCGGTACGGGCATCCCCACCCAGCCCAATCTGCACCAGGTGGCCCAGCAGGTCGCCCCGGACGCCAGGATCGTGTACGCGGACAACGATCCGATCGTGCTGCGCCACGCGGAGGCGCTGCTGCACGGCTCCCCCGAGGGCAGCACCGACTACGTACACGCCGATGTCCGCGACCCCGAGACCATCCTGCGGCTGGCGGGCGAGTGCCTGGACCTCAAGCAGCCCGTCGCGCTGTCACTGGTCGCGCTCACCCACTACCTGGACGCCGACACCGACGGCGACGACGTCTATGGCCTTCTCGAGCGGTACGTCGACGCTCTCGTCCCCGGCAGCCACCTCGTCCTGTCGCAGGTCACCGCCGACATCAGCCCCGAGGGTGTCGCTAAGGCCGCCGAGTTGTTCCGGCGCAGCGGCACCCCCTTCTTCCCGCGCGCCCGGGACGAGTTCTCCCGGTTCTTCGACGGCCTGGAGCTCCTCGACCCCGGGGTCGTGCCGGTCTTCGACTGGCGGCCGGACAGGGAGGACGTGGTCGCCGCCAAGGAAGGCGTCGCCCCCGTGTACGCCGGGGTCGGGCGCAAGCGCTGAGCAGGTCGCACCGCTCGTGATCAGTCCGTCCAGGCGGCGCCGTCCTTCGGGTTGCGGTCGCGGTCCTCGTCCACGATCTCCGCGTCCACCACGCCCTCGTCCTCGCCGGGGACGTGCTCGGTGGGCCGCTGGTCATCGGGGGCCGTCTCCTGCTGGGCCCGGGCGTACATGGCCTGGCCCATCTGCTGGCTGACGGTGGCCAGTTTCTCGATGGCGCCCCGGAGGGCCGCGGTGTCGGTGGAGGAGTCCTCCAGGAGCTGTTTCAGTTCGGCGGCCGCCGAACCGACCTCGGTCTTCGTGTCGGCGGGGATGCGCTCATCGTTGTCGCGGACGAACTTCTCCGTCTGGTAGACGAGTTGCTCGCCCTGGTTGCGGGTCTCCGCGGCCTCCCGGCGGCGCCGGTCCTCCTCGGCGTACTGCTCGGCCTCGCGCATCATGCGGTCGATGTCGTTCTTGGGCAGCGCCGAGCCGCCGGTGACGGTCATCTTCTGCTCGCGCCCGGTGGCCAGGTCCTTCGCCGAGACGTGCATGATCCCGTTGGCGTCGATGTCGAAGGCGACCTCGATCTGCGGGACCCCGCGCGGCGCGGGCGGCAGACCGGTGAGGTCGAAGACGCCGAGCTTCTTGTTGTACGCGGCGATCTCGCGTTCGCCCTGGTAGACCTGGATGCCGACCGAGGGCTGGTTGTCGGCGGCCGTCGTGAAGATCTCCGAACGCCGGGTCGGGATCGTGGTGTTGCGCTCGATGAGCGTGGTCATGATGCCGCCCTTGGTCTCGATGCCGAGGGACAGCGGGGTGACGTCGAGGAGCAGCACGTCCTTCACATCACCCCTGATCACGCCGGCCTGGAGTCCGGCGCCGACGGCCACGACCTCGTCCGGGTTGACGCCCTTGTGCGGGTCCTTGCCGGTGAGTTCCTTCACCAGGTCGGTGACGGCGGGCATCCGGGTGGACCCGCCGACCAGGATGACGTGGTCGACGGCGGACAGCTTCACACCCGCGTCCTTGACCGCCTGGTGGAAGGGGGTCCGGCAGCGGTCGAGCAAGTCGGCCGTGAGTTCTTGGAACTGAGACCGTGTCAGTTTCTCGTCGAGGTGGATCGGGCCGTCGGCGGTGGCGGTGATGTAGGGCAGGTTGACGTTGGTCTCGGTGGACGAGGACAGCTCGATCTTGGCCTTCTCGGCGCCCTCGCGCAGCCGTTGCAGCGCCATCTTGTCGTGGCCGAGGTCGATGCCGTGCGAGGCCTTGAAGCGCTGCGCGAGGTGCTCGACGATCCGCTGGTCCCAGTCGTCGCCGCCGAGCCGGGTGTCACCGTTGGTCGCCTTGACCTCGATGACGCCGTCGCCGATCTCCAGGAGCGAGACGTCGAAGGTGCCGCCGCCCAGGTCGAAGACGAGGACAGTCTGCTCCTCGCCGCGGTCGAGCCCGTACGCGAGGGCGGCGGCCGTCGGCTCGTTGATGATCCGCAGGACCTTCAGGCCCGCGATCTCGCCCGCCTCCTTGGTGGCCTGGCGCTGCGCGTCGTCGAAGTAGGCGGGCACGGTGATCACGGCGTCCGTGACGTCCTCGCCGAGATAGGCCTCGGCGTCCCGCTTCAGTTTCTGCAGCACCCGCGCGGACAGTTCCTGCGCGCGGTAGCGGGTGCCGTCGATGCTGCCCGTCTCCGGAAAGCGCCAGGTCACATCGCCCATGTACCGTTTCGCGGACCGCGCGGTGCGCTCCACGTTCGTCACGGCCTGCCGTTTGGCGACCTCGCCGACCAGCACCTCGCCGTTCTTGGCGAAGGCCACCACCGAGGGCGTGGTGCGCGCTCCCTCGGCATTGGCGACGACCGTCGCCTCACCGCCCTCCAGGACGGCCACCACCGAGTTCGTCGTACCGAGATCGATTCCGACCGCACGTGCCATGTCCGTCCCCTTCCGCCAGGGCTCTGCCCGCCCCCCAGCAGAAAACCTGCGTTCCCGCTTGTCAATGGCGCGGGTGGCGGGGTGGGGGCGGACACGCCGATGCCGCGCCCCCCTCGGGGAGGCGCGGCATCGGCGTACGAGCGTCAGGCGAGCTTCGCCGACAGGGTGATCGTCGTGCCGGTCAGGGCCTGGCTGACCGGGCAGTTCTTCTTGGCGTCCTCGGCCGCCGCGACGAAGCCGTCGTTGTCGAGGCCCAGCACCGTGCCCTCGACCGTCAAGTGGATGCCGGTGATGCCTTCGCCGGGCTGGAAGGTGACGTCGGCGTTGGTGAGGAGCTTGGTGGGCGGGGTGCCGGCACCCGCGAGGGCGTGCGACAGCGCCATGGAGAAGCAGCTGGAGTGGGCGGCCGCGATCAGTTCCTCGGGGCTGGTCTTGCCGTTCGCGTCCTGGGCTCGCGACGCCCACGTCACCGGCTGCTGGCCGATGCCGGAGGAGTCGAAGGTGACGACGCCGTTGCCCTCGAGCAGGTTGCCTTCCCACACGGTGTGTGCGGTGCGCGTGGTTGCCACGGTGATTCCTTTCGGGAGTGGTCCCGTTGCCGGGGTCCGTGTGTCCCATCCGATCACACCTGGGCCCGGTGCACCCCGCGGATCGGGTGGCGACCTGCCGGGCCGTGTCCAGGATGCACCCGACGAGGCCCGGGAAAGCGCCCGCTGACGCACCGTCGGCGGCCGGGGCGGCTGCCTCCGGCTCCCGGAGAGGAACCTCGACGGTCCGGCCGTGCGCCACCGTGTGGACACCGGGCCGAGCCGCCACCGCCTCGCGGATCCGCCGCACGCGTCCAGCTGTCCGACCGTGGTGTCCGCCGGCATCGCCCGCGCCGTCGCGGGGACTCAGGTCACCCGGAAGACCGGTCCGCGTGCGGTGAACGGGAGCCGTGCGCCCTGCGGGATCAGATAGGCGTGTTCGCGTCGCACCCGCAGCACGTCGCAGTATCCGTCCGTGATCACCAGGACGGGCGCGCCCGGCGGGAAGTCGTCGGCGCGGTGCAGCAGGTCGATGCCCGGCTGCAGCACGGTGCCGCCGCGCCCGCGCACCCGCACACGTCCGGCGATCTCCGTGACCGGCAGATAGCCCGCATCGTGCGGTGCGGCGTCGCAGAACACGACGCGGGCGGCCGGTACGTCGCGGGCCCCGGCGTACGAGGCGATGGCGCCCAGCGCTTTGCCGAGCAGGGTGCGGTCCATGGAGCCGGAGGTGTCGAGCACGACGCCGAAGGTGCAGCGGGCGATCTCCTCGGGAGGGAACCAGCGGCCCGCGCGCGGGATGTCGGGGGTGGCAGCCTGCCGTCGGGAGGGACGCGCGTACGACCGCAGGGGCTCGGGGCGGGGTACGAACTCGTCGAACCAGCGGGCGAGTCGGGCGTCCCAGGGCAACGGCGGGTGGCTGAGCGCGCGGATCTCCTCGACCAGGCCGCCGGGCAGGAAGCCGCGCTCCTGCTGCTGGTGCAGATCGAGGCCGCGGGCCAGGCCTCGGCGGTAGAACTCGTCGAGGTCGACACAGTCGCGAGGCGAGCCGAGCGGCCCGCCCAGGATGTCGCCCGCACCCTTGCCGCGCAGCGTGGCAAGGCGGCGCATCCGGCGCAGATCGCCGGCGATCCGGTCGTACACCTCCTCGGCCGACAGGTCCTTCAGTTCCGGGTCGTACAACAGCCCGTCGGGCATCGTGCCGATCTGCATCTCGCACAGCCAGCCGTTGATCACATAGTCGGCGGCGATGTTGAAGAGGTACGGGTCACGGGTGCCGCAGCGGTCGCCGTGGCGCAGAGCGGCGTGCAGCATCTCGTGGGCGAGGACGAACCGCCATTCCTCGTCGCTGAATGCGCGCAGCGGGTTGATGTAGATCTCGGCCGCCTCCGTGTCGACGGCGGCGACGGAAATGTCGTAGGCGCGGGCGATTTCGGCGTCGGCGACGAGGGTGATGCCCGCCGCGACGCCGCCGAGCAGCGGGTAGGAGGAGACGAACCAGCTCAGCGCCCGCTCCCAGGGCTGGAGCCGGACCGGCCCTCCGCGCATGGACGCGCGCCGACCGCCCGCCACATCCATCGCGGTGGCCATGGTGCGGGTCAGCGCGTGCGCGAAGGCCACCTGCCAGTCCGGCGGAGTGCCGCCGATCCAGGTGTTCCAGGGCACCAGCACCTGGTCCGGGTCGTCGCCCGCCGTACCGCAGTGCTCGTACACCGGCGGGATGCCGTCGCGGCGCCAGCGCGCGGCGAGCCGTTCCTCGTCGCCGTCGGGATAGGAGGCCGGGAGGTCCTCGGGGGTCAGGCCCACCGGGAAACCGAGCAGGAAGCGGTTCACCACCACGCAGCGGGCGGCGAGGTCGAAGCGGTCCGGCTGCTCACGCGCCCCGGCCGCGGCCGGGACATGGCCGAAGCCCAGATGGATGACGGCGTGCGCCACCGCCCAGGCCCAGGCGGCGGGTTCGGCGCGGCGGGTGTGGTCGACGTGCACGGTCCCGTCGGAGTCGACGGCCACCAGGCCGCTCCGGGGAGCTCTGGTGCATGTCTCCTGCCGGCAGGTGCTGAAGCCGATGGCGGCCAACGCACGGTTGGCCCGCACGAGCCGCATCCCCTCGGCGAACGCCTCGGCGGCGGGATCGGGCTGAGCCTTGGCGCCTGCCTTTGCATCGGCCTTGCGGGCTCGGCTCATCGCGCGGCCTCCGCCGCCCCGGCCGACCCGCCGGCCCCGACCGCGCCGGCCACTCCAACGAACGTACGCGGGTGCGGAGTTGTACGGGAGCTCACTGGCGCGCCTCCACCAGGCGCGGCATGTCCCGGGCCGCCTCCACCAGGAACCACGCGGGCAGGACGGGATTGCCGTCGGCGTCGGACGCGATGACGCTCTGGGCGACCTCGACGGAGATCTCGGCGAGCTGCACGAGCAGGGACTTGGCGCGGTACGCGGTCCGGCGGGCGTTCGCCGAGAGGTGTTCCCGGCCGGCGGGCAGCTCCTTGACGAGCCGGCCCCGGAAGGACTCCGCGAGGTAGTACAGGAGGTCGCGGTCCTCCATGCGGGAGGGCCAGCGGGCGTCACCCTTCAGGATGGCCTCGATGCCGAACCGGCTGCGCACGATCTTGACGTAACCGCAGAAGGCGACCGCGTGCGCGGGCGTCAGGGTACCGTGGGCGATCACCTTCAGGGTCTCCTCGTCGACCTCGGGGCCGAAGGAGCCGAGCGCGTCGGAGAGCATGTGCCAGGAGCGCGGCGTGGAGAACGGCTCCTCCGTCTTCGGCGGCTTGGACCACAGATGGTCGGGCCGGTCGGTGAGGTGGTCCAGCACCCAGGGGTGGATGTCGTTCGCGGCCGCCCAGGTCAGCCAGTCCTTGGGGGAGGCCTCAAGGTGGACGTGCGTGAGGCGGTTGACCAGGGCCGAAGCGATCGGGCGGGCCAGCGCGTTGTCCGTGGCGCGGTTGCCCGCGCCGATCACGATGGAGCCCTTCGGCAGCTCGTAGTCGCCGATACGGCGGTCCAGGATCAGCGAGTAGAAGGCCTTCTGCACGTCGGGGGTGGCCGCGTTCAGCTCGTCCAGGAACAGGCAGTACGGCTCGTCGCGGGCGATCGCCTCCGGCGGGCAGAAGACCGAGCGTCCGTCGCGGATCTGCGGCACGCCGATCAGGTCCTCCGGCGCCAGCTGCGTGCCCAGCAGGCTCACGCACTCCAACCCGAGCGACTCGGCGAACTCCCTGACCAGGGAGGACTTCCCGATGCCGGGGGCGCCCCAGAGAAAGACCGGCCGCACCGTGGCGAGACCGAGCAGCAGTTCCGGGATGCGGGCGGGAGTGACGGTGACGGCTGCCTGCACAGGCGAGCTCCTTGGGGATGTTCGAGAGGGGCGCGCAGAGGCGGCGTCCGATGCGAACAGTGTGGGCGCGGAGGTCCGTTCACCGCCTCCGATTTTCCGGCGCGCACGGCTTCGTCGTCCGGTGCCCCGAGCGCATCCCCGGCTCAGGCGGCCCGCTCGTCCGGGCGGGCCGGCAGTGGTACTTGGGGGCCGTCGCATTCGCGCAGCCAGCGCCGCAGCACGTCGTGCACCCGCTCCGCGCCGACGAGTTCGGTGTCCGCGCCGACCGGTGTGGACAGGGCCATCGGGGAGAGCAGGAACGGACGGCCCTGGGCACCGCCGAGCCCGCCGTGCGAGCCGATCTGCTCCTCGAAGGCGAGGACTTCGCCCTCGGCGGGGTCGTACCAGGAGTTGACCATGATGTCGGCGGCGTGCGGAAAGGAGTGCGTCCGCCGCACGGCGTCGGCGGCTCCGGGGCCGAAGTCGGCCAGGGGACCCGGGTGTTCGTCGTCGAGACGGTCCACCGGCACCTCGGCGCCGTGCACACCGAGGACGAGGCCGCCGTGCTCCTCGCTGCGGACCAGGAGGAACCCGACGCCGGGGTGGTTGGCGAGCGTGGACAGCAGCGCGGGGTGGCGGCGGTCGATCTCCTCCCGGCTCATCCGGTGCGGCACGTCGGGGAAGGAGACGAGACCGAGGTTGCCGGAGGCCAGGACGATCGGCTCGGAGCGGCGCCCCGTCGGCCGACGCCGCTCCTCACGCTCCTCACGCTCCTCGACCGGCCTGCGCAGCGCGGCTCGGACGGCGGTCCGCGCCTCGGCACCGCTGTGGGTCCGCTGCGCCTTGCGGGGCACGGGCAGCCCGCAGCCGGCCCGGACCAGATTGCCGAGGCTGAGGCCGTAGCGGGTCAGGAAGGTCTCGCCCGGGCTCTGGCCGTGGTCGGAGAGCACGACGATCCGGTACGGCCGCGGGGCGTGCTCGGCGACCTTCTCGATCAGCGCGAGCGAACGGTCGAGCCGCTCCAGGATCTTCTCGGCGTCCCGGCTCCGCGGCCCGGAGTGGTGCGCCACTTCGTCGTACGCCACCAGGTCCGCGTAGACCGCGTTGCGCCCGGCGAGCATGTCGCCGATCACCGCCGCGACGACGACGTCCCGCTCGACGACGGTCGCGAAGGCGCGGACGAACGGGTACAGCCCGCCGCGACCGACGCGGGGCCGTCGCTGCTTGAGGCGGGCCGAGGCGGACTGGCCCATCTCCCTGAAGACCTCGGCGATGAACGACATCGCCGTACGGACGGCGTTGGCGGGGTCGGAGAAGTACGCGAAGTAGCCCGCCCGCGAGCGGTTGTCCCGGCCCCTCCGCGCGGCCACGGACAGCACGAGTGCGAGTTCGTCGGCGCCGCCGCTGAAGAGGTTGCCGCGGCTCGCGCCGTCAACGGTGAGCAGGCCCCCGTCACCGGTGTGCACGACGGCCCGGCGCTGCAGTTCTGCGGCGCTGGTCGGGCGGTTGCAGACCATGACCTCCTGGGTGTCCTTCTCGTACCACCGGAAGGCCGGGACGTCGTAATTGCTGCCGTGCAGGATGCCGAGCTGGCTGGCGCCGGTCTGGCTGGACCAGTCGGTGCGCCACGCGTGGAGCCGGTGGGTGGGACGGGTCCCGCCCAGCCATCGGGCCGCGGTCGGCATCAGCCCCTTGCCGATCGCCTCCCGCAGCACGTCGTGCCCGACCCCGTCGAGCTGGAGGAACACGGCGGCGGGCGTCGAGGGACCGGGCCGTCCGTCGGCGCGTTTGCGGCGCCGGTCGGCGAGCCGGTAGAGCCGGCGCCGGTACGCGTCGTCGTCCCGTACGGCGAGGGCGGCGCCGGTGGCCGAGGCGACGGCGGACATCACGGCGGCCACGACCACGGCGGTCTCGGGGGCCGCCTCACCGTGCCCGGAGGGGTCGAGCCGCAGGGCGATCAGGAGCAGCGAGCCGTTGAGGAAGAACACGAGCAGGCCGAGCACCAGGGCGGGGACGAGCAGCAGGGCCCGGACGAGCAGGGGCCACACCAGCGACGACAGGAGGCCGAAGACGCCCGCCCCGACCGCCGCGGTGACGGCGATCCGCGTCGCGCTGTCCCCGCTGTCGGACTGCAACCGGAAATCGGGCAGCACACCGGCGAGGACGAGCATCGTGACCGTGGACACGGCCCACACCGTGATACTCCGCCCCGCCGCGCTGGCGACGCGCCGCCAACGTCCTCCGTCCACGCCCAGCCCACCTCACGTCCCGGCCCGCCCGGTCCGCGCGGCCTGCTCCCACCCTGTCACAACGGCCGAAAGCCCCCGGAAGTCCCCGGGGGAGCCCACCGGACGTCCTCGACCGGAAGTCCCCGAGGAGTCCCCCGCGGAGTCCGGTGGAGTCCCGGGACTTCGTGGGAGGGTGGTCAGCGGCCGTCGTATCCGGCCGTGGGCATCGACAGGCGGCGGTGGACCCGGGCCTTCATCTGGGCGTCGTAGGACGGTTCGGCGGTGCCCACCGTCTCGACGCGAACGCCGCGGCGCACACACTCGGCGGTGAACTCCTCGACCGAGGCGAGCGCCCGCTCCAGCACCCGGCGGCTGGGCGCGACGAACAGATCCACGAGGCCGGCCTCGACGTCCGCCCACAGGCTGCGGTGGTCGGGGCGCAGACCGCGTACGAGAAGTTCCCGGGTGACGACATAGCCCTGCTCGGCGGCCCAGCGGGCGCACATCGCGTGCTGGCTGCGGGAGTCGACGAGGAAGGGGTCCGCGTCGAGCTCCTCCAGGGGCGTCAGGCTCGCGATCGCCGTGACGCGAAGCGAAGGGGGCCGCGCCGCGGGGCCGCTCCGCTCGTGCGGGCGATCGAGGGCGTGCGTGCCGGAGGCACCGCGTGCGTCTCCCATGGCGTCCCCCCTCACCTCCGGGTTTCGCCGCCGACCCTACTCCTGCCCGTAGGCTCGGGGGGAGTCGCGCGAAGGAGGCAAAGAGGTGCCGGTGGAGATCACCTGGTGGGGGCACGCCACGTGCACGCTGGAGGACTCCGGGACGCGCGTACTCACGGACCCGCTCTTCGCGCGCCGGCTCGCGCATCTGCGCCGCAGGCGCGGGGAGCCGCCCCCTCCCCCGGCGGCGGCCGCGGACGTCGCACTCGTCTCCCATCTGCACGCCGACCATCTGCATCTGCCGTCGCTGGCACGGCTGGCTCCGGGTACCCGGCTGATCGTTCCGCGCGGCGCCCCGCGTGCGGTGCCGGGGCTGCGCAGGCTGACCCATCTGCGGCTCACCGAGGTGGTGCCCGGCGATCGCACTCAGGTCGGTGACCTGGTCGTACGCACCGTTTCGGCGCGGCACGACGGACGGCGGCTGCCGGTCGGACCGCACCGCTCCCCCGCCGTGGGATACGTGATCGAGGGCGAGGCGCGGACGTACTTCGCCGGGGACACCGGACTGTTCGCGTCGATGGCCGAGGAGGTCGGAGCGGTCGACGTGGCCCTGCTGCCGGTGGGCGGCTGGGGGCCGTATCTCGGGGCGGGGCATCTCGACGCGGGGCGGGCCGCCGAGGCGCTCGCCTCGTTGCTGCCGCGGAGCGCTGTGCCGGTGCACTACGGCACGTTCTGGCCCATCGGGATGGATGCCGTGCGCCCCCATGAATTCCACGCGCCGGGTGAGGAGTTCGTGCGCCTGGCCGCCGAGCGCGCGCCCCAGGTGGCGGTGCACCTGCTGGGGCACGGCGAGAGCGTGCGTCCGGAGGCCGCTCAGTGATGCCCTGGTCCGCCGCGGGATCGGTCGTTCCCCCGCTCCTTCTGTCGGCCAAGGGCACCGCCCCGGCGATATTCCTGTCCGCCACGGCCACGACCGTGCCGCCGGAGTCCACTCAGCAGGCGATCGGGTATCCGTCCTTGTTCCTGCTGGTGCTGATCGGTGCGCTGGTACCGGTCGTGCCGACGGGTGCGCTGGTGAGTTCCGCGGCGGTGGTGGCCTTCCATCAGACGGCGCCCTTCGCGCTGCTGATGGTGTTCCTGGTGTCCTCGGTCGCGGCGTTCCTCGGCGACATGACGCTCTATTGGCTCGGCCGGCGCGGCATGGGCTCGAAGAACGGATCGCGCTGGCTGGAGGCGATCCGGGTACGCGCCCCCGAGGACCGGCTCGCCCGGGCGCAGGAGAAGCTCGGCGACCACGGCATCGCCGTCCTCGTCCTGTCCCGGCTCGTGCCGGCGGGCCGCATTCCGGTGATGCTGGCCTGTCTGATGGCGAAGATGCCGCTGCGCACCTTCGCCCGCGGAGACATCCCGGCATGTCTCGCGTGGGCGGCCACCTACCAGATCATCGGCATCCTCGGAGGCTCGCTCTTCCCTGAGCCGTGGGAGGGCGTGGTGGCGGCTGTGGCGCTGACCCTCGCGATCAGCGCGGCACCGAGTGTGTGGCGCAGGATCCGCAGGACGGCACCGTCGTAGGGACACGGTCGCTTCCCTGGAGAGAACGCGGTCACTTCCTTTGGGGGGACGCGGTCGAGCTCCGCGTGGTGGCGCGGTCGCTCCCATCATGGGACGCGGTCACTCCAGTACGCGGGAACCTCCGACCGCCAGATCCCACAGGTCCTCCCGTGCCAGACCCGCCCGCTCCCAGGCGGCCCGCACCCTCCGCAGGGGTTCCAGGACCGGTTCCGCCGAGAGCACGAACGTGCCCCAGTGCATCGGCGCCATCCGCCGCGCGCGCAGGTCGACGGCCGCCTGCACCGCCTCTTCCGGGTCGCAGTGCACATCCCTCAGCCACCACCGGGGGTCGTACGCGCCGATGGGCAGGAGGGCGAGGTCGATCCCCGGGTGGCGCTGTCCGATACGGGCGAACCAGTGGCCGTATCCGGTGTCGCCCGCGAAGTACACGCGCTGTCCCTCGGGCGCCGTGAGGACCCAGCCGCCCCACAGGGTGCGGCAGGTGTCGGTGAGGGTGCGCTTGGACCAGTGGTGGGCGGGGACGAAGTCGAGGCGGACGCCGTCCAGTTCGGCCGCCTCCCACCAGTCCAGCTCGGTGACCCGGGTGAACCGGCGGCGCCTGAACCAGCGTCCGAGTCCGGCGGGGACGAACACCTGGGTGTCGCGCGGGAGTCGGCGCAGGGTCGGTGCGTCCAGATGGTCGTAGTGGTTGTGGCTGATGACGACCGCGTCGACGCGCGGCAGCCCGCTCCAGGCCACGCCGACCGGGGTGACGCGGGCCGGGGTGCCCATGATCCTGCGGGACCAGACCGGGTCGGTGAGGACGGTGAGCCCGCCGATCCGGATCACCCAACTCGCGTGTCCCGCCCAGGAGACGGCGACCGTCCGGGCGTCCACGCGGGGCAGCGGTCCCGGCTCGAAGGGCAGCAGCGGAATGTCGGCGAGCCCCTCGGCGCCCGGCCGCAGGGCACCCTCCCGGGCGAACCGCGCGAAGGCCCGCAGCCCCGGCAGCGGCGCGGTCAGCCGGTCCACGAAGGACCGGGGCCAGAGACGCCGCTCGCCGAGCGGTCGGGGCTCGGCGAGGGGAGGAGGAAGGACGGTGGGGTGCCCCGCCGCCGGGGCAGGTGGGGGCGCGGGATCGTCGGTGTCCTGGGTCGTGGTGCTCGTGGCCGACTCGGACTGCTGCGTCATCGAGGAGACTCCCATCGCTGAGCGTCGTCGCGGAGATCGTCGAAGACCGACTCCAACCGGGTCAACGCGCTGCGCACATGCGGCAGTTCCAGCGGCGACGAGGAGGCGAGGGACATCTCCCGCTCCTCGTCCGTGGAGCCGAGCAGCGGCCCGGTGCCGAGGCGGACCCGGAGCGCGGCGAGGTCGTCGCCGAAGCGGTGTCCGCCCGGCGCGGGCATACCGAGCCGGGCGGAGAGGAAGTCCTCCAGATCCTGTGCGTCGCCGACGCCGTGCGCGCCGAGGGCGGAGCGGAGCGGGCCGAGGTCGACATACAGGTGTCTGCCGGCCTGCGGTGGGCGCGCGACGGCACCCGCGGCACCCACCACGCGGTGCGCCGCGTCGGCCACGAGCCCGTGCAGGCGTACGGCGGCGGTGAGCCGTTCGGTGATCGCGGCGGGCTCGCCGAGCGCGTACGCGGCCGCCGCGGCGACCGGTTCGGCGACGCGCGCGCCGAGCACGGTGAGCACGTCGAGGACGCGCGAACGCAGCAGCGCGCCCCGGTCGTTGTCGGGGAAGCGGGCGACGGCGGCCGGCCAGCCCTGCGGCAGGAAGGGGCCCGCGAGGTCCGTGATCACGGTGACGTCGTCGGGGAGCATCTCGGCGGGACTGAGCAGCACGGTGTCGTGCGGCCGGTGCACGGTGTCGCGCCAGGTCTCGTCGCTGATGATGTGCAGCCCCTCGGCCGCCGCCGCCTCCACGGTCTCGTGCACCACTTCGGGCGGCGCGACGGTGGCGGTGGGGTCGTCGGCGACGGACAGCACGAGCAGGCGCGGGTCGCCGCCCTCCGCGCGGACTCTGCGGACGGTCTCCAGGAGGGCGTACGGATCGGGGACGCCGCCGCACTCCGCGGGCGTGGCCACGTGGAACACGGATCTGCCCAGCAGGCGGGCCTGCGGCGCCCACCACGCGGCACACGGGCGGGGCGCGAGGACGTCGCCGCCGAGAGCGCCGGTCAGGGCCAGCAGCAGCGCCGGTGCTCCGGGCGCGGCTGCCACCCGGTCGGGTGCGGAGGCCAGTCCGCGTCGGGTCCAGTAGCCGCGGGCGGCGTCGAGGAGCTCGGGGCCGCCGCCGAAGTGCTCGGTGTCCGACCGGTCCGCGGCGGCGGCCAGCACGGAACGGAGTTCCGGCAGCACGGGCAGACCCTGGTCGGGAAGCGGCGGCCCGTACCGGACCGGTCCGTGGCCTTCCGGGGCCGTCCGCCGCATACCTGCCTCCGCACCGTGGGTGCCGCCATGCCCTGTACCGGAGCCCGCCTGAACGTACGGTTCCGGGTGTCGTCGTCCCCTCGTACAGCTCACCTCGCGCGGCTCGCCGGCCCGCGCCGTGGGCCTCTCAGTATCCAGAGGCATGCCGTCCCATGAGTGGTCTCGGCATTCTTCCCGTCACTTCGTCCTCTGCCGTGCCGTCGACCGTCACCGTGCCGCCCGCCCGTCTACGCGCCACGTCGGCGCAGCCGGTGGACGGCCGCGCCGACGGCCCCGGCGATCAGCAGACCGCCGGCGACCAGAGCCGGCACGGAGTCGGTGAAGACGCCGCCCTCACCGGCTTCCACACCGCGCTGGACGGCGGGGGGGCGCTCACCGATGCCGGTACCGGCATCGGCGCCGCTCCCGCTGTCGGCGCCGGTCCCGCTGCCTGTGCCGTGCGTCGCCGTGGCACCCCGGGCCACGGAGTACGAGGCGGTCCACTGTTTCCCCTGGCCGCCCGGCGGCGCGGGGCAGACTCCGTCCACGTTCCACTGCCCAGCGGCGCCCCCGGAGTCCGGGCCCGCCTTGTCCGGGCCGACCGTGCCGGGGCTCACGGCGTCGGGGCTCACCGTGTCGGGGCCCACGGAGTCCGGGCCTACGGTGTCCGATCCCACGTCGTCCGGGCCCACGGTGTCGGGAACGGTGTCCGGGCCCACATCGTCCGGGCCGACGGTGTCCGGCACGGCGTCGGGGGCCATCGGGTCGGGGACCACAGGGTCGCCGGCCACGGGAACAGGGGCCGCGGCGTCGGGCGCGACCGTGTCCGATCCCCCGGGGGCGGGGCTCACCTCTCCCCCGCTCCCGGCGTCGGAATTCTTCGCGTCGGAAGCGCCTTGCGCCGCAGGGTCTCCCACCGCGTCGGGGGCTTCGCCGGAATCACCGGACGGGATACGGGCCGTACCGCGGTAGGCGGCGGCGCCGGGGGCGTTCGGGTCCGCGCCCTCGACACGGTGCAGCTGGACCTTGCCCTCTTCGAAGCCCTGGGAGTTGGCGTCGATGACGTCGGGCGGGGTTCCCCCGATCGCGTCGCAGGTGACCGTGATGGTGATGCTGCCGCCGGGTTCCACGGAGCCCGGACTGACCTCCGCGGCCGGATCCGCGGACGCGGCCGACGCGGCGGCGCCCAGGGCGGCTCCGGCCAGGGCGGTGGCGTACAGGACACGGGCGGTACGGCGCATGAGCGGGGCTCCTTCGGCGGGGCTGCGGTCCGAGAGCCACGGCCGTCGTGTCCCTCGGGCTCATCAGAGCCCGCCGGGCCGCCGGGCGCGAACGGCCGGGCACCATTCGCGGGAAAACAGGGGCCCGAGCGGGTGACATTGCGGCGGGCGGCGGCGTCCTCTCCCCCTCGGCTCTCACCGCTCGCCTCTCACCGCTCGCCTCTCACCGCTCGCCTCTCACCTCTCACCGCTCGCCTCTCGCCTCTCACCGCTCGCCTCTCGCCTCTCACCGCTCGCCTCTCACCGCTCCCGCTCGCTTCTCGCCCCTCGCCGCTCGCCTCTCACCGCTCCCGCTCGCTTCTCGCCGCTCGCCGCTCGCCGCTCGCTTCTCGCCTCTTCCCCTCTCGCCTCTTCCCTTCTCGCCTCGCGCCTCGCGCTTCAGTCGGCCTGCGCCACCAGTTCGTGCTCCAGTCCGTGTCCCCGCTTGTCCACGACGGCCGCGGCGACGTCGGACAGCTTGCGGTTGGTGCCCTGGGAGATCCTGCGCAGGACCGCGAAGGCCCGGTCCGCGTCGCAGCCCAGGATGTGCATCACCATGCCGCACGCCTGGTCGACGACGGGCCGGGAGCGCAGCGCGGCACCCAACTGGTCGAGTTCGGTGAGCGCGGCGCGGTAGGAGCGGTCGCGGACCAGACAGGTCGCGGCCTGGTCGCCGAGCGCGCGGGCGGCTCCGTGCGGGGCACCTTCGAGGGCGCCGGGCCGGAAGCTGTAGAGGCTGAGGGTGACGGTCAGCCCGGAACGACGAAAGGGGATGGTCACACTGGACCGCACCCCCGCGTCGAGGGCCATGGCCCGGTACCCGGGCCAGCGTTTCTCGGCCAGCAGGTCCGCCGAGTCGACGGGTTCACCGCGTTCCAGCGCGGCCGGGATCGGCCCGTCGCCGGAGCGCAGCTGCACCGAGACGAGTCCGGCGAGGTCGGGGTGGGTCACCGCGGCGGGCCGTTCCGTGCCGCTCTGGGACACCAGGCTGCTGGCGCCGCAGCAGTCGGTGACGCAGCGCGCGGCCTGCTCGGCGAGTTCCGAGATCCTCCTCCCGGGGAGGGCGGACTCGGGTGATTCCGTTCCTGTACGGCCGAGTTGATCTGTTTCCGACATGGCTCACTCCTCCTCTCCTGTCGCCTTCCCGTTCAACTGCGCCGAAAACGAACACTCTCCCCAGGCCGGAACGGAGTGCCCTCACCGGAGTGCCCTCACCTGCGCCGAGACAAGTCCTGCGGGTTCCGCCCCCGCCCTCCGCGCCACGCCTCGGCCGGGTTACGTTCATCGCATGGCGCAGACGGACGAATTCGGTGAAGAACTCGCGGATTTCGTGCGCCGCGTCTCGGAGTTGAGGGCGGCGCGTTCCGTGCCCGCCGAGAACCTGGCGACGGTTCTCGACGCGGCGATCTTCGAACTCGACCATATGGCTGAGCAGTTGTGGCCCGCGTACCAGCGGCTGTCCGCGGCCGGCCCCTCCGGGATCGGCTCCGTGGACCGCCAGGAGCAGCAGCTCCTGAAGGCGCTCTTCCAGCGGGTGCCGGTGCCGGTCGTGCTATTGGACCGCGAGACCGTGGTACGCCGGATGAACCTCGCGGCGACCTCGTTCACCGGTGTCCGGGCCGGCTACGCGACCGGCCGGCCGCTCACCGGGTTCCTCGCGCACGCCGACCGTGCGGCGTTCCGTTCGCAGGCGGCGGCGGTGGCCCGCGGCGAGGGCGACCGCGGGCTCACCGTGCATCTCCAGCAGGAGCCCTCGGTGCCCGTGCGGGCGACGCTCACCGCGCTGCGGCCCAGCGGAGAGCCGCGGACCGCCGTACTCGTGGTGCTCCAGCCGGTGGACGAGGGGAACCCGTCGGATTCCCGGGGGTCCTCGGAGCGAGGCGCCCCGGGGTGGACGGTGCCGAGTCTCTCCGCGTCGACCCGGCACGCGGCGCTGATGGACCTGGTGGACGCCATGACCACGGCGCTGCTCGGCGCCCCGGACGGGGACCGTGCGGCGGTGCTGGAGCGGGCGGCCGGGGTGCTGCACGGGCGGTTCGCGGACTGGGTGGTGGCCGACGCCGACGCCGATGCCACCGGGGGGACGGGGGCCGGGGCTGCTGCCGGGGCGGGGGCCGGGCGGCTGTCCCGTACGACCGTACTCGGCCCGCCGGGGTGCGGTGAGGAGGTGGCGGCCGTGGCCGCGCAGGATCCCGCCGCGTGCCCCCTCGTCGCCGAGGCGGTAAGCGGCGGGTCCACCGCCCTTCAGGTGCGCTCCGGGGACCCGGGCGCCTTCGGCCATGACGCCTCGGGCGCTCCGGTCCTCGTCCGCGCCGACGTGACGTCCTTGCTGTGTGTGCCGCTGCCCGGCGCATCCGGTTCCGTACACGGGGTGTTGACGCTGTTCCGGAGCGGAGGCCGGCTCGCCTTCTCGATGGCCGAAGCGCAGGCGATGGACATGATGTCCCGTCACATCGCCCTGCGGTTGGCCCGGTCGGACTGAGCTGCCGGTCGCACGGACGATCACCCGCTCGCGGCGACCGGTCAAGGCGACCGGTCGCCCCCTCAGGCCGCGTCGTGCATGATCTGGTCGCGCAGCCGGGTGCAGCAGCGGCTGATGAGACGCGAGACGTGCATCTGGGAGATGCCCAGCTCGTCGGCGATCCTGCTCTGGGTCATGTCACTGAAGAACCGCATGTAGAGGATGGCGCGTTCCCGCTCGGGCAGGGCCTGGAGCCGGGGCTTGACGGCCTCGCGGTCGATCACGGTGTCGAGGGCCGGATCGGGCGAGCCGAGGGCGTCGCTGAGGGAGTAGCCGTCCTCGCTGCCCGGCAGTTCGGCGTCCAGGGAGAGCGCGGTGAAGCTCTCCAGGGCCTCCAGGCCCGTCAGGACGTCCTCCTCGCTCATGCGGGCGTGCTCGGCGATCTCGGTGACCGTGGGCCGGCGGCCCGGGATGGTCTGCGACAGGTCCTGGCTGGCGAACCGGACCCGATTCCGCAGGTCCTGGACCCGGCGCGGCACGTGCAGGGTCCACATGTGGTCACGGAAGTGGCGCTTGATCTCGCCGGTGATCGTCGGCACCGCGTAGCTCTCGAAGGCGTTGCCGAGCTCGGGGTCGTAGCGGTCGACGGCCTTGACCAGACCGAGCGCCGCGACCTGGCGCAGGTCCTCGTAGTTCTCGCCGCGGCTGCGGAACCGTCCGGCGAGCCGTTCGGCCATCGGCAACCAGGACTCGACGATCTCCTCACGGAGCGTGTCGCGCTGGTGACCCGGGGGGAGCGTGGCGAGCCTGCGGAATGCTTCCGCGGTGTCGGGGGCGTCGTCGTGCGGATGGTGCGTCGCGCTCGCTTGAGTTCGCATGGTGCGTCGCAACTCCCTTGATGGTGCCGTGTGATGGACAGTCATCGTGGGAGCGCAGCCGTGCACGGACGGGTACACCCATGGCGCGGATAGCCGCTCCCACGGACGTGCCTCCTGTCCGAAGCACTGCAATTGCGTCTGCCCCGCGCCATGCGAGACAAACACCTTCCGATTGTCCCCGAAACCTGGCCGCCCGTCTTCCTGGGGCCGGAATCGGGCTCTCCCCGACGGTCTCGCCCCGTCGCCGGAGCGGCGGCCGCGTCTCAGCACGGCGGTCCGTCACGGATGGCGGCGGGTCGTCACGGATGACGACGGCCTGCTCACGGCCGGTGCACGGGCTGTCGCACGCACCGCGCGTCCTGGAACGGCCGTCGCATCGGAACACCGTGGGCTCGTCCAAGGACGGTGGGCTCACGCAGGGACTGTGGGCTCACGCAAGGGCGGTCGGCTCGTCCGAGGACGGTCGGCTCGGGCGATGGCAGTCATGAGCCATGACTCAGGGCCGCCGCCCGACCAGGCACAGCAGTCTCGTCTGGACGTCGGCTCCGGGCGGCGGCTCCTCCGGGGCAGCGAAGAGTCCGCTCCGCTCCAGCTCCGCCGCGTGCGGGGTGACCTCGCGGACCGCGAAGGACAGCAGATCTTCGGGGAGTTGTTCGTCGGCGCCGATGGCACGGGACAGGTCCCAGGTATGGACCGCCAGGTCGGTGACCAGCTGCGCGCAGTAGTCGCCTGCCGGCATGTCCCCGAAGGAGAGATGGACCGTGCGGTCCAGTGCGCCCGGCGCCGTGAACACGGCGAGGGAGGCGTCGGCCGCGGTGTCCCAGGCGGCGACCGGGTCGGGGCCGAGCAGGTCGCCCTCCAAGGTGTCGGCGACCGCGTCGACGGTGGCACCGTCCCGGACCAGTGCGGGCACCCACGCCTGCTCGGTGACGAGGTGGCCGACGAGGTCGCGCACGCTCCAGTCGGTGCAGGGCGTCGGGGCGTCCCACTGGTCGTCGCGGATCGCGTGGACGCGGCGGCCGAAGAGGTCCAGGGCCTCCGCCTGCCGGGTCAGGATCGGATGCGGGTCGGTCATGCCGGCGGCACCCCCGCGGGTCCCCGCTCCCGGGCCCCCTCACGGGTACGGCCCGCCGAAACGGGCCGGCGCGGGTGGCGGCGCAGATACTCGCCCTCCAGCTGGGCCATACGCACGTTGTGGGTGTGCAGCGCTTCGTTCGAACCGTGCAGCAGCGTGTCGTGGCGGGTGCGGTGGATGGCCTCCAGCTCTTTCATCAGCTGCTGGTCGTCCAGCCGGTCCGGGTCGACTCCGGTCATGGTGCTACCCCGCTCGTCGTGGCCGTCGGTGCGGTCCGGGCACCCGACCGGGCGAGCGTTGCCCCGAGCGGCGTCCGGGAGGGAGCCATGGATTGAGCCCTACTCCCTCCACTCTACGAACATCCGGGGTGCCGGGCCTCCCCGGAACGGGCCGACCCGGGCCACTCCGGAACGGGCGCGACTTCCGGCGCTCCACCGGCGCGCCCCGGCGAAGGCCACCGTGCCCGGCGCGCCGCCAGGGCCCGGCCGGGGTCACGGTTCCCAGTGGCGTCTAGCGGGCCCGCTCCACGCGGCGCTCGTCCCACACCGGCTCCTGCGTCTCCCGTACACGGCCGTCCGAGCCGAAGACCAGGTAGCGGTCGAAGGAGCGGGCGAACCAGCGGTCGTGGGTGACCGACAGCACTGTCCCCTCGTACGCCTCAAGGCCCTCCTGAAGGGCCTCCGCGGACTCCAGGTCGAGGTTGTCGGTCGGCTCGTCAAGGAGCAGGGCCGTCGAGCCCTCCAGCTCCAGGAGCAGGATCTGGAAACGCGCCTGCTGGCCGCCCGACAGCTTCTCGAAGCGCTGCTCGGCCTGGGCGGTCAGCTCGTAGCGGCGCAGCCGGGACATGGCGGCGCCGCGGTCCTGCGAGTGTTCGGTCCACAGGATGTCGAGGAGTGTGCGCCCTTCCAGTTCCGGGTGGGCGTGTGTCTGGGCGAAGTGGCCGGCCACCACGCGGGCGCCGAGCTTCCACTCGCCGGTGTGCGCGACGTCGCCGCCCGCGAGCAGCCGCAGGAAGTGCGATTTCCCCGAGCCGTTGGAGCCGAGAACGGCGACGCGCTCGCCGTAGTAGATCTCCAGGTCGAAGGGTTTCATCAGGCCGGTGAGCTCAAGCCCCTTGCAGGTCACGGCCCTCACGCCGGTCCGCCCGCCGTGCAGCCGCATCTTGATGTCCTGCTCGCGGGGCGGCTCCGGAGGCGGTCCGGCCTCCTCGAACTTTCGCAGCCGGGTCTGCGCCGCCGCGTAGCGGGACGCCAACTCGTGGCTGATGGAGGCCGCCTGACGGAGGTTCAGCACCAGCTTCTTGAGCTGCGCGTGCTTCTCGTCCCAGCGCCTGCGCAGTTCCTCGAAGCGCGCGAACCGCTCCTGCCTGGCCTCGTGATACGTCGCGAAACCGCCGCCGTGCACCCAGGCGTCCGCGCCGGTCGGGCTGGGCTCGACGCTGATGATCTTCTGGGCGGCGCGGGCGAGGAGTTCACGGTCGTGGGAGACGAACAGCACGGTCTTGCGGGTCTCCTTGAGCCGCTCCTCGAGCCAGCGCTTGCCGGGCACGTCGAGATAGTTGTCCGGCTCGTCGAGCAGCAGCACCTCGTCGGTGCCGCGCAGCAGCGCCTCAAGGACCAGGCGTTTCTGCTCGCCCCCGGAGAGGGTCCGGACCAGCCGCCACTGCGCCTTCTCGTAGGGGACGCCGAGGGCGGCCGTCGTGCAGATGTCCCAGAGGGTCTCGGACTCGTATCCGCGGACCTCGGCCCAGTCGGAGAGCGCCTGCGCGTAGCGCAGCTGTGCGGCCTCGTCGTCGACGGTCATCATCGCGTGCTCGGCGGCGTCCACGGCATGCGCAGCCTCGCGGATCCGGGGCGGGGCCACGGAGACGAGCAGTTCCCGGACGGTCGTCTCGTCGCGTACGGACCCCACGAACTGCCGCATCACCCCGAGCCCGCCGCTCACGTTGACGGTCCCCCCGTGGGACTTGAGCTCCCCGGAGATCAGCCGCAGCAGCGTCGTCTTCCCGGCGCCGTTGGGCCCGACCAGGGCGACGACGGCCCCTTCGCCCACCCGAAACGACACATCGCCGAGCAGCGCCCTCCCGTCGGGAAGGTAGTACTCAAGATGTGCGGCTTCGAGATGTCCCATGGGCAGGCATTCTCCGGGGAGCGGGGGCGAGGGGCAAACGCGTATCCGACGCGGGGCCCGGCGCGGGGGCGGGAACCGCCTGATCCGGGGTAGACGGACCCGCATGACACCGACCCCAGATGTCGACCTCACCGCCCTGGTACCGGGCCGCCACGTCCTTCGGGACCATCTCCTCGCCGTGGACTGCCGGCTCTTCGAGGCGGTCGCCGCGCGGCACTGGCCGGGCTGCGACCCCGTGCTGCCGCGGCTCAGCCGCAGCGCGAACCACGGTGTCCTGTGGTTCGCCACGGCCGCCGCCGTGGCGGCGAGCCGCACTCCGCGGGCCCGCCGGGCCGCCGCACGGGGGGTCGCCTCGCTCGCCCTCGCCTCCGCCACCATCAACACGCTCGGCAAGCGCTCGGTGCGCCGCACCCGCCCCGGACTGGACCCGGTCCCCGCCATTCGGCAGCTGAAGAGGCAGCCGATCACCACGTCGTTCCCTTCGGGGCACGCCGCCTCCGCCGCCGCCTTCGCGACGGGTGTCGCGCTGGAGTCCCGCGGCTGGGGCGCGGCCGTCGCACCGCTCGCCGCTGCGGTCGCCCTGTCCCGCGTCTACACGGGCGTGCACTTCCCGAGCGACGTCCTGGCCGGTGCGGCCCTGGGCGTCGGCGCCGCGTACGCCGTGCGCGGACTGGTGCCGACCCGGGACCAGGTGACCCCGCCAGGCCGTCCGCGCGTGGACGCGCCCGCGCTGCCCGAGGGCGAGGGCCTCATCGTGGTGGCCAACACGGGCTCGGGCACGTCGGAGCGGGTCGGCGCGCTGGCCGCCGCGCTGCCGCGCGCGGAGGTCGTGGAGTGCGAACCCTCCGCCATACAGGAGGAGTTGGAGAAGGCGGCGACCCGTGCCCGGGTGCTGGGCGTGTGCGGCGGCGACGGCACGGTGAACGCCGCGGCCGAGGTCGCCCTGCGCCACGGCGTCCCCCTCGCGGTGCTGCCGGGCGGCACCCTCAACCACTTCGCCCACGACCTCGGGGTGGAGGGCGAACGCGATCTGGTCCGCGCGCTCCAGGAGGGCCAGGCGGTCCAGGTGGACGTGGGCCGGTTCGCGTCCGGCGGCAAGGAGGGCATCTTCCTCAACACCTGCAGCCTGGGCATCTATCCGGAACTGGTGCGCGAGCGGGAGAACTGGTCCAAGGTGATCGGCAGCTGGCCCGCGGGCGTGCTGGGCGCCCTGCGCGTGCTGCGCGCCGACCATCACCCGCTGCGGGCCGAACTCGGCGGCCGCACCCATCCGTTGTGGCTGTTGTTCGCCGGCAACGGCACCTACCACCGGATGGGCCTGGCGCCCGCCCGCCGCTTCGACCTCGCGGACGGACGCCTCGACGTACGGGTCGTGCACGGCGGCCGCCATCCCGCGGTGCGTCTGCTGGCCGCCGCCTTCGCGGGCCCGCTCACCCGCTCACCCGCCCACGCGGCCGTACGCGTGGGCCATCTGCACATCGACGGGGTCGCCCCCGGCACGCTGCTCGCCTACGACGGTGAAGTCACCGAGGTGAGCGGCGACGTGACCCTGCGCAAGAGCCCCGAGGCACTGACCGTCTACCGCCCGCTCCCCGCGCACTGACGCCGCTCCCCCGCACCGACACCGTTCCCGCGGGCACCCGGGTGACGATCCGGCTCCATGACCCCACCGGCATGCCCCGCTCCTGCAACACCCCACCCAGGTCGTCCACATGGCAAGATGCGGGTCTCATCATTCGACATGACGGCGTACGGTGACGTCATCGCCTCGCGGAGTCGGCAGACGCCCGGGCGAGACCTCGTACGACGAGAAGGGGAACCGCCATGTCGAAACCGCGGGAGACCGCCGTCTACACGCACGGCCACCACGAGTCGGTGCTGCGCTCACACACCTGGCGCACCGCCGCCAACTCGGCGGCGTACCTGCTCGACTCGCTGAAGCCGCACATGAAGATCCTCGACATCGGCTGCGGACCGGGCACCATCACCGCCGACCTGGCCGAGCGGGTACCGCAGGGGCATGTCACCGGTGTCGACCACGCGCCGGGCATCCTGGACCAGGCCCGGCAGGTGGCGGCCGAACGCGGCCTGCGGAACGTCGAGTTCGCGGTCGCCGACATCCACGCGCTGCAGTACCCGGACGACACGTTCTGCGTGGTCCACGCCCACCAGGTGCTCCAGCACGTGGGTGATCCGGTGCGGGCCCTGCGCGAGATGTACCGGGTCACCAAGCCGGGCGGGTACATCGCGGTCCGCGAATCGGACTACTCGGCCATGATCTGGTACCCGTCGGTGCCGGGCATGGACGACTGGCTGGACCTGTATCTGCGGGTCGCCCGCGCCAACGGGGGCGAGCCCGACGCGGGCCGCCGTCTCAGATCCTGGGCGCTGGCCGCCGGGATCCGGGACATCACGGCCACGTCGAGCACCTGGACCTTCGCCACCGAGGCCGAGCGGGAGTGGTGGAGCGGCCTCTGGGCGGACCGCACGCTGGCCTCGACGTACGCGGAGCGCGCGACAGAGGGGGGTCACGCGACCGCGGAGCAGCTGCGGGCGGTGTCGGACGCGTGGCGGCGGTGGGGGCGGCAGGAGGACGGCTGGTTCTCCGTGCTGCACGGCGAAATTCTCTGCCGCAAGCAGACGCCTGAAGCCTGACCCCTGGATACCGAGAGGCTCGGAACGCGGGCGGTCGGGTTCACGTGACGCTCGTGAAACCCGTGAGGCCCGTAGAACCCGTGAAGGAGTACGCCGCCCACGGCCCCGTGAGTTCCACCCGTATCCCCGGCTCCTCGCGAACGCTTCCGTTCACCCGCTCCACGAATTCCTCCGATCGCGCGCGCGGCACCAGATAGGCGGCATCGAGCACATTGGTGTCCGCCGTTCGAGAAGGGTCGGGATTCTCCGGGGTGCGCAGCCGGGTGTCCACGGCGCATTGGGAAAGGCTGCCGTGCAATCGGCGGGTGAAGTCATCCGCGCGTTCCCGCGTTTTCCCGAAAGCCTCCGAAGCCCCGGAAGCCCCGGCGGTTTCGGCGGTTTCGGCGTACACCTTCACGCCCCATTCCACCCGCCCGTCGAGCCGGTCGAGGGTCCGCAGATAGTCCTCCCTGCGCTCCTCCATCATCACGCGTACGCCGCTGTCGTCCCGGAGCACGGTGGCGAGCCGGAGCGGCAGCGGGCTGGTGACGGCGGTGAGCGCGTCGATGACACCCTGATGGGCGCGAGCCGTCGCCTCCAGCCACTGGACGTCCTCCAGCCTGCGCCGCAGCGGCTCCGCGTCGAATTCCCGCTCCGGGACCGCGCCGACCACAGCGATCAGGTCTCCGTGGCGGAGCAGCTTGGGCGGAATGCCCGCGACCCCGGTGAGCTCGGCCGACAGCGCTGCCGCGAAGGGGCGGCAGATCGCGTAGACGTAACGCAGGGCGCTCATGAGGTCTCCTCCCGCGGGTCCACACGCCCCGGCCCCGCAATCCGGTCACGCGAGCCGGTCACGCCAACTACCTTTCCTGCCGGTCGGGTTGGGTATGGCGAGCCCGCGCCGACGGTGCCCGGCGGCCGCCCGCCCGCGCACGGAGCGTGACAGACCGGCCGGCGCCGTCGGTGGGGTCCGAAAGCCGGCCCGCACCGTCCGCGTACTGACCATGGTGCCCTCCGCTCTCCGGTCAGCGCACCACGGCCGTCTCCACCAGCAGCCGGGCCGCCGTCGCGATCGACTCGGCGTCGATGCCCGCGGCGCGCAGTTGCTCGGCCGGGCTCGCGGAGCCCGGCATCGTACGGACGGCGAGGCGCACCAGGCGGGGCACGGGGCGGCCGTCGGTGAAGGCGTCGAGCACGGCGTCCCCGATGCCGCCCTCCTCCCGGTGGTCCTCGACGGTGACCAGGCAGCCGGTCTCCGCGGCGGCCTCACGCAGGGTCGCGCGGTCCACCGGCTTCACCGAGTAGAGGTCGATCACGCGGGCCTGGATGCCCTCGCGGTCGAGTGCCTCGGCGGCGGCCAGGGCCTCATGGACGGTGACGCCCGCGGCGACGAGCGTCAGCCGGTCCGCGCCGGACGCGCGCAGCACCTTGCTGCCGCCGACGGGGAACTCCTCGGTGGCGCTGTAGATGACGGGGCTGCCACCGCGCGAGGTGCGCAGATAGCGGATGCCCTCCAGGTCGGCCATCGTGGCGACGAGTTTCGCGGTCTGGTGGGCGTCGCACGGGTACAGCACGGTCGAGCCGTACAGGGCCCGGAACATCGCCAGGTCCTCCAGTCCCATCTGCGAGGGCCCGTCCTGGCCGATGGAGACGCCCGCGTGCGAGCCGACGAGGTTGATGCCGGAGCCGCTGACGGCGGCCATCCGCAGGAAGTCGTGGGCCCGGGTGAGGAAGGCCGCGAAGGTCGAGGCGTACGGCACCCAGCCCCGCGCGGCCATGCCGACGGCGGCGGCGACCAGTTGCTGCTCGGCGATGTAACACTCGAAGAAGCGGTCGGGGTGTTCCTTGGCGAAGAACTCGGCGCGCGTCGAGTCGCTGACCTCGCCGTCCAGGGCGACGATGTCGCCGCGGGCGGTGCCGAGCGCGGCGAGCGCCTGTCCGTACGCGTCCCGGGTGGCGATCTCGTCGCCGGTCTCGTACCGCGGCAGGTCGACGTGTCCGGACCGCACGGCGTGCAACATCCGTGCGGCGGGGGGCTGTCGGACGTCCACCCGCCGGTCGTGCACACCGCCGAGCTCGGCGATCGCCTGATCGGCGTCCGGCAGTGGTTTTCCGTGCAGGCCCTCGCGGTCCTGGACCGATGCCACGCCCTTGCCCTTGAGGGTGCGGGCGAGGACGACGGTGGGCTGCCCGCCGGTGGACTCCGCCTCGGTGAAGGCGCGGTCGATCGCGTCCACGTCGTGGCCGTCGACCTCGACGGTGTGCCAGCCGAACGCCCGGAACCGGCGCGCGTACGCGTCGAGGTCGTGTCCGTGCCGGGTCGGCCCGCGCTGGCCCAGGCGATTGACGTCGACGATCACGGCGAGGTTGTCGAGGTGCTCGTACCCGGCGTGCTCGGCGGCCTCCCACACCGAGCCTTCGGCCAGTTCGCTGTCGCCGCACAGCACCCAGACGCGGTATCCGGTGCGGTCGAGCCGTTTGCCGGCGAGCGCGACACCGACCGCGACGGGCAGTCCCTGGCCGAGCGATCCGGTGGCGGTCTCGACCCAGGGCAGCCGCCGGGGCGTCGGATGCCCTTCGAGCCGGCTGCCCGCCTTGCGGAAGGTGAGCAGTTCGGCCTCGTTCAGAGCACCGGCCGCCTTGTACGCGGAGTACAGCAGCGGTGAGGCGTGGCCCTTGGAGAGGATGAAGCGGTCGTTGCCGGGGTGCTGGGGTCGTTCGAAGTCGTAGCGCAGATGGTTGGCCAGCAGGACCGCCATCAGGTCGGCGGCGGACATCGACGACGTCGGGTGTCCGGAGCCCGCGGCGTCGACGGCTCGCACACTGTCGACACGTAGTTGCTGGGCCAGATCGATGAGTTGGCGGGTGTTCATGATGCTCCTTCCGAGCGGCTCGCGGCCCCCGAACGGCTCGGGCGACCACGGTCGGCGCCAGGTACGTCCGACGCGTCCGATGCGCCGGGTGCCCCCTGGGCTCCAGGCGCGTCGGGCGCTTCAGTCGCTGCCGGTGCTGGCAGCGCTGGCAGCGCTTCAGTCGCCGCCGGCGCTTCAGTCGCCGCCGGCGCTTCAGTCGCCGCCGGCGCTTCAGTCGCCGCCGGCGCTTCAGTCGCCGCCGGCGCTTCATGCGCTTCAGGCGCTTGCGGTGCTCCGGGTGCTCCGGGTGCTCCGGGTGCTCCGGCGACCCTCGCCAATTCGGGCGAGGCGGTGTCCAGCGGCACCGACCACGAGCGGACCAGGCCCAACTGCACGGCCTGGCGGGGCAGTACGGCGTCCAGGAGCCAGTCGGCCGCGACACGGGCGCGGTTGGCGGGCAGGGCGGCGAGGTGGTAGCCGCGGGTGACGGCTGCGGCCGCCGGCCCCGACAGCGGGATGCCCAGCGGATCGGCCGCGGCCTTGACGCCTCCGAGGTCGACGGTGAAACCGAGGTCGCGGTGGTGGTAGGCGCGGCGCTCGCCGATACCGAGCGAGGCGGCGACGTTGCGGCCGGCGATCTTCCCCTGGCGCCAGGCATGCTGGGCCGTCATCGGCGTGTACCGGCCGGGATTCTCCAGGTCGGGCACCGCCGCCGCGTCCCCACAGGCGAACACCTCGGCGTGGCTCGGCAGTTGGAGATGCGGATCGACGAGGAGCCGCCCCCTCTCAAGAGGCCGCCCGAGCCCCTCGACCAGCGGATCGGGTCGTACGCCGACGCACCACACCAGGGTCCGCGTCTCGACGAACTCCCCGTCGCTGAGCCGGACTCCGTCGGGGGTGGCCTCCTCGACCGATGTCCCGGTGCGCACGTCGACACCCCGCTGCCGCAGTACACGGTCGGCGGTGCGCGAGAGCCGTTCGTCCAGCTCGGGCAGCACGCGCGGGGCGACGTCGAGCAGCAGCCAGCGCGGTCGCGCCCCTTCGCGCAGCGGCCGCTTGCGCACCAGCGCGTCGGTGAACAGCTTTCCCTGGGCGGCCACTTCGGTCCCGGTGTACCCGGCGCCGACGACCACGAATGTGCGGCGCGCGGTGCGGCTCTTCGGGTCGTCCGACAGGGCGCCGAGTTCCATCTGCCGGGTCACGTGGTCCCGTAGGTAGAGCGCTTCGGGCAGCCCTCGGAAACCGTGGGCGTGCTCGGCGACACCGGGTACGGGCAGCAGTTTGTTCACGCTGCCGACGGCGAGGACGAGACGGTCGTACGAGAGTGTGCCGCTGTCGCCCTCCGGGCCGGTGTAGCGGACGGTGCGCGCGTCGAGATCGACCCCGTCGGGCCGCGCCTCGCCGAGCACGAGGCGTACGTGGGGCAGTGTGCCGGAGAGCGAGACGGTGACGCGGCGTGGCTCCAGGACACCGACGGCGACCTGGGGCAGCAGCGGCAGATACAGGAAGTAGTCGGTCGGGTTCAGCAGAGTGATGTCGGCGTTGTGCCGGACCAGCCGGGACAGGACGCGGGCCGTCCGGTACCCGGCGAAGCCGGCGCCGACGATCAGAATGCGGGGTCGACTCACGGTGCTCCTCTGACGGTGTCGCTCGTCGTTCGGGGCTTTCCGCGTCCCCCTCACCGAGGGGCCCAAACACGGGCACCCCCGGCGTTTCGCACCGGTACGCGGCCCGCCCCGACCCCGGCACGGGCGCCCTGGGCCGCGGGAAGGTCCCAGCACGGCGCGGGCGCCACGGACCGGGGGGCCGGCGCGAAGCGCGCGCGGCGGTGGCGATCGTCCCGAACGATCCCCGCCGGACGATCCCCGCCGGACGGCGGCGATCGTCCGAAACGATCTCCTCCTCCGGCCGCCCCCAACTAGGCTCGTCCGTATGGAGATTCTGGGAGCCACGCTGCGCGTCTGCGTCGACGACCTGGAGACTGCGGTCCCCTTCTACGAACGGCTCGCGGGCGGCAGAGCGCTCCGCTTCGAGCGCGGCGGTGTGTCGGTCGCCGCGATCGGCTGTTTTCTGCTGATGAGCGGGCCCGAGTCCGAACTCGATGTGCTGCGCAAGGTCGCGGCGACCATCGCCGTCAAGGACGTCGAGGAGACCGGCCGGGTCCTCAGCGACCTGGGCGCCCGCGTGATCGCGGGCCCGGTGGAGACACCCGGGGGCCGCAACCTCATCGCCGTGCATCCGGACGGGTCGGTGTACGAGTACGCGGACCGCCGCGGCTGAAGCGTGCCGGGTCCCGGGTGCCGCGCCGTGCGGCGGAGCACCCGGGACCGTGAGCGCGGTGGAATCAGGGCGTGGACGGCGGCCGCATGCGGAAGTCGTAGCGGGCCGGCAGGGGCTCGTCACTGAGCCGGGACCACAGACGGCCGATCGTCTCCGCTCCCTCCCGCAGGTCGGCGACCTCGAAGCCCGCGTCGAAGATCGCCCGCGCGTCCTCGCGGCGGCCCTCGGCGAGCAGCAGTTCGGCCTCGACGAGGCGGAACCGGCCACGGTCCCGGGTTCCGGGGCGCAGTCGTTCCCACACGGCACGCGCGTCCGCCGGGCGGCGGGCCGTCAGCAGCGCCTCGATGGCCTCGCGGCCGAGCGCCGCGGTGGCGGCGGTCCACCGTTCCCCGTCGTCGCGCCGCTCCCGGCACAGGTCGTCGAAGGCCTCGGTGTACCGGTCGGCGGCGCGCTCATGGTTGCCGGTCTCCTGGTCGGCGACGGCGAGGCAGCGCAGCAACGGCCAGAGGGACGGGGCGAGTTCGAGCGCACGCTCCCAGCTCCGCACGGCCTGGGCGAGATCACCGGCATGCCACTGGGCGACTCCGAGGTGGTACTCGGCGATCGGTACGGCGGGGGCCGTCTCCAGCATGTCGCGCCAGTGCGACGCCACGAGTGTCTCGCCGGGCGGTCCGACCCGCCGGGGCTCCGGGAACGCGCCGGACCGCAGCAGTTCCCGCCACGGCGCCTGGTCGTCGCCGAGTGTGCTCTCGTCGAAGGGCGTGCCGGGCAACTTGTGGGCGGCGCGGAGCACTTCGAGGGCTCCCCAGCCGGATCCGGCGGCGAGCACCTCGCCGGGCTCCGTGTCGGCGTGCGGCAGCCAGGCGGCGTACGCGGCGTCGACCGAGTCCCGGGAGAGGGCGCTCTCCAGCCGGCCCTCGACCTCCGCCCGCGCGGCCTCCCAGTCCGCCCCGTGCGCCGTCTCCGCGCTCACGGAGAGCGGCCCGTACGCCTCCAGCCAGGAGACGTCGCTCTCGGCTTCGAGCCGTACGTGTTCGAGCTGGGTGCGGGCGAGCCCGGCCTGGATCTCGCAGTACCCGCCGGTCCCCGGCTCGGTGAGCCACTCCTGCCAGCGCCGCCCTCCGGGCCCCGAGCCCCAGACGAACAGCTTGCGCCCGCGCAACGCGTCGGTCGACGTCTGGACCAGCCCCTCGCCCGTGTCGTCGACCGCGGCGATCCAGCGGCGCCGCCCGTCGGGCACCTCGTAGAAGTAGTCGGCGGGGAAGGTGCTGCTCAGCGGATACGTCCGGTCGATGTCGTCGTACGTCGGCACGGGCACTCTGCGCAGCCGTCGCTCGTAGCCGAAGTGCCAGGCCTCCTCGGCCGGGGCCAGCACCCGGCGCTCCTCGGGGACCGCGATGTTGGACCACCAGTACAGCGGGGCGGGCTTCTCGTGCGGGTTGCGGACGCGGACGCCGACATACAGGAAGTCGGAGCCTTCCGGCAGCCACAGATCGACCTGGAAGGGGAGGTCACGCAACCGTTCCCACTCCCACAGCCGCAGCATCTCGCCGCCGTCGGGGGCGGGAACGCGGGCGGCGTGGACGGGTGAGCACGACAGGGTCGTGTGCCCGGTGGCGCCGATGTTCCACTCGATGCCGCCGGAGAACCAGGCGCCGTTGAGGGCGAAGCAGGCCGGCTGGAGCACCGGGTTGCTGTAGAGGAGTTCCGTCTCGGAGGGCTTGTGGAAGAGCGAGACGATACGACCGCCGAAGCCGGGCAGCACCGTGGCGCGCAGCCGGTCGTTCTCGATCACGATCGTGTCGAGTTCACGGAGCGGCCGTTCTCGCCCATAACCGTCCCGTATCCGCTCCGGCAGCACGCTGCGCAGCGGCTCGTACCCGATCTGCCGGGCCATGTCGCTCGGCAGGCCGACGCGGTCGCGGTCGTCGATGGTGTGCATCTCGTCGAGGGTCCGCAGGGGCGGCAGCGGGTTGCTCGGGCCCAATTCCGCGGCCGGGAGGGTCAGTACGTCACGTCGGATCGTCGTCACGATGACCATGGAACATGGTCATCGGCCTGCTGACCAGGGTATCCGCTCGTCAGAATCAGGTCAGGATTCCGCAAAGGCGCCGACGACCAGGTCCGCGAGGAGCGCTCCCGCGGTGCCGTCGGGGTCCAGGTCGGGGTCGTAGATGGTGACGTTGAGGCCGACGCAGTGCGGGGAGCGGACCAACGGGCCGAGCAGCGCGAGGAGTTCGTCGGGGAGCAGGCCGTCGGGGTCCGGGCTGTCCACGGCGGGCATCACGGTCGGATCGAGCACGTCGGCGTCGAGATGCACCCAGAAGCCGTCCAGGTGCGGGAGTTCGAGGGTTCCGAGGGTGGCCCGCGCGGTCGCGTCCGCGCCCCAGGTTCGCAGGTCGCCGACGGTCGTCGTGGGGATCTTCAGCGCGGCGAGTTCGTCGCGCTCGTCGTCGTAGTCGCGGATGCCGAAGAGCCGTACGTCCTCGTCCCGCAGATAGGGCCGCAGCCCTTCGATGTCGGACAGGTCGTCCTGACCACGACCGGTGGCGATGGCGAGTTCCTCGCCCCCGGCCGCGCCGACGCGGTCGGAGTTCCCGGCATGCCGGAAGTCGGCCGAACCGTCGATGGAGGCCAGCGCGAAGCGGCCGATGCGGCGCAGGGCGAGGGACGCGCCGAGCTGGATGGAACAGTCGCCGCCGAGGACGACGGGGAGATCTCCGGCGCGGACATGGCGTTCGACGCGATCGGCGAGTGCGCGGGTGTAGGTGGCGATGGCCGCCGCGTTGAAGACGCCGTCGCCCTCCTGCCAGTCGCCCCGGTCGTAGCGCGGCGGCACGACCACGCCGCCCTCCAGCGCGCCGAGCCGCTGCACGATCCGCTGCTCACGCAGCGCGCCGGCCAGTTTGTAGCAGCCGGGGACGGTGCCGGGCGCGGGCGGGCGCAGACCGAGGTTGGAGGGAGCGTCGAGCACGACGATGTTCCGCATGGGCTCATCCTCACCCGGGCGGACCGCACCGGGGAAGGGTGCCCCGGGCAGCCGGGCGCACCGAAACTTCGTGGGTAAGTGCCCTCACTCGAATGGCACTTACCCGCGCGGTCGTCAGCGGGACGCGACCATCTCGGCGGTGATCGCCCACCGCTCGTGGTCCCGCCAGGCACCGTCGATGTGGATGAAGTCCGGCGAGAACCCTTCGAGCCGGAAGCCGCAGCGCCGGGCGAGCGCGATCGACCCGGTGTTGCCGGGCTGCGCGTTGATCTCCAGCCGGTGCAGGCCCATCTCCCCGAAGGCGTGGCGCACGACGAGGTCGAGTCCCTCGGTCATCAGCCCGCGCCCCGCGGCGTGCGCGAAGGCGCCGTAGCCGAGGGCACCGCACAGGAAGCCGCCCTCGACGATGTTGTTGATGTTGATGAAGCCGGCGATCCCCCCGCCGTCCCGTTCGCAGACCAGGAACCCGGCCTTGGTCGGGTCCTCGATGAGCCGCCCCGCGTATACGGCGTACGCGTCGACGCTGCCCGGCGGGAAGAGCCACGGCTGGTGGAGGCTCTTGCTCTCCCTGGCCCGTGCGGTGAACTCCGCACCGTCCTCGAGGGTGAAGTGCCGGATGCCCACGCGAGGGCCTTCGGCGAGAAAAGCGGGGTTCTCAGCCATCCCGTCACCTTACGTGAGCCCGCTGTCAGCGCCTGCGGCGCGCGGCGTACGCACCGCACAGCGCGCCGATCAGCCCGGTGCCGAGCAGCGCCAGCCACAGGGGCATGGTCACCTCGGGGGCGAGCAGCCGGATCTTGGTGCTGCGGGTGTTCTCGAAGACGAAGATCAGGGTGAGGACGGCGAGCAGGGCGACGACGACCCTGGCCGGCGTCAGCGGCCCTTCTCGGGGGCCCTTGCCGCCGCTCGCGTCGGCGCTCTGGGAGGTCTTCGGGCTCATGCCCTCAGCGTGATCCAAAAGCCGCCGCTTCGCGCGACGGGAGCATCCTCCGGGTGACCCCGAGCCGGGCGCGACCACGTCTTTCAGGCCAGCGCGGGTTCGTCCAGTGTCAGTGTCCCCGCGTCCGCGTCGAGTTCGGCCCGGAGCCCGAACGGCATCGTCAGCGCCCCCTCGGCGTGCCCGAACCCGAAGTGTTCGACGACCGGCACTCCGAGCCCGCCGAGCCGGTCGGCGAACACCGCGCGCAGTCCGTCGTACGGTCCGCAGTCCACCCATGAGCCGAGCGCGACCCCGGCCACCCCGTCGAACCAGCCGGCGCGCAGCAGCTGCGTCAGGATCCGGTCCAGCCGGTAGGCCTCCTCGCCGATGTCCTCGATCAGGAGCAGCCCGCCCCGGGCGGAGGCACGGGCGTGCGGTGTGCCGAGGTCCGCGGCCAGCAGGCTCGCGCAGCCGCCGAGCGTGACACCGCGTGCCTTCCCGGGCACCAGTGCGACGGCTTCGCCGGAGGCGATGGTCCGCACCGACTCAGGTTCGAACAGGGTCGCCCGGAGGTGCTCCTGCGCACGGGTGTTCTTCAGGAAGTCGACGGCCGCGACCATCGGCCCGTGCAGGGTCGCGAGCCCTACCCGCGTCGCGAACGCCTCGTGCAGTGCCGTGATGTCGCTGAACCCGAGGAGAATCTTGGGTCCTGCCGCCCGGATGGCGTCCCAGTCGAGCAGGTCGACCATGCGCTGAGCGCCGTAGCCACCGCGGGCGCACAGCACCGCGGCGACGTCCGGGTCGCACCAGGCCGCCTGGAAGTCGGCGGCCCGGTCCGCGTCCGTCCCCGCCAGATAGCCGAACTCGGAGTGCCGGTCCAGGACATGGGGGGCCACGACGGGGTCGAGGTCCCAGCCGCGCAGGATGTCGAGGCCGGCCCCGAGCCGCTCCTCGGGGACGGGCCCGCTGGTCGCGACGACGGCGACTCCTGCCCCGGCGGCGAGCCGCGCGGGTCGGGTCAGGGGGGTGATCGGTGCGGTCGTTCGGGTCACGCGTACTGCTCCAGTTCCTCTTGGTCCATGCGGTCGCTCTCGTCCGGCGTCCAGGCTCGCGAAGGGCTCCGTCCGGTCCTGTCCCCGGTGGGTGGCGGCCTCATTTGGTCAGCTCCAGGGTGGGAATGCCGGGCGGGTTCAGTCCGAAGACCTGGGCGTACAAGGAGAGTTCAGACTCCAGGACCCGCACCATCGTCTCGGCGCGCCGGAAGCCGTGGCCCTCCCCCTCGAAGGCGATGTAGGCGTGCGGGATACGGCGGCCCTGTTCTTCGAGAGCGGCCAGGAAGCGTTCGCACTGCACGGGCGGGCAGATGGCGTCGTCGAGTCCCTGGAGCAGCAGGAAGGGCGCGGTGATCCGGTCGGTGTGCGCGGAGGGCGACCGGTCCGCGTACCGGCCCGGCACCTCGGCGAGCGGACCGACGAGCGACTCCAGGTACTGCGACTCGAAGTCGTGGGTCTCCCCCGAGGCCCATTCGGTGAGGTCGAGGATGGGGTAGAGGATCGTGCCGCAGGCGTAGACGTCGGTGGTGGCCAGGGAGGCGGCGGTGGTCCAGCCGCCCGCGCTGCCGCCGCGGATCGCGAGCCGGCGCCGGTCGGCGGTGCCCTCTTCGGCGAGCGCGAGGGCGACGGCCGCGCAGTCCTCGACGTCGACGACACCCCACTGTTCGCGGAGCCGGTTGCGGTACTCCCGTCCGTGGCCGGTCGATCCGCCGTAGTTGACCTCGGCCACGCCGATGCCGCGTGAGGTGAAGTAGGCGATCTCCAGGTCGAGGACGAGGGGCGACCGGCTGGTGGGGCCACCGTGCACCCATACGACGTACGGCGGGAGTTCGTCGCCGCGGGCGACGTGGTCGGGGTGGTGCGGCGGGTAGATGTGCGCGTGGATCTCGCGTCCGGCGGGGCCGGTGAAGGCGCGGATCTGGGGCTCCGGGTAGTACGCGGGGTCGACCGGGTCGTCGTGCGCGGCGCCGATCACCCGGGCCCGCCCGGTGCTGGCGTCCAGTTCGACGACCTCGTGGGCGCTGCGGGGGCTGGCTCCGACGCCCACGACCCTGCTGCCGTGCACGGCGAGCGTCGGCGCGAACTCGGTCCAGGGGCCGGCCGTGTCGACGAGCTCTCCGGTCTCCGTGTCCAGTATCCCGAGCGCGGTGGTGCCCCGTCCGTGCACGACGGCGACCAGGCCGGTCTCCAGGGGCGCGAACCAGCGGTAGCCGACCTTCCAGAGGGAGCCGCCGAACTCCTCCTCGCGCGGACAGACGACGCTCGGCTCGCCGTCGGCGCCGAGCCGGTGGAGGTTCCACCAGCCGGTGCGGTCGCTGACGTAGAGCAGGGTGCCGGCGGCCGTCCAGTCGGCCTGTACGACGGACTCCTCCGGGCCCCCCGCGACGGGCCGCGGGTCGGACAGTTCGCCGTCCTCGGTGACGTCCGCGAGGATCACCTCGGTGCCGTCCCACGGCATCCGCGGGTGGTCCCAGGCGAGCCAGGCCGCCTGCCGGCCGTCGGGCGAGAGCCGGGGCCCGGTGACGAACCGGTGCCGTCCGTCGGACAGTTCCCGCACGGCGTCCCGGTCGTACGCCGCCGATCCGTCCAACGGCACCGCGACGACGGCCCGCCGTACGTCGCAGGGTCCGTCCCCGGTGAACTCCTCCATGACGCACCACACTTCGCCGTGCTCCACCCGCATCTGCGGGTCCACCCAGCGCAGTCCGCCTCCCACCGGCGACAGAGGGGTCAACGGGAGCGGCACACCGCCGGGTTCACAGCGGTAGAGACGCTGGTCGGCGAAGTTGACGAAGACGACCAGCGGGCCTTCGGGGCGCATCGCTCCCGCCCAGGGGTGACCGCCGTACTCGATGACACGGCTGCGCACATTCCACGGCGCCGGGAGCACCGGCTCCTCCATACCGTCCGCCTTCCGCCGGACCAGGGTGCGGCGCCCGCCCTCGGTCGGCCGGGGCTCGGTCCACCAGACCTCGTCGCCGACGAAACCCACGAACTCGGGATGCCCGTCGTGCGCGGCGGCGAGCGTCGCGTCGATCGGCGAGGGCCATGAACCATATGACAAGGTCTGCATCTCGTCCCCCCTAGGCCGTACGCAGAAAGCGGTCGAGAACGCGGACGCCGAAGTGGAGCGCCTCGACCGGCACGCGCTCGTCGACTCCGTGGAACAGTGCCTGGTAGTCGAAGCCCTCCGGAAGCTTCAGCGGCGCGAAGCCGTATCCGGTGATGCCGAGGCGGGAGAACTGCTTGGCGTCCGTGCCGCCCGACATGCAGTACGGCACGACATGACCCTCGGGTGCGAACTCCTCGACGGCCGCGCGCATCCTCGCGTAGGTCGGCGAGTCCAGCGGCGCCTGGAGGGCCACCTCGTGGTGATGGAACTCCCACTCCACGTCGGGCCCGGTGAGCCGGTCCAGTGTCGACCGGAACTCGTCCTCGCCGCCGGGCAGGTATCTGCCGTCCACGTACGCGACGGCCTCTCCCGGAATCACGTTGATCTTGTAACCGGCGCTCAGCATGGTCGGGTTGGCGCTGTTGCGGACGGTCGGCTCGACGAGCGCGGCGGCCGGGCCGAGCTTGCGCAGCAGGGCGTCCAAGTCGTCCAGGCCGCCGTCCACGCCGTACAGGGCGGCGAGTTCGGTCAGGGCGGCCCGCACGGTCGGGGTGATGCGCAGCGGCCACTCGTGGGCGCCGATGCGGGTGATCGCGGAGGCGAGGCGGGTCACCGCGTTGCTCCGGTTCACCTTGGAGCCGTGCCCGGCCCGCCCGCGTGCGGTGAGCTTGACCCAGCCGGTGCCGCGCTCGCCCGCCGCGATCGGATAGAGCTGCCGGCCGCTGCCGTCGTGGAAGGTGAACGCACCCGACTCGCTGATGCCCTCGGTGCAGCCCTCGAAGAGTTCGGGGTGTTCGTCGGCGAGGAAGCCCGAGCCGTCCTCGGCGCTCGCCTCCTCGTCGGCGGTGAAGGCGATGACCAGGTCACGCCGGGGTCGTACCCCCTCGCGCGCCCAGGCCCGGACGACAGCGAGGATCATCGCGTCCATGTTCTTCATGTCGACGGCGCCCCGTCCCCAGACGACGCCGTCACGGATCTCACCGGAGAATGGGTGGACGCTCCAGTCCTCGGCCTGCGCGGGCACCACGTCCAGATGACCGTGGACGAGCAGCGCGTCGGCGGACGGGTCGGTGCCCTCCAGCCGGGCGACGACGTTCGTACGCCCCTTGACGCGCTCCAGGAGTGTGGGTTCGAGGCCCGCTTCGGCCAGCCGGGCGGCGGCGTACTCGGCGGCCGGGCGCTCCCGGCAGTCTCCGCCGCCCCGGTTGGTCGTGTCGATCCGGATGAGGTCGGAGGTGAACCGAACGACCTCGTCGAGTGCCCGTGCGTCAGCCATACTGCTCCTCCACCGCGGCCGAGACGATCGTGGTGACCGCCTTGAAGGTCCGAATCCCCTCGTACATGGTGTCGCTGGTGTACGCGATCTTCCGCTCCCCGACGCGGCCGACACCGGGTACGACGGTGGCGGCCATCGCCAGGTGCTCGGCGTCGAACTCCAGGGCGACGGTGAAGGGGCCGCCGACGACCGGCTCGTGCCGCACCGCCAGCGCCGCCGCCTCCTTGGCCGCGGCCCGGATGTCCGCGGCGGTCCTGGCCGGTGTGCGGCACACCGCCGCGTACCGCGAGACATGGTCCTTCACGGCGACCTTCAGTGCCTCCGGCGCGTATCCCAGGGCGTCCTCGCACGCCACGTCGTCGCCGGTGACCAGCACGACCGGCACGCCGTACTCGGCGACGACGTGGGCGTTGAGCAGCCCTTCGCTGGCGCGTGTGTCGTTGACCCATACCCCCGTGATGGAGTTCGCCAGGTAGGTGTGTGCGAGGACGCCTTCCATGCCCGCTCCCGCGTGGTAGCCGACGAAGGCGATGCCGTCCACGTCGTCGTGCTGCACGCCCTCGACCATGGAGAGCGACTTGTGCCGCCCGGTGAGCATCTCCGCTCTCTCGTCGAGCCGCTCTAGCAGCAGGTTCCGCATGGTCCAGTGGGCTTCGTTGATCAGCACCTCGTCGGCGCCGCCGTCGAAGAAGCCGAGCACCGCCGCGTTCACGTCCGAGGTGAACAGCGCGCGGCACCGCTCCCACTGCGGAGTCCCCGGCAGCACGTCGGCCGGCCAGGTCACACCCGTGGCGCCTTCCATGTCGGCGCTGATGAGGATCTTCATGCCCGAAACCGTACGCGCTTCGGCCTGGACCCGGCAGAGCCTGTGGACAACTCTCACCGGTCCAGACCACTGGTGTCACCCGGGGCGTCCCGCCACCAGCCACTTCGACGGAAGTTCGATCCGTGTGCCGTCCGGCGCGTGCTCGGTCGTGATGAGCGGGAGCTCGCCGCTCGCGAGGAGGGTGAGGCCCGCCGCGCGCAGGTAGGCGGGGACCGCCGCGTCCGCGACCTCGCCCGGCGCGATGCCGTGCCGGAACACCGGGGCCAGCTTGGGCGGAGGGCCGTCCGGGCTCTGGGCCAGCCCCCGCAGCACTGCGCCGGCGGCTTCGGCGAGCTCGACCAGGAAGACCCGGCCGCGCTCGCCCGCCAGAGTGGCCAGGCCGTCCGCCAGCGGCTGCCGGTCGTCCGGCTCGGCCTGGTGGAGCACGCCCCGCATATAGACGTTGGCGTCGCCGAGCTCCGCGTGCAGTGTCTCGGTCTCGGTCTTGTCCGCCGCGTCGAGCTGCCGGTACCGGGCCCTGCCCGCCGGGTCGGCGTTGCGGGCGTGGTCGAGCGCCGCGGGAGCGAGGTCGGTGCCGACGACCCGAGGGAAACGGTCGGCGAGGAAGCGGGTCTGGGTGCCGTTGCCGCAGCCGACGTCCACGAGCGGCAGGTCGGGTGCCGTCAAGTGCGGCTCGAAGAGGGCGAGGTGGACCGCGGCCGTGAGCGCGGGCTCGGCGTCCCAGAAGACCTCGCCCTGTTCCTCGGGGGCCTCGCGCCAGAAGCCCTCCCAGGCTCCGCTGTACCGACTGCTCACGCTCATGCCCGCTCCCGGGGTCGCGACCGCGCCCGACGGCACCCGGCGGGCCTGATCGGTCTATCGCGCCCGGCGTGCGGCGACAAGCCGATGGCACATTCCTTCACCCCTCATTCGAACCCGGTACGCCCTCGCGCGCCGGGCCCGCCTCCTGCCGTACGGGCGCCACGTGGACGTATCGGCGTGACGGCTTCCGGACGGTGACCCTGCGGGACGGACGTCACAGGTGCGCGTCGGCGTCGCGGGAACGAGTCACCTTCGCGGGGTCACGTCGGCGTGTCGCTGGAGCGAATTCAGCCTCGTGGGAGGGGCAGTTCGAACCACACGGTCTTGCCCGCGCCGGTCCGGCTGGCTCCCCATTCGCGGGACAGCGCGCTGACGAGCCGCAGGCCGCGGCCGAACTCGTCGCCGGGGCCCGCGCTGAGCAGTATCGGGAGGGTGTGGTCGTCGTCGTCGACCTCGCACAGCAGGGTGTCGCCCCGCACGAGCCGCAACTCGATCCCGCGGCTGTGCGCGTGCCGTACGGCATTGGTGACGAGCTCGCCGGCCATCAGCTCGGCGTTGTCCGCCAGACCGGTGAGGCCCCACGCACGCAGCTGTTCGCGGACCACGGCGCGCGCCCTGCCGACCTCGATCGGGTCGAGCGCGAGGCGCCATACGGCTACGTCCTCGGAGTCGATGCCGTTGAGCCGGGCCATCAGGAGGGCGACATCGTCCTTGCGCCCGCCGCGGGTGTTGAGCGAGCGGATGATGGTGTCGCAGGCGTGGTCCATGGAGGCGGCCGGGTGGGCGGCGGATTCGCAGAGGGTGGCGAGGCCGACACCGATGTCTTCCCCGCGCACCTCGACGAGCCCGTCGGTGCACATCACGAGCCGGTCGCCGGGCGCCACTCGCACGCGGACCGCTTCGAAGGGCACTCCGCCGACCCCGATGGGCGCGCCCGTCGGCAGTTCGAGCAGCTCGCTGCGACCGTCCTCGGCGCGGACGAGGACCGGCGGGATGTGGCCCGCGTTGGCGATGTGCAGCTCGCCGGCGATCGGGTCGTAGACGGCGTAGAGGCAGGTCGCGAGGTAGGTGTCGCCGAGACGCTGGGCGAGGTCGTCGAGGGTGCGCAGAAGCTGGGCGGGCGGCAGGTCGAGCGCGGCCATGGTCTGGACGGCGGTGCGCAACTGGCCCATCATCGCGGCGGAGTTGAGGCCGTGGCCCATGACGTCGCCGACGACCAGGGCGGTGCGCGAGCCGGGCAGTTTCACCGAGTCGAACCAGTCGCCGCCGACCCGTCCGAGGAGCGTGCCCGGCAGATAGCGGGTGGCGATGTCGCAGCCGGCCATGCGGGGCGCGATGGTCGGCAGCATGCTGTCCTGGAGGGTCTCTGCGACGCTCTCCTGGTAGGTGTACATGCGTGCGTTGTCCAGCACCAGGCCGGCGCGGGCGGCCAGTTCGGCGCCGGTGACGCGGTCCATGTCGTTGAACTCGACGCGCTCCGGGTGACGCAGCAGGATCATGAACCCGAGCACCACGTTGCGGGCCTTCAGCGGCACGACCAGCATGGAGCGGTGGGTGATGAGCGGCCTGATGTCGCGCTTCTCGAACTGCGCGGCGATCATGTGCCCCATCTGCTCGCTGATGCGCGGCACCAGGACGGGCTCACCGGTGGTCATGCACTGGAAGAACGGCGTGTGCGCCGGGAAGGGCATGGCCTCGCCGACCGGCACGACGTCGTCCCAGCGTCCCGGCTCGTCCGTGTGCTCCAGGGCGACGCGGTGCCACATGGTGGTGGTGTCGGGCACGCCGTCGGGGAAGCCCTCACCGGCGACGACCTGCTCGCGCAGGTAGGTGCCCGCCACATCCGTGAAGCGCGGCACGACGGCCCGGCTGACCTCCAGGATGGTCTGCGACAGGTCGAGGGAGGTTCCGATGCGCCCGCTGACCTCGTTCAGGAACTCCAGGCGCTCGCGCACGGCGACGTACTCGAGGTCCTCGCCCTCGTCCGGGACGTCCTGTGTCACGGGCGCGCCGGAGGCCGCCTCCCGGGCGGCCCGCTCACGGCGCGCCCTGCGTTCGGCGCGCCGGGGCACGCCCCAGTCGGGGGTGACGGGTACCCGGTCGTTCTGGCTGAACTCCAGGACGGGATAGCCCAGTTCCAGGACCTGCGCGACGATGCGGGCACTCTCGCCGACGCTCATGCTGGGCAGGATCTCGGGCAGCCGGCGGGCCAGCTCCTCGGCGCCGGGGAAATCGGTGTGCAGCGCGAAGCCGGGCGCGAGGCGCTCGAAGGAGACGTCGTCGTCCTCGTGGCGCAGGGCGGCGGCGTCGGCCGCGAGTACGAGCAGCCGCTCCCGGCCGGGGCCCACCAGGGGATAGGCCCACCACAGGACATCGATCCGGTCGGGACCCGCCGCGGTGAGCCGGGCGCGTCCGGCGGCCGGGTAGGAGAGCCGCCCGTCCAGCGAGGACTCCAGGCCGGGGCCGAGTCCGTCGTACGCCGCGACGTTCCCGAAGGGGGCCGCGTCCGTGTCCTCGGGGAGCGCGCCGGAGACGGGGAGCAGGTCGACGGCGTGGCGGCCCAGCGCTTCTTCCTTGGACGCGCCGAACAAACGCCTCGCGCCGCTGCTCCAGTGCGAGACGAGCCCGTCGCGGTCCACGATCACCACGGCCAGTGGGATGCGGCCGGCCGCGGCGTGCTCCGCCCTGCCGTTCCCAGCTCCGGGGCTGGGAGCTGCGCCCACTTCGGTGCCACGGTCCATGGCCCAGGCCCTCTCTCCCCACGGCTCCGCAAGATCTGTGCCGCCTCCACTACCGTACGGCGACGGCCCGTCGCGATGTGTGCCAATAGGGGAATTGGCCTCCGCGGGGGCGGCTCCGGCGCGCGGCGCGCCCCTCGGTGCCCGGTGGATCCGGTCAGCCCGGCCCCGCACGTCCGGGTCGCATGTGGCGTCGGGTCGGTGTGTGTCGGTGTGTGTCGGTGTGTGTGTCGGTCCGTGCCAGTTCGCGCCGGCCTTCGTGCCCCGGTTGCAGCTCCCGCCGTGTCAGGCCTCGTCAGTCCTCGTCAGTCCTCGTCAGTCTTCATGCCCCAGTTGCAGGTCCCGCTCCGTCCGGCCGCCCCCGGCGACCTGGAGCACCGTGGCCACGGGTGGATAGCCCGCCGCGATGACGGTGTACTCGCCGGACGACAGATCGACGAACCGGAACGTTCCGTCAGGGCCGGTGGTGAGGGTGTCCACCACATTGCCCGCGGCGTCCAGGAGCGTCACGCGCGCGTCCTCGACGGGCCGTCCGCCGCCCGCCCGGACGGTGCCGCGCAGCACGGCGCCACCGGCGAGTTCGACGTCCTGTCGGGTCTCCCGGGCGGCCTGGACGGTCACCGGGAGCGCGGCCGGCCGGAACGCGGGCGCGCCGGCCGCGAGGGTGTACTCGCCGGCCACCAGTTCCGTGATGACATAGCCGCCCTCGCGTCCGCTGCGGGTGGTGGCCACCACCTCGCCGTGCACGTTGGTGAGGGTGACGGTGGCCTCGCGCACCGGGGTGCCGTCCGCGGTCAGCACGCTGCCCGCGAGGCGCCCCGCGCCGCCGAGAACGACGTCGAGTTCCACCGGGCGTTCGCCGACGGTCACCGAGACGGCCTGCGGCTGGTGTCCCCCGGCCGCGGCGATCAGTACGTACGAGCCCGCGCCGGGCGTCGACAGCGCGTACCGGCCGTCCTCCGCGCTGGCGCCCCGCCCGATCTGTTGTCCCCCGACGTCGATGAGGGTGAGCGCGGCGCGGGCCACGACGGTGCCGTCGGGGTGCTGCACCGTGCCGCAGACGGGGATTCCGGCGGCGTACCCCGAACGGGCCTGCGGAATCGGGGCGTTCACCCGCGCGGCCTCCGGGTCGGCGGTGGGAGCGTTGTGGGACACCAGCGGTTTCTCCTTGAGGAAGAAGGCGACGAAGAGGCCGAGGACGAGTACCGGCACGAGGTAGAGGAAGATCCGCGGCATGGCGTCCGCGTAGGCGCCGATGTACTGGTCGCGCTGGGCGGCGGGCATCGCGTGGACGAGTTGCGGGGTGATGGATTCGGCGTCCGGGGTCCCGGCGCCCCCGCGCGCGGGGAGGCGGTCGGCGAGGGCGTCGGCCAGCCGGGAGGCGAAGAGCGTGCCGAAGACGGCGGCGCCGACGCTGCCGCCGATCTGCCGGAAGTAGGTGTTGGCGCTGGTCGCGGTGCCGAGGTCGGCCGGAGACACGGAGTTCTGCACGGCGAGCACCAGGACCGGCATCACCATGCCGATGCCCACGCCGAGGACCGCCATCCAGACGCTGTAGTGCAGCCGGGGAGTTCCGGCGTCGAGGCGGGACAGCAGCCACATGCCGACGGCCGCGAGGGCGGTGCCGAGGACCGGGTACACCTTGTAGCGGCCGGTGCGGCTGATGAGCTGCCCGGAGACGATGGAGGCAACGACGATGCCGCCCATCATGGGGAGCATCAGGAGCCCCGATTCCGTGGCACCGGCCCCGTCGACCATCTGCAGGAAGGTCGGGATGTATCCGGCGGCGCCGAAGAGAGCGACTCCGACGACGAGACCGACCAGCGCGGTGACGTTGAAGACGCCGTCCCTGAACAGCCGCAGGGGGATGAGGGGTTCGACCGCGAAGCGCTCGACGACGAGGAAGAGCGCCGTCGTGGTGACCGCGCCCGCCACGAGCGCGAGGACGACCCGTGAGCCCCAGGCGTACTCGGTGCCTCCCCAACTGGTCAGCAGGATCAGGCAGGTCGACGCGGCGGCGAGGAGAAGCACTCCGAGGACGTCGACACGCCCTCGGGCGGCGGGCTTCGGCAGCTTCAGTACGACGGTGACGACGGCCAGGGTGACGAGGCCGAAGGGCACGTTGATGTAGAAGCACCACCGCCACGAGAGGTGGTCCGTGAAGTAGCCGCCCAGCAGGGGTCCCGCGATCGAGGCGAGACCGAACGCGGCGCCGATGAGCCCCATGAAGCGGCCCCGTCGGCGCGGCGGCACGATGTCCGCGATGATCGCCTGCACGCCGATCATGAGGCCGCCGGCGCCGACACCCTGGACCGCGCGGAAGGCGATGAGCTGGTCCATCGTCTGTGACCGTCCGGCGAGCGCGGAGCCGACGACGAAGACGGCGATGGCGAACTGGAAGACGCCTTTGCGGCCGTAGAGGTCGCCGAGCTTGCCGTAGACCGGGAGCCCGACGGTGGAGGTGAGCAGATAGGCGGTGATCGCCCAGGACATCTTGTCCAGGCCGTGCAGTTCTCCGACGATCTTCGGGAGCGCGGTGGCCACGATCATCTGCTCGAGCGCGGCGAGGAGCAGGGCCGTCATGAGCCCGCCGAAGACCAACCGCAGTTGCCGCGGGGCCAGTCCGGCGGGTTCCGGGGCCGCCGGAGCCGCCTCGGGCGGGGGTACGACGGCCGGCTCGTCCTGCACCAGAGTGATCCCGCCCACGTACCGCTCCCCTCGTCGCGCCCACCGCACAATTCCCGCTAATCGCGACAACTGCGAGCAAGCGCGACGAGTTACGGCGTACCGTCGCGCGACCGGGAGATCCACTCGAAACGGTGAGGGGCACAACACGCCCTCGGGCGCGGCCTCTTGACGGACGCGTCCGTCAAGTCACCACCCCGGGGCCGCACCTCGGTCCCGGCCCGGGGACCTACTTCTCGGTCTCCGTCGCGAGGTTGGCGAGCAGCGCGTCGTAGATGCGGCCGAGGCCCTTGGGCGCGAAGGTCCTCTCGAAGAAGCCGCCGATGCCGCCCGCGCCGTTCCAGACGCTGCTGACGACGACCCGCGACTTGCCCTCGCCGGCCGGGGTGACGCGCCAGGTGGTGACCATGGAGGAGTTGCGGTCCTTCTCGACGAGCTCGCCGTCGGTGGGCTCGCTCACCTCGAGGAGGCAGTCGCGGACGCGCTTGCTGGTGGCCTGGAGCTTCCAGTGGACGAGGGTGCCCTCGCCGTCGCCGCCCTCGCGGACCTCGTACTCGCTGAAGTGCTCGGACAGCAGCTTCGGGCGCGTGCCGCTGTAGTCGGCCAGGGCGTCGAACACCGCCTCCGCGTCCGCCGCGATGACCCGCTCCGTCGTGGCCTCGACCTGCGCCATGGCACTTCCTCCAGCACTTCGTTCCTCGGGGGTGTGCGGCCAGCCAACCACCCGGCGCCCTGGCCGCCCAAATCGGGGTCCCCGCGGGGTGCGGGCGGCACCGACGGGGTGCCACGGGATACAGGGTCGCACGATCAAGGGAACATGTGTTCTATTCTCTGTCCAGTGCTACCTAGGAGGCGCCATGCGCTGGGAGAACCTGACAGCGGACCCCGCCGGGGGCCCCGCCCGGGACGCCGCCCTGTTCGGCGCGGACGCGGTCACGACGCGAACGTTCGACACTCCGGAGTTCAGAGGGATCACGTTCCACGAGATCCGGGCGCGGTCGATCGTGAACCGGGTACCGGGGGCCTCCCGCATGCCCTTCGAGTGGACGGTCAACCCGTATCGCGGTTGTTCGCACGCGTGCGTCTACTGTTTCGCCCGCAAGACGCACAGCTATCTGGACCTCGACACCGGGCTCGACTTCGACTCGCAGATCGTGGTGAAGGTCAACGCGCCGGAGCTGCTGCGCCGCCAGCTCGCCTCGCGCCGCTGGCTCGGCGAGCACATCGCGATGGGCACCAACGTCGACTGCTACCAGCGCGCGGAGGGCCGGTACGGGCTCATGCCGGGCATCATCGCGGCCCTGCGCGACCACGCGAACCCCTTCTCGATCCTGACGAAGGGCACGCTCATCCTGCGCGACCTCGACCTCCTGCGGCAGGCGTCCGAGGTCACCGACGTCGGGATCTCGGTCTCCGTGGGCTTCACCGACACCGAGCTGTGGCGCACCGTGGAGCCGGGCACACCGGCCCCCGAGCGCCGCCTGGACGTCGTCCGCACGCTGACGGACCACGGCATCGGCTGCGGCGTCCTGATGGCCCCCGTGATCCCGTTCCTGGGCGACCACCCCGCTCAACTGCGCGCCACCGTACGGGCCGTCGCGGCCTCGGGAGCCACCTCGGTGACCCCGCTGGTCCTGCATCTGCGGCCCGGCGCCCGCGAGTGGTTCATGGCCTGGCTGGAGCACCACCACGCCCACCTCGTACCGCGCTACGAACGGCTGTACGCGGAGGGCGCCTACGCGCCCAAGTGGTACCAGCGCCGGATCACCCGTCAGGTCCACGAGCTGGCACAGGAGTACGGCATCGGTCCCACGCGCGCGGGAATGCCGCGCCGGATCACCGCCCCCGAGCCCACGGCCTCCGTGACGCCCGGAGCACCCGGGCCGACTCAGCTGACCCTGCTCTGACGGTCCGACGGGTCCGACGGGTCCGACGGCCCACCTGACAGTCCGTCACCGGGCGGACCGTCGCTCGTTCTTGCGACGACCGTCCGATCCCTGACGCCCGACAGCGCTTCGGGCGGCATCCGAGCGCATCCCTCGGCCCAATCGGGTCGAGTCTTGCCAGAACGCGTTCCTCCGGGGCCCCTCTCCGGCACGATACGGCGAAGGCCGTGGCGTGCACGGCTCAAAATCCTCCGTCCTGGGAGGCCTTGTGAAGAAACGCGCAGCTGCTCTGTGCGGGGCGGCCGCCGTGCTGGCCGGGATGATCACATCCATCCCCGCCGACGCGAGCGCCGGACCCGCGGCCGCACCGCGCACCACCCCCACCACGAAGCTCGGCTGGAAGAAGTGCGGGACCAGCAGCTATCCGACGCTCCAGTGCGCGTCCCTGAAGGTGCCACTGGACCACGCGAACCCCTACAGCGAGCGGATCACCCTCGCCCTCTCCCGCGTCCCGCACACCGCGAAGACGTACCAGGGACCGCTGCTGGTCAACCCGGGCGGTCCCGGCGGCAGCGGGCTCACGCTGGCCGGATTCGTCGCCTCCTCGCTGCCCAAGGCCGTGGCGGCGCAGTACGACGTCATCGGCTTCGACCCGCGCGGCGTCGGCAAGAGCAAGCCGGCACTGGACTGCGAGCCGGGGCACTTCAAGCCCGTCCGTCCGGACTCCGTCCCGAGCACCCGGGCCATCGAGAGGGCCAATCTCGCCCGCGCCAGGACGTTCGCGAAGGCGTGCGGCACGAAGTACGCGGACCTGCTGCCGTATATCGACACGCAGAGCGCGGTCCGGGACATGGACGCGATCCGCGGCGCGCTCGGCGCCAAGAAGATCAACTACTTCGGTTACTCGTACGGCACCTATCTGGGCGCCGTGTACGCGAAGCTCTACCCGCACCGGGTCCGTCGGCTGGTCCTCGACTCCATCGTCGACCCGACCGGCGTCTGGTACGACGACAACATCAGCCAGGACTACGCCTTCAACGACCGCCACCTGGCGTTCCTGGCGTGGGTCGCCAAGTACAACGCCACCTACAAACTGGGCACCGATCCGGCCAAGGTCGAGGCGAAGTGGTACGCGATGCGCGCGGCGCTCGCCAAGAAGCCCGCGCAGAAGAAGGTGGGCGCCTCCGAGCTGGAGGACACCTTCATCCCGGGCGGCTACTACAACGGCTACTGGCCCTACCTCGCCCAGGCGTTCGCGTCCTATGTGAACAGCAAGGACTCGGACCCGCTCGTCGAGGCGTACGACAACTTCGCCGCCGTCGACGCCGCGGGCGACAACGGCTACAGCGTCTACACGTCGGTGCAGTGCCGTGACGCGTCCTGGCCGCGCGACTGGCACCAGTGGCGCGAGGACAACTGGGCGGTGTACGAGAAGGCCCCGTTCATGGCCTGGAACAACGCCTGGTACAACGCTCCGTGCGCGTTCTGGCCCACGGACTCGCTCCGGCCGGTGGACATCTCCAACCGCCACCTGCCGCCGACCCTGCTCTTCCAGGCGACCAACGACGCCGCCACCCCGTACGAGGGCGGTGTCACCGTCCATCACCAGCTGCGCGGCTCCAGCCTGGTGGTCGAGCAGGGCGGCGGGAACCACGGCATCACACTGAGCGGCAACACCTGCCTGGACAAGTACCTGGCGACCTATCTGACCAACGGAAAGGTGCCGCACGGCGACGGCGAGATCGACGCGGTGTGCGACGCGCTGCCCGACCCGAAGCCGCTGAGCACCAAGGCGGCGACCGGCTCCTCGCGGGGTTCGGTGCTGCACGGACTGCTCGGCCACCGGGGCTGAACAGCCCACGAACCGCGGCCCGTCGGGGGCGTTGCCGGACCCATGGCCCATCATGGACCCATGAGTGGACCGACACGCATTTACGCCCCCGACGGGGTCGCCCCCGCCGTCCGCGCGGTGGTCGGCGCGTGAGTGGGCAGCTGATCCGCGAGATGACCCTCGACGACTGTGCGCGCGTGGCCGAGATCCGCGTCCGCGGCTGGCAGAGCGCGTACAAGGGCCTGATACCGCAGTCCTACCTGGACGCGCTCAGCGTCGGCCAGGACGCGGCGCGCCGCCGCGGCAACTTCGCGCGGGGCGACGGGACCATCGTGAACCTGGTCGCGGAGCGCGACGGCGTCGTGGTCGGATGGGCCTGCCACGGACCCCACCGGGACAGCGAAGTGCGCACCGGGGACGTCGAGTTGTACGCGATCTACGTGCATCCCGATCTGGTGGGCCAGGGGGTCGGGCGCGCCCTGCTGCGGGAGTCCGCGAGCCGGTGCGCGGCGGCCGGACACGACCGCATGCTGCTGTGGGTCCTCAAGGAGAACACCCCGGCCCGCCGTTTCTACGAACGGGCGGGCTTCGTCCCCGACGGCGCCGAGGAGCCTTTCGAGGCGGGCGGCGTCGCGGTGCCCGAGGTCCGCTACGCCCGCGCGCTGACCGGGACCGGGCTGGACTGACGGACCCCGGCTTCGACCCAGGTTCGCCTAGACCTTCTCCTTGGGCAGCCGGGCCAGTGCCCGCACCGCCGTCTCCGCGAGTGCCGGGTGGGCCAGCGCCTCGTTCAGGACGGGTCTCGCGCGCGCGTCGCCCAGGATGCCCAGGCCCTCCGCGCACGCGAGGGCGACCCTGCGGTACGGGTCGTGCGGGCGCAGTCTGCGTTCCAGGGTGGTGATCAGCGCGGGTACGGCTTCAGGGGCGCGCAGTTCGACCAGGAGCCGTACCGGCTGGAGCGCGTAGGCGACCCGCAGTTCGTTCGTGGCGAGGGCTGCCGCGGCGCGGGCCGTACGCGGGTCACCGAGCCGGGCCAGCGCCTGGGCGGCGGACGCGCAGCGCTGCGGATCGCGGTGGTTGAGCAGCAGGACGAGCGCCTCGAAGGCCCGCCGGTCCCCGGCCGTGCCGAGCCGGAAGGCGACCAGTTCCCGGGCCCACAACGGCTGTCCGGGCTCGGTCAGCGCGGCCGCCAGCACATCGGGGTCCTCGGTCGCCGCGAGGTGTTCGTACAGCGTCGAGGCCCCGGCCTCGGTCCGTAAACGCTCCGTGAGTGATCGCAACGCTTCGTCCATGGGCCGAGCTTAGGCAAGGCCGTGAGATGCGGGGACGTACATCACAAACTCGGGGGCTGGCGCGCTCGTTACTGGCGGGTTAAGCTCAGACGAGCGAGTTACCCACTCGCACCCAACTCTCGGTGGCCTGGTGACGCAGCCACCGCGAGAGCAGTCGGTTCGGTACTTCAGGTACCTCAGTACGACATGGCTCCGGGACAGGGCCGGTCGGCTTCACCGCCCATGGGCGCCCGTTCGACGGCGCTCCGGGACGGCACCGGGCGTGTGCGCTCGAAAGCCCGGCAACACCCGCAACCTCCGCACGGCGTGCGCCCGTCGGCGTACCCGCGTGCGCTCCTCAGTCGTCACCCTCTTCCAGGAGTCCCGCGATGGCCACTCCCCTGTCCGACACCCCTCTGTCCCCGCTGAAGACCGTCGCCGTCATCGGCCTCGGCACCATGGGCACCGGCATCGCCGAAGTCCTGGCCCGCGCCGGCCGTGACGTCATCGGCATCGACATCAGCGAAGCCGCGACCACCCAGGCCGTGGCCACCCTCGAAGCCTCCACCGCCCGCGCCGTGCGCCGCGAGCACATGAGCGAGCAGGAGCGCACGGACGCCCTCGCCCGCTTCCGCACCTTCACCGACCTCGCGGCCGCAGCCGAGGCCGACCTCGTCATCGAGGTGACCCCGGAGTCCTACGACATCAAGCGGCAGGTCTTCCGGGCTCTCGACACCATCGTGCGCCCCGAGACGATCCTCGCGACGGGCACCAACGCGCTGTCCGTGACGCGTCTGGCCGCCGACTCGGCCCACCCCGAGCGCGTGCTCGGCCTGCACTTCTTCAACCCGGCGCCCGCGATGAAGCTCGTCGAGGTCGTCTCCTCGGTGCTGACCGCGCCGGGGGCCGTCACCGCGGTCACCGACCTGGCGATCGAACTCGGCAAGGAGCCCGTCGCCGTCGGCGACCGCCCCGGTTTCGTCGCCGACGGACTGCTCTTCGGCTACCTCAACCAGGCGGCCGCGATGTACGAGGCGAAGTACGCCTCCCGCGAGGACATCGACGCGGCGATGAAGCTCGGCTGCGGGCTGCCCATGGGCCCGCTCGCGCTGCTCGACCTGATCGGCGTGGACACCGCGCGCACCGTCCTGGAGGCGATGTACTCCGCGTCGCACGACCGGCTGCACGCCCCCGCGCCCATCCTCAAGCAGCTCAGCGAGGCGGGCCTGACCGGGCGCAAGTCCGGCCGGGGCTTCTACTCCTACGAGGCCCCCGGCAGCGACAGTGTCGTGCGGGACGCGCTGACGCCGCTGGACGGGGCCGTTCTGGCAGCGGGCCGCACCATCCGCTCGGTCGGTGTCGCGGGCTCCGGCACGATGGCCTCCGGTATCGCGGAGGTCTTCGCGAAGGCCGGGTACGAGGTCGTCCTCGCGGCCCGTACCGAGGAGAAGGCGCAGACCGCGAAGGCCCGTATCGGCAAGTCGCTCTCCCGCTCCGTCGACAAGGGCCGGATGACGGCCGAGGCGGCGGCGCGGACCCTGGAGCTGATCACGCCGACCGGCAGCTACGACGACTTCGCCGAGGTCGATCTGGCACTGGAGGCGGTCGCCGAGGACCTGGAGATCAAGCAGCAGCTGTTCGCCACGTTCGACAAGGTCTGCAAGCCCGGCGCGATCCTCGCCACCACCACCTCCTCGCTGCCCGTCGTCGCCTGCGCCCGCGCCACCTCGCGCCCGCAGGACGTGATCGGCATGCACTTCTTCAACCCGGCCCCGGCGATGAAGCTCGTCGAGGTCGTGCGGACCGTGCTGACCGCGGACGACGTGCACGCCACCGTGCGCGAGGTCTGCGCGAAGATCCGCAAGCACCCGGTGGACTGCGGTGACCGGGCCGGCTTCATCGTGAACGCGCTGCTGTTCCCGTACCTGAACAACGCGATCAAGATGGTGCAGGAGCACTACGCCTCGCTCGACGACATCGACGCCGCGATGAAGCTGGGCGGCGGCTACCCGATGGGCCCCTTCGAGCTGCTCGACGTGGTCGGGCTCGATGTCTCGCTGGCCATCGAGAAGGTCCTGCACCGCGAGTTCCGCGACCCGGGACTCGCTCCCGCGCCGCTCCTGGAGCACCTGGTGGCCGCGGGCTGCCTCGGCCGCAAGACGGGCCGCGGCTTCCGCGAATATGCCCGCCGCTGAGCGTCCGGGCGACTGGTTCGCAGCCGACGCCGACTGGGGCGGACTGCTCGGCCCCGCCGGAAACCCCCCGCCCGCCCAGGGCGGGGGGATCCCCGGACATGCGCGCTCTCCTGCGCACATGCAGTACGTTCGGGTCATGCCCCAGCCCGCCAAGTCCTCACGTACACCAGCCACGCCCGACGCGCCGGAGAGTGCCGCGGGAAGTCGCGCGGCAGCCCAACGGCTCAAGATGCGCCGGGAGCTGGCGGCTGCGGCCATGGAGCTGTTCGCGGCCAAGGGGTACGAGGCGACCACCGTCGACGAGATCGCGGCCCAGGCCGGGGTGGCCCGCCGCACCTTCTTCCGTCACTTCCGCTCCAAGGAAGAGGCGATCTTCCCCGATCACGACGACACCCTGATCCGGGCCGAGGCGGTGCTCAACGCGGCGCCCGCGCACGAGCATCCGCTCGACACCGTGTGCCGCGGCATCAAGGAAGTCATGAAGATGTACGCGGCCCAGCCCGAGATCTCGGTCTCGCGCTACAAGCTGACGCGCGAGGTGCCGACGCTGCGCGAGGCCGAGATCGCCTCGGTGGCCCGCTACGAGCGGCTCTTCACCCGCTACCTCCTCGGCCACTTCGACGAGCACGCGCACGACGACGACGCCAACGACGATCCGCTGCTCGCGGAGGTCGCCGCGTCGGCGGTGGTCACGGCCCACAACCACGTCCTGCGGCGATGGCTGCGGGCGGGCGGTCAGGGTGATGTGGAGACCCAGCTGGACCACGCCTTCGCCATCGTCCGCAAGACCTTCGGCACGGGGATCGGCGCGGGACGGGAGACCGCGCCGCGACCGGCGCCGGCGTCGTCCTTCACCGAGGGGGACGTGCTGGTGACCGTGGCCCGCGTCGACGCCCCCCTGGAGCAGGTGATGCGCACGATCGAGCAGGCGCTCAAGGAACGGTCCTAGCGGCTTCCTCGCCCACCACGGCGGCCCCTCGCACACACCCCCGACAACACCACCGACAACACCGCCCGTCCGCACTGGCCGGACGGGTTGATTAATCGCCGGACGGGCTCGTTTTGAGCGCGTCCGGCGTTTTTGCGCCCTGATCTGATCGATCATCGCTCACGTGTTACGTAAAGATTTCACCTGAGCGCAACTTCTGGCACTCCGTGCCTTGTCAGGTGACACGGCGTGCCATACGTTGAAGGAGTCCGGGCGGCCGGCGTGCAGAGACCATTCGTACGCCGGCTGTCCCCGCAAGCCCCATGGCCTGCGCGCCCGGACGCCTGCGTCACAGGCAACCTCCTGCGCCAACCACAGCGCTGCCACAGCACCACCTCCGCCGAACCGACGGCACACCCCTCAGCAGCAACACCGACGTAACCCTCAGCGTTCCCCCCTCAGAACGCGCATCGCCGGAGGCAACACCGTGAAGGAAATCCTGGACGCGATTCAGTCGCGGACGGCCACGTCCGCCGACTTCGCCGCAATTCCGCTCCCCGAGTCCTACCGCGCGATCACCGTGCACAAGGACGAGACGGAGATGTTCGCCGGGCTCAGCAGCCGCGACAAGGACCCCCGCAAGTCGATCCACCTGGACGACGTGCCGGTGCCGGAGCTCGGACCGGGCGAGGCCCTGGTCGCCGTGATGGCGTCCTCCGTGAACTACAACTCCGTGTGGACGTCGATCTTCGAGCCGGTGTCGACCTTCAACTTCCTGGAGCGCTACGGGCGGCTCAGCGAGCTCAGCAAGCGCCACGACCTGCCGTACCACATCATCGGTTCGGACCTCGCGGGCGTCGTCCTGCGCACCGGCCCGGGAGTCAATTCCTGGAAGCCCGGCGACGAGGTCGTCGCGCACTGTCTGTCCGTCGAGCTGGAGTCCTCCGACGGCCACAACGACACGATGCTCGACCCCGAGCAGCGCATCTGGGGCTTCGAGACCAACTTCGGCGGCCTCGCCGAGATCGCGCTCGTCAAGTCCAACCAGCTGATGCCCAAGCCGGACCACCTGAGCTGGGAGGAGGCAGCCGCCCCCGGGCTGGTGAACTCCACCGCCTACCGGCAGCTCGTCTCCCGCAACGGCGCCGGCATGAAGCAGGGCGACAACGTCCTGATCTGGGGCGCGAGCGGTGGACTCGGCTCGTACGCCACGCAGTTCGCGCTCGCCGGCGGCGCCAACCCGATCTGCGTCGTCTCCAGCGAGCAGAAGGCGGACATCTGCCGCTCGATGGGCGCCGAGGCGATCATCGACCGCAACGCCGAGGACTACAAGTTCTGGAAGGACGAGCACACCCAGGACCCCAAGGAGTGGAAGCGCTTCGGCAAGCGCATCCGCGAGTTCACCGGCGGCGAGGACATCGACATCGTCTTCGAGCACCCCGGCCGCGAGACCTTCGGCGCCTCGGTCTACGTCACCCGCAAGGGCGGCACCATCACCACCTGTGCCTCGACCTCGGGCTACATGCACGAGTACGACAACCGCTACCTGTGGATGTCCCTGAAGCGGATCATCGGCTCGCACTTCGCGAACTACCGCGAGGCCTGGGAGGCCAACCGCCTGGTCGCCAAGGGCAAGATCCACCCGACGCTCTCCAAGGTCTACTCCCTGGAGGAGACCGGGCAGGCCGCCTACGACGTGCACCGCAACCTCCACCAGGGCAAGGTCGGCGTGCTCGCGCTGGCGCCCCAGGAGGGTCTGGGCGTGCGCGACGAGGAGAAGCGCGCCCAGCACATCGACGCCATCAACCGCTTCCGGAACATCTGAGGTCCATCCATGACAGAGCGTCAGACCGCAGAGGGGCGACGGGAGAAGGACCGGCCGTGGCTCATGCGCACGTACGCCGGCCACTCCACGGCCGAGGCGTCCAACGAGTTGTACCGGCGCAACCTCGCCAAGGGGCAGACAGGTCTCTCCGTGGCCTTCGACCTGCCGACGCAGACCGGCTACGACCCCGACCACATCCTCGCCCGCGGCGAGGTCGGCCGGGTCGGCGTGCCGGTCTCGCACCTCGGTGACATGCGCCGGCTGTTCCAGGACATCCCCCTGGAGCAGATGAACACCTCGATGACCATCAACGCCACCGCCATGTGGATGCTGGCGCTCTATCAGGTCGTCGCCGAGGAGCAGGGTGCCGACATCACCCAGCTCCAGGGGACGACTCAGAACGACATCGTGAAGGAGTACCTCTCGCGGGGGACGCACGTCTTCCCGCCGGTGCCCTCCCTCCGTCTCACGACGGACATGATCACGTACACGGTCAACCACATCCCCAAGTGGAACCCGATCAACATCTGCAGCTACCACCTGCAGGAGGCGGGCGCCACACCGGTCCAGGAGATCGCGTACGCGATGTCCACCGCGATCGCCGTCCTGGACGCGGTGTTCGCGTCCGGGCAGATCGCCGAGGACCGCAAGGGCGATGTCGTGGCCCGCATCTCCTTCTTCGTGAACGCGGGCGTCCGCTTCATCGAGGAGATGTGCAAGATGCGGGCGTTCGGGCGGATCTGGGACAAGATCACGCGCGAGCGGTACGGCATCGAGAACCCCAAGCAGCGGCGCTTCAGGTACGGCGTCCAGGTCAACTCCCTCGGTCTGACCGAGGCGCAGCCGGAGAACAACGTCCAGCGGATCGTCCTCGAGATGCTGGCCGTGACCCTCTCCAAGGACGCACGCGCGCGTGCCGTGCAACTGCCCGCCTGGAACGAGGCGTTGGGCCTGCCCCGCCCGTGGGACCAGCAGTGGTCGCTGCGCATCCAGCAGGTGCTGGCGCACGAGAGCGACCTGCTGGAGTACGAGGACATCTTCGAGGGCTCGCACGTCGTCGAGGCCAAGGTGGCGGCCCTCGTCGAGGAGTCGCTGGCCGAGATCGACCGGATCGAGGAGATGGGCGGCGCGATGGCCGCCGTCGAGTCCGGCTATCTGAAGTCGCAGCTCGTCTCCTCGCACGCCGAGCGCCGGGGCCGTATCGAGTCCGGCAAGGAGAAGATCGTCGGCGTCAACATCTACGAGTCGACCGAGCCGAACCCGCTCACGGCCGACCTGGACGCGGCGATCCAGACGGTCGACCCCGCGGTCGAGGCCCGGGTGATCTCCGCGCTGCAGAACTGGCGTGACACGCGCTACCAGCCGCCCTTCAACCACCCGCGCCCGTGCAAGGCGCTGGAGCGGCTGAAGGAGGCCGCGAAGGGCACCGCCAACCTCATGGAGGCCACCCTGGAGTGCGCCCGCGCCGGTGTCACGACCGGCGAGTGGGCCGGGGCCCTGCGCGAGGTGTTCGGCGAGTTCCGCGCCCCGACCGGCGTCTCGTCCGCGCCCGTCGCGGTCACCGCCGAGGAGGGCACCGGGCTCGCCCTGGTGCGCCGCAAGGTGGAGCTGACCGCGAAGGACATGAACGTCGGCAAGCTCCGCTTCCTCGTGGGCAAGCCCGGCCTCGACGGTCACTCCAACGGCGCCGAGCAGATCGCCGTGCGGGCCCGTGACGCCGGGTTCGAGGTGGTCTACCAGGGCATCCGGCTCACGCCGGAGCAGATCGTGGACGCGGCCGTGGCCGAGGACGTGCACGCGGTGGGCCTGTCCATCCTGTCCGGCTCGCACGCCCAGCTGGTGCCGGACGTCCTGGAGAAGCTGCGCACGGCCGGCGCGGGCGACATTCCGGTGATCGCGGGCGGGATCATCCCGAACGCCGACGCCGAACAGCTGCGGGCCGCGGGAGTGGCCGCGGTCTTCACACCGAAGGACTTCGACATCACCGGAATCATCGGCCGTATCGTCGACGAGATCCGGAAAGCGAACAAGCTCGACCCCCTGGAGGTCCCCGCATGACCACGCCCGTCAACCGTCTGCGTCCGCGACGCTCCTGCCTCGCGGTGCCGGGCAGCAACCCCCGCTTCCTCGAGAAGGCCCAGGGGCTCCCCGCGGACCAGGTCTTCCTCGACCTGGAGGACGCGTGCGCGCCGCTGGCCAAGCCCGACGCCCGGCACACCATCGTCAAGTTCCTCAACGAGGGCGACTGGACCGGCAAGACGCGGGTCGTGCGCGTCAACGACTGGACGACCGAATGGACGTACCGCGATGTCGTCACGGTCGTCGAGGGCGCGGGCCAGAACCTCGACTGCATCATGCTGCCGAAGGTCCAGACCGCCCAGCAGGTCGTGGCGCTGGACCTGCTGCTGACGCAGATCGAGAAGACGATGGGCTTCGAGGTCGGCAAGATCGGCATCGAGGCGCAGATCGAGAACGCCCAGGGTCTGAACAACGTCAACGAGATCGCCACCGCCTCGCAGCGCGTGGAGACGATCATCTTCGGTCCGGCCGACTTCATGGCGTCGATCAACATGAAGTCGCTGGTCGTGGGTGAGCAGCCGCCCGGCTACCCGGCGGACGCCTACCACTACATCCTGATGAAGATCCTGATGGCCGCGCGCGCCAACAACCTCCAGGCGATCGACGGTCCCTACCTCCAGATCCGCAACATCGACGGCTACCGCGCGGTCGCCCAGCGCGCCGCCGCCCTCGGCTTCGACGGCAAGTGGGTGCTGCACCCGGGTCAGGTGGAGGCCTCGAACGAGATCTTCTCCCCCTCGCAGGAGGACTTCGACCACGCCGAGCTGATCCTGGACGCGTACGACTTCTACACGTCCGAGGCGGGCGGCAAGAAGGGCTCCGCGATGCTCGGCGACGAGATGATCGACGAGGCCAGCCGCAAGATGGCGCTCGTCATCTCGGGCAAGGGCCGGGCCGCCGGCATGCAGCGCACGACCACGTTCGAAGCCCCGGAGGCCTGAGCACCATGCAGTTCGGACGCACCTACGAAGAGTTCGAGGTCGGGGCGGTCTACAAGCACTGGCCCGGAAAGACGGTCACGGAGTACGACGACCACCTCTTCTGTCTGCTGACCATGAACCACCACCCGCTCCACATGGACAGCAACTACGCGGAGAAGACGACCGATTTCGGCAAGAACGTCGTCGTCGGGAACTACATCTACTCGCTGCTCCTCGGCATGTCCGTGCCGGACGTCTCGGGCAAGGCGATCGCCAACCTGGAGGTCGAGTCGCTGAAGCACGTGGCGCCGACCTTCCACGGCGACACGATCTACGGCGAGACCACGGTCCTCGACAAGACGCCCTCCCGGTCCAAGTCGGACCGCGGGATCGTCTACGTCGAGACCAAGGGCTACAAGCAGGACGGCACGCTGGTCTGCGTGTTCCGCCGCAAGGTCATGGTCCCCACCGAGACGTACATCAAGGAGCGCGGCGGCGAGCAGCCCGGCCGGCCCGAACTCACCGCACCCGCGGAAAAGAAGACGGAGAAGTAGTCATGGCGCGACTCGCCCAGACCGCCGGTCTGACCGACGTCCAGCAGGAGATCCTCTCCACCGTCCGCGATTTCGTGGACAAGGAGATCATCCCGGTCGCGAACGAGCTGGAGCACCGCGACGAGTACCCGCAAGCGATCGTCGACGGCCTCAAGGAGCTGGGCCTCTTCGGGCTGATGATCCCCGAGGAGTACGGCGGCCTGGGCGAGTCCCTCCTGACGTACGCGCTGTGCGTCGAGGAGATCGCCCGCGGCTGGATGTCGGTCTCCGGCATCATCAACACCCACTTCATCGTGGCGTACATGCTCAAGCAGCACGGCACGCAGGAGCAGAAGGACCACTTCCTGCCCCGCATGGCGCTCGGTGAGACGCGTGGCGCCTTCTCGATGTCGGAGCCGGCGCTCGGCTCGGATGTGTCGGCGATCACGTCGAAGGCGGTCAAGGACGGCGACGAGTACGTCCTGAACGGCCAGAAGATGTGGCTGACGAACGGTGGCACGTCGAATCTGGTGGCCGTTCTCGTCAGAAGTGACGAAGGACACCCCGAGGGCACGGCGCCCCACAAGTCGATGACGACCTTCCTGGTGGAGAAGGAGCCCGGCTTCGGAGAGGTCCGCCCGGGCCTCACCATTCCCGGGAAGATCGACAAGATGGGTTACAAGGGGGTCGACACCACCGAACTCATCATGGACGGACTGCGCATTCCGGCCGATCGGGTACTCGGCGGCACCACGGGCCGAGGGTTTTACCAAATGATGGACGGCGTCGAGGTCGGCCGCGTCAATGTCGCGGCTCGTGGCTGCGGTGTCGCTCAGCGTGCATTTGAGCTCGGCGTCTCTTATGCCCAGCAACGTCACACTTTCGGCAAGGCGATCGCCCAGCACCAGGCGATCCAGTTCAAGCTGGCCGAGATGGCTACCAAGGTCGAGGCCGCCCATGCAATGATGGTGAACGCGGCTCGCAAAAAGGACTCCGGTGAACGAAACGACCTCGAAGCAGGGATGGCGAAGTACCTCGCCTCCGAGTACTGCAAAGAGGTCGTGGAGGATGCTTTCCGGATCCACGGCGGCTACGGCTTCTCCAAGGAGTACGAGATCGAGCGCCTCTACCGTGAGGCTCCGATGCTGCTGATCGGTGAAGGTACCGCCGAAATCCAGAAAATGATCATCGGGCGCCGACTGCTCGAAGAGTATCGACTCCAGGGCTAATCGTCCGGTTTCGGGGTGTTTTCTTCGCGAAGAAGATCACACCCCGTCAACACTCTTCGGCCGTCGACTCCGCTTCCTGGCTTGCCCAGTTGCGGTCTGCGACCGGTACGATCGCGTGAAAGCCGCCGTCCCCCGTTCGAGCGCGGCATCATCCGCTACGAAGGTCATCCATGCCCCACAGCCAAACCTCTGCACCTCGCGACAGCCTGGTCGGCGTACGCCTCGCGCGCGGAGCATCGCCGTGGCTTCTCCCGACCGTTGCCACCGCAGCACTCAGCCTGGCCCGTTCGCGTCGCTCCGGCGCGGCCAAGGCCGTGGCCGTACCCGCCACCGCACTCGCGGCCGGGATGCTGTGGTTCTTCCGCGATCCCGAGCGTGAGATCGCCCAGGGCCGCGTCATCTCGCCCGCCGACGGTGTGGTGCAGAGCATCATGCCGTGGAAGGACGGACGCACCCGCGTCGCGATCTTCATGAGCCCCCTCAACGTCCACGTCAACCGCGCGCCTCTCTCCGGCACGGTGACGTCGGTCGAGCACATCCCCGGTGGGTTCGTTCCGGCGTTCAACAAGGAGAGCGAGAACAACGAACGCGTCGTCTGGCACTTCGACACCGAGCTCGGTGACATCGAGATGATCCAGATCGCCGGCGCGGTCGCCCGTCGCATCGTGCCCTACATCCCTCAAGGCACGAAGGTCGAGCAGGGTGACCGGATCGGCCTGATCCGCTTCGGCTCGCGTGTGGACATCTACCTTCCCGAGGGTGTCGAGGTCGACGTGGAGGTCGGTCAGAAGACCGTGGCTGGGGTGACTCGCATTGACCGTGATTGATCCCGAGACACAGGCCGGCTGGGTGCCGGAGGCCGATGAGGTGGACGACGAGGAGGAGATGCCCCTCTCGCTCCGCCTCTCGATAGCGGACACGCTCACCCTCGGCAACGCCACCTGTGGCTTCATGGCGGTGTACTTCACCACCACCGGCATCCTGATCCCGCACCTCACAGGGAGCGACGAGTCGGGCATGGCCCGGCACTCCGCCGCGACGGCCGTGATCCTGATGCTCTGTGCCGCGGTCTTCGACCTGTTCGACGGCCTGGTGGCCCGCAAGCTGCGCTCCTCCCCCATGGGCGCCGAGCTGGACAACCTGTCCGACCTGATCAGCTTCGGCCTGGCACCGGCGTACTTCGTCCTGGTGTACGGCATGGTCGCGGACGACGCGTACCAGAAGGTGGCCGCGCTCGGAGCGATCGTGGTGCTCCTGGCCGTGGTGCTGAGGCTCGCGAGATTCTCCTGCGTCACGGTGAAGGACGGCACGTTCCAGGGCATGCCGAGCCCCTTCGGCGCGCTGACGGTGGTCTCCATCGTGCTGCTCGAGCTGCCCTTCGTCGCCACGCTCATGGCGATCATGGGCACCGCCTGGCTGATGGTGAGCCGGGTCGAGTACCCCAAGCCGCGCGGTCGCCTCGCGGTCGCGATGCTCTCCTGGATCGTGCTCTCGATGGGGCTCCTGGCTGCGTGGGCGTTCGACGCCCCCGGCGGCCAGCTGCTCCTCCAGACCGGCTGTGCGCTGCAGCTGGTCATGGGCGCGGTGATCCCGCTGTTCGCCACGGCCCGCCGGGTGAACAACTTCCGGGGCAACCGCCGTGAGGCACGAGCCGCGCAGCTCCCGTAACACCCCGTACGTCACGAAGGGCCCCGAACCACACGGTTCGGGGCCCTTCCGCGTGAGCGCCCGCAGGAGCGGGGGTGTCAGGCGCCGGGCGTGTACCCCTCGGCGACCGACGAGGCCCCGGCCTGACGGACGACCTTCATCCCGCCCACCGCGTTCTTGTCGGGCTGCAGAATGACGCTCTGCTTCGAGGACGCCGCGTTCGGGTCGGTGAAGTCCTGGGTGACGCCGAAGCCGGGGTCGAACGCGTCGATGGTCAGCAGGGCCTTGTCGACACCCTCACGGGTGAGGTCCTTGGCCGCGCAGGCCTTCTTCAGCGCCTCGCCGAACGCCGACGCGGCCGTCCAGCCCGCCACCACGCCGTTGTCCAGGGAATCCTTCGGATAGGCGGCCTTGTAGTCCGCGACCAGCTTCTTCGCGCCCGGGGTGTCGCCCCCGATCGGCAGCGAGGGATTGGCCACGTAGTAGTTCGCCTCCAGGGCCGGGGCCGCCGCGGTGGCGAGGAGCTGCGGGGCGAACGCCGAGTTGTTGCCGATGATCGGCACATTGAACTTGCCGGCCGCCGCGACCCCGACCAGCGAGGCCGCCTGCCGCGGCCCCGCGCTGATCACGATGGCCTTCACCCCAGCCTTCTTCAGCGCGACGACCTGGCCGGTCATGTCGTTGTCCGTCGGCTTGATCTTCTGCTCGACGACCTTGAGCCCCTCCTGCTTCGCGATGTACCGCGAGCCCTTCAGGGCGTTCTCGCCGTAGTCCCCCTCGAAGTACACATGGCCGATGCTGTCGCCCTTCTTGAGGCCCTTCTCCTTCATCAGGAAGTCGATCGCGTTGATGGTCTCGATGTCGTACGTGGCGCCGATGACCCGCATGTAGGGGCTGCCCAGCAGGCTGGCCGACCAGGCCTGCGGAAGGACCAGACCCTTGTCCTGGCCGTCGATGCGCTGCTTGACAGCGGCGACGAAGGGCGAGCCGATGAACTGGGTGAAGCCCAGCACCTTCGGTGCGAGCTCCGTGTAGCCGGAGACGGCCTTCTGCGGGTCGTAGCCGTGGTCGCGAACCGTCAGCGCGAGCTTGTAGCCGCAGACGCCGCCGGCGGCGTTGGTCTGCTTCACATAGAGCTGCTGGGCCTGGGTGACGCTCTTGCCGAGCGTCGCGTAGACACCCGTCATGTCGGTGAGCACGCCGAGCCCGATCGTCTTGCCGGAGATCCCTTCACCGGTCTTGACCCCGTCGGCCGCCTGCTTGTCACCGCCGTCGTCCTTGGCCTTGGAGCTGCAGCCGGCCAGCACGAGCAGGGCGGCCAGCGCCCCGGCCGCCAGCCTCGCCGTGTGTGTCGTTCTCATCGTTCCTCCCCTGGAGTGGCCCCGGGACGGGGCTTGACGCGGAGCCGGGCGGCCACCCTGACCAGGCCGCCCGGAAGAAAGAGCACCACCGCCACGACGGCGGCACCGTACAGGTACCGGGCCGCCTCGCCGGGCGCGATCCCGCCCGTACCCGGGTCGGAGACCAGCGGCAGCGCGTCGCTGTAGCGGGTCAGCAGCTGCGGCAGCAGCGAGACGAAGACAGCCCCCACCACCGCCCCGGCGACCGAGCCGAGCCCGCCGATGACGATCATGGCGAGGTAGTCGAGCGAGAGCGTGATCCCGAAGTAGTCGGGCACCGTGCGCTGGAAGACCAGGGCGAGCAGCACCCCGGCGAGACCCGCGTACATCGAGGACAGGACGAAGACGGCGGCGCGGTAGCGGGCGACGGGCACGCCGATCACCCCGGCCGCGATCCGGTGGTCGCGGATCGCGTTCATGGCCCGCCCGGGACGGCCGCGCAGCACCCCGCGGGCGAAGAGCCCGCAGCCGAGGAGCAGCACCAGACCCGCGTACCAGAGCTTCTCGGCCGAACCGAACGGCACGGCGGCGACCACGAGCTCACGGTCGTCGAAGGTGAGGCCGAAGAGGCTGAGCGGCGGTACGTCGCGGCCGTTGAAGCCGCCCGTCAGGTCCCGGGCGTTGAACAGGACGTGCTGCCCGATGAAGATCAGGGCGAGCGTGGCGATGCCGAGGTAGGCACCGCGCAGTCGCCCCGCGATCGGGCTGAACAGGCCACCGGCGATCCCGGACACGGCCACGGCGAGCACGGCCGCGAGCCAGGTCGGCAGGCCCAGACCGGTCAGCCCGTCGCCGCCGTCGGCGGCGAACACGCAGTAGCCGTACGCACCGACCGCGAGGAAGAAGGCGTGCCCCATGGAGAGCTGCCCGGTCGCGCCGGTGAGGAGGTTGAGGCCGATGGCGCCGATCGCCGCGGCCATCGCGAACAGACCGGCCTGGAGCCAGAAGCGGTCGAGGTAGAAGGGCAGCGCGAGCAGCAGGACGGCGCCGGCGGCCCAGAGGGCGGTCCGGAGGCCGGGCAGCCGGAGGGACCGGTCGCGAGCGGTACGGGGTGTGCTGCTCGCCTCGTCGCGGGTGAGGACCTCAGACACGGGCGAGCTCCTTCGTGCCGAACAGCCCGGCGGGCCGGATGAGCAGGATCGCGACCATGACCACGTAGGGCGCGAGATCGCCGAGGCCGCGTCCGAGGAAGGTGAGGTCGCTCTGGTAGCCGGTGGCCAGGGATTCGGTGACCCCGACGAGGAGACCGCCGACCAGCGCGCCGGTCGTCGAGTCGAGGCCGCCGAGGATCGCCGCGGGGAACGCCTTGAGCGCGGCCAGCGAGGTGGCGCGTTCCAGTCCGGGGGTGGGGAAGACGGTCAGGAACAGCGCGGCGACGGCCGCGAGGCCGCCCGCCACCGCCCAGGCCCCCAGCGACACCCGGCCGAGCCGGACGCCCATCAGGGCAGCGGTCTCCGGGCTTTCCGCGGCGGCGCGCATGGCCACGCCCCAGGACGTGTAGCGGAAGGCCAGCAGAAAGGCCGTGATGAGCAGGGCCGCCGCGACGAACGCGGCGATCCGGGTGTGGGCGATGGAGACCGGTCCCACGGTGAGGACGGCGTTGCCCCAGGGGTCGCCCAGCGCCAGGACGTCCGTGCCGATCCGGCGGGTCAGCTCGGTGGTGAGCAGGATGTCGACGCCGATGGTGACGATGGCGAGGACGCTCTGGTCGGTACCCCGGTAGCGGCGCATCACCAGGAACTCCACAGCCGCTCCCACCAGCGCGGCGCCCGCGACACCGGCGAGCAGGGCGGGCCAGAAGCCGATGTCGTCGTGGAGGGTCGCGGTGACGTAGCCGCCCGCGAGCAGCAGGGAGGCGTGCGCGAAGTTGACGACCTCGGTGGCCCGGAAGATGACCACGAAGCCCAGCGCGATGAGGGCGTAGACGGAGCCCATGGACAGGCCGTTGAGCAGGAGTTCGACGAAGGTGCTCATGACGCGGTCTCCTCTGGCTCGGCGCGCTCGCCGAGGTAGGCACGCACCACCGCCGGATCGTTCTGTACGTCTGCGGGGGCGCCGTCGGCGATACGGCGCCCGAAGTCCAGTACGGTCACGGCGTCCGCGAGCCGCATGACCACCCCCATGTCGTGTTCCACCAGCACGATCGAGATGCCGAGGCTGTCGCGGACCCCCGCGACGACCGCGGCGGTCCGGCGCCGTTCGTCGGCGGTCATGCCGGCGACGGGTTCGTCCAGGAGCAGGACCCGGGGCTCCATGCACAGGGCCCGGGCGAGCTCGGCGAGTTTCTGCTGCCCGTAGGGAAGCGAACCGGCGGGCCGGTCGAGCTGCCCCTCCAGGCCCACGAACGCGGCGATCTCGCGGACGCGTTCGCGGTGCCGCCGGTCCTCGCGCGCCGCCGAGGGCAGTCGCAGCCCCGCGGCGAGGAATCCGGCGCGGGTCAGCCGGTGACGGCCGAGCAGCAGGCAGTCCTCGACGGTGGCGTGCGGTGGCAGGGCGAGGTTCTGGAAGATGCGGGCCACGCCCAGCCCGGCGATCCGGTGGGGCGGCAGCCCGGTGAGCTCGTGCTCCCCGAGACGGACGCTGCCGGCGGTCGGCCGGCAGACACCGGACAGCACGTTGAAGCAGGTGGACTTGCCGGCACCGTTCGGACCGATGAGGGCGTGCACGGTGCCCGGTCGCACGGTGAAGCTCACCGCGTCGAGCGCCGTCAGCCCCGCGAACCGGACCGTCACGTCCCGGACGTCGAGTGACGGAATATCGGAGGGCACTGTCGTCCCGGTGGCCCCGGCCGTTTCGGCGGCTACAGGTGTCGCCGTGCTGTCGTGTTCGTTCACGGTGGTCACCCCTTCCAGCGGGACAGGGACGGGAGGCCGTCGCGCGCGGTGGCACCGTCGGCCGCGGCGTCCTCGTCGACCACGCCGAGATAGCGACGGCGCACCTCGTCGGAGGCGGCGAGCTCGTCCGCGGGTCCGGACAGGGTCACTTCACCGACCTCCAGGACATAGGCGCGGGAGGCGAGTCGCAGGGCGAGCGCCGCGTTCTGTTCGACGAGCAGGACGGAGGTGCCCTGTTCGTTGATCTCCCGCACGGTGTCGGCGATCCGCGCGGCCATCAGCGGGGCGAGCCCGAGCGAGGGCTCGTCGAGCAGCAGCACCTTGGGTGCGCCCATGAGCGCCCGGCCGACCGCGAGCATCTGCTGCTCCCCGCCGGACAGCAGTCCCGCCCGCTGCTGGGCGCGCTCGGCGAGGACGGGGAACAGGTCGTGCACCCGCCGCAGGGCGCGGGCCCGGTCCGCACGGCCGCCGGTGGAGCCGAGTGCTCCGGCGCGCAGATTGTCCGCGACCGTCATCCGGCTGAACACCCTTCGCCCTTCGGGGACTTGGGACACCCCGGCGGCCACCACCCGGTCCGGCGACAGCCGGTCCAGGGGGCGTCCGCCCAACGTGACCGTGCCGCCGGTGACCGCTCCCCCGTGGAAGGAGAGGGTCCGGCACACCGCCCGCAGCAGCGTCGACTTGCCCGCGCCGTTGCCGCCGAGAACCGTCACCACGGTTCCCTCGGGCACCTCCAACGACACGTGACGCAGTGCGCGTACGGGGCCGTATCCGACCGACAGTTCCCGCACGAGCAGAGCGGAACCGTCCATGGCACCTCCCTTGTCCTTGCTCGGTGTGGCGCTCACCTCAGCACCGGCGGACACCCCCGTCCACGGGGTACGGCCGAAACGCGGCGGGAGCCCAGCGGTGGCACCCACCCGTTGTGCACGCGCACAACACCGCGTGTCAGGGGCCTGTGCGACCCCGTGTCCGGGTGGCATCCTCCGGCCATGGGAGGGCGCAGACCGCGGACCGGTCATGACTGGAAGCTGCTCGCGGAGTCGTGTGTGGCTCTGCTGGAACGGCTGCCCGAGCTCGTCGACGAGCACGTCAGGCAGCTCACCGAGTACTCCCCCGTCTACGGACAGGTGCTGCCGTACGACCAGCAGTGGCGGGAGGCGGAGACCGCGATGCGCATCGGCATCCAGGCGATGTCCGCGCCCCGGGACTCACCGCGCCGCGATCTGGAGCACGCCGAGGCGGCGGGCCGGCGGCGGGCGCAGCAGGGGTTACCGCTCGAACTCCTGGTGCACGCCTACCGTGCCGCGGGCTATCTGGTGTGGGACGCGCTGATGGAGGGCGCGGCGAGCCGGGAGCCCGAGCGGCTCACGGTGCTCATGCGGTGCGCCACGATGGTGTGGTCGGCGGTGGACGCGCAGGCCGCGACCGCGTCGGAGTCCTATCTCGCCACGGAACGGGAGCTGCGGCGGCGCACCGACGAGCAGTTGCAGGCCCTGCTCGACGCTCTGCTGGAGGGCCAGGAGGCACCGGGGCTCGCGGCGCGGGCGGCGGCCGGGCTCGATCTGCCCGAGCACGGACCGTACGCCGTCGTGGTGCTGCGGACGGAGCGCCACGACGGCCGGGACGGCTGCGTCCGGCCGATGCTCGGGGCGGGGCTGCGGTTCATCTGGCGGATGCGGGCCGACTGCGAGATCGGGGTGGTGGCGCTGGACGCCGGGCAGGGCCTGGACGAGGTGGCCCGACTGCTGGACGGACGGCGCTCGGGTCCCGGCGGTATCAGTCCGGTGGTGTCGGGTCTCGGCGAGCTGGGGCGGGCCCGGCGGTGGGCCGAGCTGGCGCTGCGTACCTGTCCGCCGGACGCGACCGGTGTCGTACGCCTCGACCAGCGGATGCCGACGGCGCTCGTCGTGAGCCAGCCGGAGCTGGCGGGCCGGCTGGTGGCGGACGTGTTCGGCGCGCTGCTGGAGCTCGAACCGGGCGACCGGGCCGTGCTGATCGAGACGCTCGACATGTGGCTGGCCTGCGAGGGCTCCGCGGGACGGGCGGCCGGACGCCTGTACTGCCACCGGAACACCGTCTTCAACCGCCTACGCCGGCTGGAGCAGCTGACATCACGCTCACTGGCCCGCCCCCGCGACCTGATCGAGATGACCCTGGCCCTGGACGCCTACCGGTTGGCAGGCGCCGGGGCGGTCACGGGGACGGGACGATGAGGGGGACGCGCCGGTGAGGGGGACGCGCCGGTGAGGGAAGCGTTGGACTCGTTGGGCCTCAGCCCAGGAAGTCCCGCCCGATGTTCTCCGCCACCCGCTCCAGGATCGGCCCCGCGTCGGCGATGCACTTCGCGATGTCGGGCTCGACCTCGGTCAGGGGGTACGCCCGCCGGATGCCCGCCCTGCCGAGCGCCTCCGGCCGGAGCGCGAGGCGGCCGCAGACCGCGACGACCTCCTTGCCCCCGGCGCGGGCGGCCGCGGCGACCCCCGCGGGCGCCTTGCCGTGCAGGGTCTGTTCGTCGAGCGACCCCTCGCCGGTGATCACCAGGGTGGCGCGCTCCAGCGCGGGCGCGAAGCCGAGCACATCGAGCATCACCTCGATGCCGGGCCGGAAGCGGGCGCCAAGGACCAGAGCCCCATAACCGACCCCTCCCGCGGCGCCCGCGCCCGGCGCGGCGGCGTACCCGGCGGCCTTCGGCCCGATCGCCTTCTCCAGGACGGTGGCGAAGTGGGCGAGGGCGGTGTCCAGGGTCGCCACGTCGTCGGGCCCCGCCCCTTTCTGCGGGCCGTACACGGCGGGCGCGCCCTTGGGGCCCGTCAGCGGGTTGTCCACGTCGCTGGCCAGGACGAGATCGACCGCGGAGAGCCGTTCGTCCAGGCCGGACAGATCGGCCCTCTCCACATCACTCAACGCGGCGCCGCCGGGAGCCACCGGCTCACCGTCCGCGTCGAGGAAGCGCGCGCCGAGCGCGGACAGCATGCCCGCGCCGCCGTCCGTCGTCGCGCTGCCGCCCACGCCGAAGACGATGGTGCGCGCACCGGCGTCCAGCGCGGCGCGCAGCAGTTCCCCGGAGCCGTACGTCGAGGACGAGAGTGGTGCGAAGACACCCTTGGGCAGCCGCTGCAACCCGCTCGCCTCGGCCATCTCCACGACCGCGGTGTCCCCGCGCAGCGCGAACGCGGCGGTCACCTCGTCGCCCAGCGGTCCGGCGACGCGCACCTCGTGGCGCTCGAATCCGGCCGCGACCGCCGCGTCGACGGTGCCGTCGCCGCCGTCGGCCACGGGAAGCGACTCGATCTCGACCCACGGCGCGACCCGGCGCAGTCCGGCCGTCACCCGCTCCGCGACCTGTACGGCCGTCAGCGATCCCTTGAACTTGTCCGCGGCGATGAGCACACGCGGGGTCCGATTCACTGCAGCGTCCGCCACCTTGCAATCCCCTTGCTTTCCGGCCTTGCACACGTCAAGGCAGTCGCGCCGCAGCGACCTTAACCGGAGGAAGCCCCCGCCGTCATGCCCCCGCTCAGCCCGTGGGACCGCCCGCGCTCAGCCCGCGGGACCGGCCGCCGCCGTCGCGCCGGGCGCCGTACATCGGCGGCATCACCGGCATCGGCGCCGCTGAGAGCCCGGTTCTGCGCCGCGGCGGGCAAGCCCGCCCGGAAGCGGGTAGACCGTAACCATGACCCCTGTGGGCACCGACATCGCCGACCGCGTCCTCGGGGGCTGGCTGGGCCGGATCGCGGGCAACATGCTCGGCAAACCGGTCGAGCAGGGCGACCACTGGACGCGGGACCGGATCGACCGCTATCTGCGGCAGGCCGCGGCCCTGCCCCTGACCGACTATCTCCCCGGGCCCGCAGAGGACGGCGCGGGCGACGAGTTCGAGCTGCGGCCCGAGTGGCGCAGCTGTGTGCGGGGCCGCATCCACGGCAGCTGCCGTGACGACGACGTGGACTACGCGATCCTCGGACTCGACCTCCTGGAGACACACGGCTTCTCGTTCAGCACGGAACAGGTGGGTGACCTGTGGCTGCTGCGCCTGCCGTATCTCCAGACGTTCACGGCGGAGCGGGCCGCGTACCGCAACCTCGCCCAGGGTCTGAAACCCCCGGTGACGGCGACGTACGAGAACCCGTACCAGGAGTGGATCGGCGCGCTGATCCGCGCGGACGTCTACGGCTGGACCTCCCCGGGGCTGCCGCACCGCGCGGCCTCCCTGGCCCGCCGGGACGCCGTCCTCTCGCACACCGGCAACGGCGTGTACGGCGCGATGTGGGCGGCGGCGCTGATCGCCGCGGCCTTCACCGCCCCGTCCGTCCGGGACGCGCTGGACACGGCGCTCACCGTGATCCCGGCGAGCAGCCGTCTGGCGCGCACCGTACGCCGGGTGCTCGCGCTCCACGAGACCCGGATGACCTGGGAGGACACGCTCACCACGGTGTCCGAGGAGACCGCCGGGATGGGCTGGATCCACACGGTCCCGAACGCGGCGGTGCTGACCGCCGGGCTCCTGTACGGCGACGGCGACTTCACCCGCACCATCACGCTGACCGTCCGCGGTGGCCTGGACACCGACTCGAACGGCGCGACCGCGGGCTCCGTCGCGGGCGTCCTGTGCGGGGCGGCGGCGATCCCCCCGCAGTGGAAGGACCCGCTGGAGGACACCGTCCGCAGCGCGGTGTTCGGCTTCGACGGGGTACGGATCAGCGAGCTCGCGTCGCGTACGGTCGCGCTGGTTACCCTGCCTGCGTGACCACTTCGGACTTCGCCGCATACATCGCCGGCCTGCCCCGCGTCCTCGCCGGGGCCGCCGTTCTCTTCCGCGACGACGAGGGGCGGGTGCTGCTCGTCGAGCCGAACTACCGCGAGGGCTGGACCCTTCCGGGCGGAACGGTGGAGTCGGACGACGGCGAGAGCCCACGGCAGGGCGCGCGCCGTGAGACGGCCGAGGAGATCGGCCTCGACGTGGAGCCCGGACGGCTGCTGGCCGTCGACTGGGTCCAGGGGCCGGGGCGCCCGCCGCTGGTGGCGTATCTGTACGACGGCGGAGTTCTCGGCGAGTCCGACCTGAAGGCGATCCGGTTGCAGGAGGAGGAGCTGCTGTCCTGGCGGCTGGTGCGGCGCGAGGAACTGGCCGCGCATCTGACGGGCTCCTCGGGTCGTCGTGTCCTCGCCGCACTCGACGTCCTGGCGGAGGGCTCGGGGACGGCGGAACTGGAGAACGGCCACCGGGTTGGCTGACCCGGGCACAGGGGGAACGGCCACCGCGTGGGCTGACCCGGGCACGGAACGAGCCCAGCACCCGGGGCGGCCTCACCCGCGGCACCGGGGTCTTGTCACGCCTCGGCGGCCGAGGGCTGATCCCTCGGCCGCCGGGCCGGTGTTCTCGCTTCTCGTCGAGGATCGTGCACGGGTCAGCCGCTCATCGAGGATCGTGCGCGGGTGAGCCGTTTATCGAGGATCGTGCGCGCGAGTCAGCCGAGGATCCTGCGCTTCTGCTCCTCGAACTCGGCTTCGGTGAGCACGCCCTGGGCCTTGAGGTCCCCCAGTTGCTTCAGCTGATCCATCTTGCTGGTCATGTCGTCGGCCGGCGGGGCGGGCGCGGCGGCGGGCGGGGGCTCCTGCTGCGGGGCTTCCTGCTGGGCCCATCGCCCCTGCTGGCGACGTGACACACGGTTCGAGACGGCGGTGGCCGTACCGGCCACCACGGCGGTGCGGGCGACCCCGCGAAGGAGACCGGGCACGGTGTTTTCCTTTCATGCACGAGAGCACAGGGAATGACCCGAAAGGGATCCGATCCCTTGTGCGCGCCGAATTCCCCGGCGCAGATGACAGGTCCATTGGAGCACCGTACGGATTCCTCCGCACATCGGCCTCGGCCCCGCCCGGCGCGATTTCCGACGATCTGCCGGACCGTCATTCCCGTGGCAAGCTGAAATGTGGCCACCGGCCGTCACCGGTCTGTGGCGAGGTCTACGCAGGAGGAGCTCGCAATGGCTACGACGAGTACGCACCGGCAGGGAACCACCGGCAGTTCGGGAGCGTGGGTGTCCGGATGGACCGCCTTCGCCGCGGTCATGATGATCTTCGGCGGCGCGATGGCGATATTCCAGGGCATCGCCGCCATCGCCAAGGACGACGTCTTCGTCACGACCAGCAACTACGTCTACAGCTTCAACCTCACGAGCTGGGGCTGGATCCACCTCACCCTCGGCGTCCTGGTCGTCCTCGCCGGCATCGCCGTGTTCCGCGGCATGCTGTGGGCCCGCATCGTCGGCATCACCCTGGCGGGCCTGGCCATGGTCGCCAACTTCATGTGGCTGCCGTACTCGCCCGTGTGGTCCAGCGTTCTGATCGCCATCTCCGCCTTCGTCATCTGGGCACTGTGCGTCGGGCCCGGCCGGGACGCCCGTACCCAGTAGCCGACCGCGCCCTCCAGTCGCCCTCCGACCAGCAGCGGCCCCGCACCTAGGTGCGGGGCCGCTGTCGGTTCGGCGCAGACGTGCCGGGCGGGCCTGGGCTTGCTGTGCCGCGGCGGGCTGGGATCGGTCTGCCGGTGCGCCGGAGTTGCGGTCTGCCGGTGGGCCGGGGGTTGCGGTCTTGGTTGCGGTCTGCCGGTGGGCCGGGGTTGCGGTCTGCCGGAGTTCGGGAGCTCGAAGGCCTCACCGGGCCGCGGGCGCGACGGACGTGGCCGCGCCCCCGGCTCCTCCGCCGATCGGCGGGTCCAGGGGCGCGGCCATGTCCGCGACCGGACCGCTCCACCGTCGGCGGAGCGGTCCGGCATCCGTGTCGTCCGTCCGTGTCGTCTATCCGGCGTCCGTGTCTTCGAGCGCGGCGAGCACCGCCGGCATCGGGATGCGCCCGGAGGCGACCATCTGGGCACCGCTGCGTCGCAGGGCGGTGGCGAAGGGAGCCGCCCACACGTTCTCGTAGACCAGGATTCCGGCGGAGTTGCCGGGTTCCAGGGCCTTCCCCGCCTCCTCGATGTCGTCCTCGCCCAGCAGGCCTGAGGACACGCCCTCGAAGACGGCGAGGTCGAGCGCTCCGTCTCCGTCGAAGTCGGCGATCTCCATGCCGACCACAGATCCGTCCTTGTCCTTTCTCACGAACAAAAGGTCGAGGATGCGAATGACGCCGCGGTCCACCAGATCGACCAGGATCGGAACTCCCTCACCGGTCATTCGGTTACCGGGAAACTCCAGGACCACATAGTCGATCGGTCCCATCTCGACGAATTCATCTTCGCTCACGGCTTCACCCCTGCATGGTCATGGTGGTCCCCCTGCCCCTCGTCCATGCCATTGCAGCACCGGACAGAAGCCGCCGCACTTCGGTGCGACGGCTCCCCCTGGCCCCTGACGAGCCTCCGGCCGACCCCTGACGAATGCAGCCGTCCGGGCCGTTCGGGCGGTTCACGCGGTCAGTTGGTAGATGCTCTTGCCCACCAGCCACAGCCCCAGGAACAGCACGAGCGACACCAACGCCTGTTCCTGGTGCCCCTCCAACCAGGTACGCAGCTGCGCGAGCCGCACGTGGGCCGATCGCGGGGCGAACGTCGCGTAGAGCTCCATCGTCAGCAGGCTGGAACTGGCCAGCAGGACGTAGGCCATCAGTGCCGCGTACGAGGCGGCATGCGAGAGGTCGGCGTCCACGACGGTGGCGGCTCCGGCCGCGACCATCCCCCACGGCTGGAGCAGCAGCGCCAGCCCGGCCGCCGACCAGGGGGAGATCCGCTCGATCCGCGACATGAAGCCGGAGGACTTGGGTCGCTTGCCGATGTTGCGGCGGGTGCGCTCCGCGTAGGCGATCATTCCGACGCCGATGGCCAGTTTGGCGGCCAGGACGGCCGTGGACGGCGCGGATTTCGGGGCCGGTGGCTCGCCGCCGGTCATGAGCAGCACCGCGGCGATGATGCCGACGAAAGTGGCCAGCCAGGTCAGGATGAAGACGAGGCCCATCCAGATTCCCTTGCGTGCCGACAGCACCAGCACGAATCCGGTGACCGGCAGCGGGTCCAGGGCGATCACCATGCCGATGATGACCAGGTCAAGGACCATCGCCGCTCCCGCGTGGTCTCGCGCGGCTCACCACCGCGGCATCGCGCATGCCTTCATCGTCACCTCCCCCGCCCACGTCCACAAATCCATGGTTCCGCCCGGAACGCCACCACCTGCCGGCACCGTCCGCCATCCCCCCGTACGGCCCAACGGCGCTCGCGCCACGAGCCCGGCGACCGCGCACCTGCTGCCCGCCGGGCGCGTGCCCTGGCCGCCTCTGCTGCCCGGCGCGATCGTGACCGGGGCGGCCCTGACCGTGCTGTCGGTGATCGCCAAGGTGTACGTACCGAACGCGCTGAACCACAGCCTGGAGCGCTACGGGTCGCTGGGCGAGGTCTTCACCGTGCTGTCCTGGCTGATCGGACTGTGCGTCGTCATCTCCGTGGGCATCACGGCCGGTGCCGTCATCGCGCGGGAACCCGCCGTGGTCCGCCGTCTGGGCTCGCCCGATTAGCTCAACTCGCCGGACATATCGCCCAGAGCTACCTTGGTGATCGGGCCGGATGCCCCCTTCTACCGGCAGGCCCGGACCACGATCCAAGGACGGTGGCCGGCATGACCGACTCACGTCACTACGACGTCATCGTTATCGGGACCGGCGCGGGCGGCGGGACCATCGCCCATCGGATGGCTCCCACCGGCAAACGGATACTCCTCCTCGAACGCGGTGGCTACCTCCCACGCGAACGCGACAACTGGGACTCCACGGCTGTGTTCGTCAAGGGCAAGTACCGGGCCCCGGAGTTCTGGTACGACCGGCACGGCAACCAGTTCCCGCCCGAGGTCAACTACTACGTGGGCGGCAACACCAAGTTCTACGGCGCCGCGCTCTTCCGGCTGCGCCCGGAGGACTTCGGCGAGCTCCGCCACCACGACGGCGTCTCCCCCGCCTGGCCGCTCGGCTACCAGGACCTGGAGCCGTACTACTCCCAGGCCGAGCACCTCTACCTCGTGCGCGGCCGCCACGGGGAGGACCCGACCGAAGGGCCCAGCAGCACCCCGTACGCCTACCCGCCGGTCCGGCACGAGCCGCGTATCCAGCAGCTCAGCGACGACCTGGAGAAGCAGGGGCTGCACCCCTTCCACCTCCCGATCGGGGTGAACCTCACCCAGGACGACCGCGGCCGGGCCGTGCACACCAGCGCCTGCATCCGCTGCGACCGTGTCGACGGCTTTCCTTGTCTGGTCGGCGCGAAGTCCGACTCGCAGGTCATCTGTGTCGACCCCGCCCTCGAACACCCCAACGTGGAGATGGTCACCCACGCGAACGTACGACGGCTCGACACCGACCCTACGGGCCGCAGTGTCACCTCCGTCGTCGCGACGGTGGGAGAGGGAGACGGGGGCGGAGGCGGTGACGCAGGGAGTGCCGGTTCAGTGGGCGGTTCGACCGTCGAGTTCAGCGCCGACATCGTGATCGTCGCCTGCGGCGCGGTCAACTCGGCGGCCCTGCTGCTGCGTTCGGCGAGCGACCGGCATCCGCAGGGCCTGGCCAACAGCTCGGACGTGGTGGGCCGCCACTACATGCGTCACAACAACCTCGCCCTGATGGCGATATCAGAGGAACCGAACGACACCAAGTTCCAGAAGACACTGGCGCTGCACGACTGGTACCTGGGGTCCGACGACTGGGACTACCCCCTCGGCGGCATCCAGATGCTGGGAAAGTCCGACGCCGATCAGATCCACGGCGAAGCGCCCCGCTGGGCGGGAGCCGTCGCTCCCGACATGCCCTTCGAGGTACTCGCCCACCACGCCGTCGACTTCTGGCTGTGCGGCGAGGACCTGCCCGTCGCGGACAACCGCGTCACCCTGGACGGGGACGGCGACATCCACCTCGCCCTCGACGAGAAGAACAACATCGCCGGGCTCCGGCGCCTTCGGCACAAACTGCAGGGCATGCTCGGCCACTTGGGCATGCGCGAACACCATCTCCTGTCGCACAGCATCTATCTGCACAAGGGCATGCCCATCGGCGCCACGGCGCACCAGGCGGGGACGGTCCGCTTCGGCAACGACCCCGCCGATTCGGCCCTCGACATCAACTGCAAGGCCCACGACCTCGACAACCTGTACGTCGTCGACACGAGCTTCTTCCCGAGCATCGGCGCGGTGAATCCCTCGCTGACCGCCATCGCCAACGCGCTCCGCGTCGGCGACCACATCGCGGAGCGTCTGCAATGACCCCCAAGCACCCCGCCGACAGCCACCCTCCGCACCACACCCCGGCGGAGCGGGCCGCGCTCGGCAAGGCAGCCCGGTCCGCCGTACCCCGTTCCAGCCACGCCGACTTCGTCCCCTCGCCGAAGCGGACCGACCCGGTGGACGTCGTGGAGGGACAGTCGGCGACCCGGGTGCCCGAGCTCGTCCCGATCCGCTACGGCAGGATGACCGAGTCGCCGTTCCGTTTCTACCGTGGGGCCGCCGCCATCATGGCCGGAGACCTCGCCGACACACCCCGGTCCGGGATCAGGGTCCAACTGTGCGGCGACGCCCACCTGTTGAACTTCCGGCTGCTGGCGTCGCCCGAGCGGCGCATGATGTTCGACATCAACGACTTCGACGAGACGCTGCCCGGCCCGTGGGAGTGGGACGTCAAGCGGCTGTCCGCCAGTTTCGTCATCGCGGGCCGGGCGAACGGCTTCAGCACCAAGGAGCGCGCCGACATCGTCCGTACAACGGTGCGGTCGTACCGCGAGTGGATGAGACGCTTCGCCGGGCTGGGCAATCTCCCCGTGTGGTACACGCATTTCGACGAGGAGTGGGTACGGACCCATATCGCCGGGGAGCTGAGCGCGCGGGCCCGCGAGCGCTGGTCCAGGACGACCGCCAAGGCGCGTACCCGGGACAGCCTCCAGGCCTTCGCCAAACTCACCCACATCGTCGACGGCAAGGCCCGCATCACGCCGGACCCGCCACTGATAACGCCGTTGCAGGACATGCTGCCCGACGTCGAACGCAGCGCCCTGGAGAAACAGCTCCGCCGGCTGATCGAACGGTACGGCCGGAGCCTGAACTCGGACCGGCGGTTCCTCCTGGAGCAGTACCAAATCGCCGACGTGGCCCGCAAGGTGGTCGGTGTCGGCAGTGTGGGCACCCGCTGCTGGATCATCCTCCTGCTCGGCCGGGACGACGCGGATCCGCTGCTCCTGCAGGCCAAGGAGGCCGACACGTCCGTACTGGCTCCGTTCGCCGGCGCCAGCGAGTACCGGACGCAGGGCGAGCGCGTGGTCGCCGGCCAGCGGCTCATGCAAGCCACCAGCGACATCTTCCTCGGCTGGGAGCGGGCCGACGGCATCGACGGCCGCCGACGGGACTTCTATGTACGGCAGTTGCGGGACTGGAAGGGCATCGCCGAACCCGAGGCCATGGTGCCGTCCGGCATGCGGGCCTTCGGTGAACTGTGCGGTGCCACGCTGGCCCGCGCGCACGCGAGGTCCGGCGACCGGATCGCCATCGCCTCCTATCTGGGCGGGGGCGACGTCTTCGACCGGGCACTCGTCCCGTTCGCCGAGAGCTACGCCGACCAGAACGAGAAGGACCACAGGGCACTCGTCGACGCCGTCCGCTCGGGGCGCGTCAAGGCCGAAGCGGCCTGACAAGCCCGACAAGGAGGCCAGCATGGATCGCTATCCGCCCATCGCCGACCACGGACTGATCGGGGACCTGCAGACCGCGGCCCTGGTGTCGTCCCAGGGCGTCGTCAACTGGTTCCCCGCCCCACGCTTCGACTCCCCCAGCGTCTTCGCCTCACTGCTGGACCACGACGGCGGCGGCTACTTCCGCCTCGCGCCCGATCACCCCGAAGGCACGTGGAGGCAGCTCTACTACCCGGACACGGCTGTCGTGGTGACCCGCTTCATGTCCCCGGACGGCGTGGGCGAGATCATCGACTTCATGCCGGTCCTGACAGGCCGGACCCCGACCGACCGGCACAGTCTGGTGCGCATCGCGCGCTCCGTGCGCGGCACCGTGCACTTCGCTCTGGAGTGCCGGCCGCGGTTCGACTACGCGCGGGCGAGCCACGAACTCGACCTGACGCCCGGCACGGCGGCGTTCCGGTCCCCGGGGGCGACCGCCTACCTCCAGGGCAACATCCCGTTCGAACGCGACGGGAACGACGTCCGGGGCGGCATCACCCTCGACAACGGCGAGCAGGCGGCCGTGGTGTTCACGGTGTGCGGGCCGGACGGCGAAGCGCCGCCGCCCCCCACCGTCGACGCGGTCACCGACGGCCTCTGGAGCAATGTCGACTTCTGGCAGAAGTGGGTGCGCACCTCGAACTACCGGGGCCGCTGGACGGAGATGGTGCACCGCTCCGCGATCACCCTCAAGCTCCTCACCTACGCCCCCAGCGGAGCACCGGTCGCCGCCCCCACCATGGGACTGCCCGAGCAGGTCGGCGGCGAGCGCAACTGGGACTACCGGTACACCTGGGTGCGGGACGGATCGCTGTCGGTGCGGGCGCTGCTCGACCTCGGCTTCGTGGAGGAGGCGACCCAGTTCACCCGCTGGATCGGCGACCGTCTGCAGGCACGCGAGGGACCGGACGACGAAATCCTCCAGATCATGTACCGGGTCGACGGCGACCCGCATCTGACGGAGGAGATCCTGGAGCACTTCGAGGGCTACCGCGGCTCGCACCCGGTACGCGTCGGCAACGCGGCCTCCGACCAGTTGCAGCTCGACATCTACGGCGAGGCCCTCTACGGCCTGTCGGAGGGCCGCGCGGTGGGTGAACAGGCCGGCTACCACGGCTGGAAGGGGCTGGCCGGCATCCTCGACTGGCTCGCCGACAACTGGGACCGCCCCGACGAGGGCATCTGGGAGACCCGCGGCGGTCGCAAGGACTTCACCTACAGCCGGGTGATGTGCTGGGCCGCGTTCGACCGGGGCCTGAAACTGGCCACCGAGTTCAGCAGACCGGCCGACACCGTCCGGTGGACCGCGGCCCGGGACGCGATCCTCGAACAGGTCATGGCGCGCGGCTGGAACGACAAGCAACAGGCGATCGTCCAGCACTACGACGGCGACGTCCTGGACGCCTCCCTGCTGCTGGCCCCCCGCGTCGGCTTCGTCTCCCCGCGGAGCCCCGGCTGGCTGAGCACCCTGGACGCCATGGAGCGCGTCCTCGTCTCCGACAGCCTCGTCTACCGCTACGACCCGCAGGCCTCGCCCGACGGACTGCGCGGCTCCGAGGGGACGTTCAGTCTCTGCACCTTCCTGTACGTCGACGCGCTCGCCCGGGCGGGACGGCTCCCGCAGGCCCGCTACACGTTCGAGAAGATGCAGACGTACGCCAACCATGTCGGCCTGTTCGCCGAGGAGATCGGCCCCAGCGGGGAGCAACTGGGCAACTTCCCGCAGGCCTTCACCCATCTCTCCCTCATCATGGCCGCGACGACGCTGGACGAGGCGCTCGACCGGCTGCGTCCCTGAACGGTGCGATGTCCGGGCCCTGCGGCAGCAGTTCAGGGCGGGGAGCGTCACCGCGACCAGTTGCGCCCCGCCCACCCCGGCCACCTCCGCGAAGGGGCCCTCAGCCGAGGTCAGTTCGGCGGTACGACGGTGATGACCACGTTGCCGATCTTCTGTCCGGCCTCGACATACCGGTAGGCGTCGACGATGTGCTCCAGCGGGTACCGTCGGTCGATGACCGGCCTGAAGTCTCCTGACTCCATCAGGTCCCGGAAGTGCCGCACGATCTCCTGGTCCTGCTTCGGAAAGGGAAACTTCACCTTCCTGCGGCGGAACAGCGGCGTGACGAGCGGCAGGAGCAGGTTCTGCCCCCAGGGGCCAAGCTCCGAGGACAGGTACGTCCCGCCGGGTTTCAGCAGCCTCCTGCAGCGGCCGAACGTGGTCTTGCCGACCGCGTCGAACACCGCGTCGTAGCGCTGCTCGTCCCTGGTGAAGTCCTGGGCCGTGTGGTCGACGACCCGGTCCGCGCCCAGGCCCTTCACCAGCTCCAGGTGCGCCGTGCCACACACTGCGGTCACGACGGCCTTGCGCTGCTTCAGGAGCTGCACCGCCGCCGAGCCGATGGCGCCGGTCGCGCCGTAGACGAGGACGTGCTGCCCGGCCTGGACGCCCGCCGTCCTGATGAACGACAGCGCGTAGTGCGAGCCCTCGGTACCGGGAGCGGCCTCCTCGAAGGTCACGCCGGTCGGCATGGTCGCGACGGGGCCGTCGTGCGGAACCGACAGGTACTCGGCATGGGTCCCGAACGCGCCCTCGTTGTACCCGAACACCCGGTCGCCGACCGCGATGGACGTCACGCCGCCACCGACTGCTTCCGCCACTCCCGCGTACTCGGTGCCGAGCACGGTACGCCGGGGTCGGGCAAGACCGGTGAGCATGCGCATGAAGAACGGCCTGGCCGCCCGGTAGGCACAGTCCGTCCGATTGACCGTCGTCGCGTGCACCCTGACGAGAACGTCCTGGTCCCCGATCGAGGGCTTGTCCACCTCGACGACCCGGACCACGGCCGGCGGCCCGTACCTGCTGTACACCGCTGCCTTCATGGGCGAACCATAGCGGTAATGCTCCTTGCCTCCACACGAGCTTGTCCGGGCCGCGGCGTCACCGGACGCCCCGCCCTCGGCGGTTTGCCTTTGCCAGGACGGCCGACATGGAGATCATTCCGGGGCTCGGCGTCAGCATGGTCAGGATCGGTGACCGGCGTGCGCACGAGGGTGCTCGGCGGCTGCAATGACGTCGACCCCGACCCGATGGCGACCGCCCGCCTCGTCCGGTCGGCGCACTGGATTCGTTCCTTCACGGACTGCTGACCTTCGACAATCTCTTTGCGGCCGGCGGCCTGAGGGTCACCGACAACTCCACAGGCGTCACCTTCCTGCCCGGTTGCTGCGATGGGCTGGAGGACTGGCGTGACTGGCAGCAGTTCGTCGACGACGGCAGCCTGCTCGGATTCGGCCACGACCCCGTGTCACCGATTGCGGAGCGCTTCGGCGACGTCGTCCGGCTCACCGTAAATGCCGAGCGGAGCGACAGCCCGGTGATCGAGCTGTCCGTCACCGAGCTCCGCCACCTGCTTGCCAGTGCCGAGCGCGACCTGGTCAACTTTCCCGCGCTGGCGGCCGATTGGGCCTCCAGGCTGCCGGACCACTGCCCCGCCGTCACAACCGCCCTCGCCCGCGCTCTGGACCTTCCTGCGCCGGCCATACCGCCGGAGCCGTAGGACGGGGCCCGTGATCCGGTTCGACGGCTGACACGGCGCCGCCCCACTGCCGTCCTTGCGGTCAGGTCTCGGCACTGCTGAAGTGGCTGGTGCCGGTGTTCGCGCCACGGGTCCACAGGGAGAGGTCACTGCTCGTCGCTACGGCAATCGTTCGGCCGGAGGGGGAGAAGCCGGCTGCGCGGAATGTGGAGTAGTTCGAGTGGAAGATGTGCCACCACTCCTCTCCGTGCGGGCCCGAATGCGGGAGCCCGCCGTCGCTGGACAGCAGGACTCGCTCGTTCGGCCAGGCCGGGGTGACGACTTCCAGGGTCCAGCCGTCTCCGGTGGTGGTGTGCAGCCCGCCGCCGAAGAGCCCGGCGATGCGTACGCGGCTTCCAGCGATCGGCCCCAGCCCGGGGCAGGACAGGTCGTCAACTGCGTCGGGGGTGCTGTCCTCGGGAGCGGGGTCGCGGTCCCTGGCGATCTTCTCACCGGTGACGGCGTCGAAGAGACCGTGCCCGTCGTGCGAGACGACCATCAGCAGATCGTGGCCGGTATCGGGATCCGTCGCGAAGCCGATACCGAGCAGTCCGCCGACAGGGACGCCGTACTCGTACTCGAAGACGGCCCGCCAGGGTTCGGGCGCAGGCACCACAGGGGCCGCGAGGAGCCGGTTCCGCATCGCCCGATGGTAGGCCGAGAGTTCCGGCTCATGCTCGGACTGCCCGACCGGAGGCGTCTCCTTCGTCCACTTCATCACGGGACCATGATCCATGCCCCCACAGGCCGGCCCCAAAGGTGCCCCGCCCCACCGCGCAGGCGCAGCCCGCAACCACCGTGATCGGGGTGGGCACCTGCCTTGCCTGGCGGGCTGTACGTTCTTCGCGGACACGGAGGTGTTCGTGGTGACCATGGACTGGTCGGAGACACCGGCCGGGCCCGAGGGCTACCCGACGCCACGACAGACACTGCACCCCTACGGCATCCGCTGGTGGACCGAGTCGGAGCAGGACGACGCCGACCCGGAGTTCCACACCCACACACGTCTGTACGCCGACCGGCGCCGGTGGAACCGCGGCTGCCTCGACTGGCTGTTGCGAGCCGTCGCGGACGAGGCGCTCGTCGAAGTCTTCGTTGCCGACACGGAACTGCGACGCATCCATCATCCCTACGACGGCGGCGCAGACGTCATCCTTGCCACGCCTGCAGAACGTGACCATGTGCGTGACCGATACACAGACTGGCTTTCGAGCCACCCAGCCGGCCTCTGAGAGCCGCGCGGGCCCCCTATCCCCAGCCCACCGCGCAGGAGTCTGTGAACGCCGCTTGATGACTCACATCAAGCCTCACTCACAGATCTTTGCCCTGATGCCTGTGTGATGCGGGGTGATGGATCGGTTGCGTCCACAGGCCGGGCGCGCAGATCCGTCGGCACCGTTGCACGGCCGGACAGCGGAAGCCAGCGATCCGCCTTCCGCGGGATGCCGGATCGCGCGAGACTGCACCATGGCATTCCTGGGACGGCCGTCGCCACCTCCGCCGCGGGGACCGGCCGCTACCCTCAGCGGGCACGGCAGAGCGGTGAACGCGGTGGCGTTCAGCCCGGACGGACGGCTGCTGGCGTCCGGTGGCAGCGACAGGACCGTGGTCCTCTGGGATGTCACGGATGCATCCCACCCGACCCGGGCCGTCGGCCTCACCAGCCATCACACGGCGGTGAACGCGGTGGCGTTCAGCCCTGACGCACGGTTGCTGGCGTCCGGGAGCGCCGACTGGAGCGTGATCCTCTGGGACGTCACGGACCTGGCGAACCCGACCCGGTCGGCGGTCCTTGTCCATGAACGCCCCGGCTGGTTGTTTCGCGACGGCTGGCGGCAAGGTGGTGTCCACGCGGTGAGTTTCAGCCCGGACGGACGGTTCATCGCCTGCGCCAGCGACCGCACCGTGATCGTCTGGGATGTCTCCGACCCGGCACGGCCGAGCCGGTGCGCCCGTATCACCCACCATCGGCATGTCTGGCAGTCAGGTCCCGTCAGATCGGTGATGTTCAGTCCCGACGGACGGCTACTGGCCTCGGGTTCCGACGGCGACAAGAACACCGGGGTCCTGTGGGATGTCAACGAGCCGGCGCATCCGGTCCGAACCGCCGTCGTCCGACCGCAGGCCCGCGATTGGCCCAAGGCGTTGTCCTCGGGCGGGGCGCCTGCCGTCCATTCGGTGCGATTCAGTCATGACGGGCGGCTACTGGCCACCGGTAGCGGGGATCTGGGCGTTGTCTCCGGCACCTACGGGTCGTGGCGGCAAGGAGCCGTCACGGTGTGGGACGTCACCGACCCGGCACATCCCGTGAGGGCGGGCACTGGCACCCTTCCCCTGGCCAGTCCTGGGGACACGGGGCAGATGTATGCGGTGGCGTTCAGTCCGGACGGCCGGTTGCTGGCCTCCGGATGCGAGAACGCGGCCGTGACCCTGTGGGATGTCACCGACCCCACGCACCTGACCCCGGCCGCCCATCTCGTCGGCCACCGCAAGGCCGTACGGGGTCTGGCGTTCAGCCCTGACGGACGGATGCTCGCCGGCTGCGGCGTCGACACAACGGTGAGGCTCTGGGAAACGAGCTGACGGTGCGCGCCGTTTCCCGTGCTTCGAGAGCCAAGGCAGGACTTCTGGCCCGGCCGGCACTCTGTCAAGGGTTCATGACCACGATCCACACTCCAGCGGACGCCCAAGGAAGTCGGCCAGGCAACGTGTCACATGCGTACCCCTGGGCTCTCCGAACCCTGCTTGATGATCCATGTCAAGCCTCGCTCACAGACCTCTCGAAGAAGGCCCTCCGGTCGAACGGCGCCGGAAGTTGCTCGTCGGCCTGTGACTGCTGCAGAGCCGGCCTTCAGTGTCACAGCGCGCAGTAGGCGTCGCGCTGTCCGCCGATGGTTGCGGAACCCGCCGCTCGCACCGCGCACGCTGGTGTCACAGGCCTGCCAGGGCGAGGAGCCGGTGCATGTGTCGGGACGGCAGGTTGGGGTTGCCGACTGCGGCGATCGCGACGCATTCCGATGGATCGGCCAACAGCTGCGTCAGCTCGCGGGTCGGAAGCCGAGGATGGGTCGCGATCGCCCGGCGCATCGTGTGATCGGGATCGGCGGCCAGGCGACGGACGAGTTCCACAGGCAGGTCGAGGTCCCGCGGGGCCAGCTGCCGCATCCTCGGGTCGGGATCGGTGGCCAAACGGCGAGGAACGTCCGACGGGAGGGGGAAGTCATCTGCCGGACGCCACCGGGTCTCCTTCTTCGGGCGGTGGATGCAATCGATGCGTTCGGCGGTGGTGGGGGCGATCTGATCACGGGCGTGCAGAGCCATCGTCGTGCGGACGTTGCTCTCCTCGTCGTCGAGTAGTCGGACCACGACCGGCGCAGGGGGCAGTCGGACAGCGCGGCGTAGGCGCGGAAGCAGACGTAGGGCGAGTCCACGTACAGCAAGGGGTCAGCGGTCACCCATGGCAGACGCAGTGCCCGGAGCTCCCGACGCGCCGGCTCGCTCATGAGCTGCCGTTCAAACGCGTCGTCGTCCAAGGCTTGGAGATCGGTGAGCCGGTCCAGCGCGGTCACGCCGGACAGGATCTGGGCGTGGATCGCGGCGCGGGTCGACTCACGGGTGTCCTAGTGAGGCACCTCCCGTCCCGCGACAACAGGACCCGATCATTGCGCCAGGCCGGAGTGACGACCTCCAGGATCCAGCTGTCCGCGGTAACGGAATGCACCCTCCCCCGAAGAGCCCGGCTATACGCACCCTGCTGCCGGCGATCGGACCCAACCCAGGGCATGACGGGTCGGGGATGCGTCGGGGAATGCGTCGGGAGTGTGCTCGTCCGGATCGGGGTCGCGGCCCCGGGCAATCTTCTAACCCGTGACGGCGTCGAAGAGGCCGTGCCCATCGCGGGAAACGACCATCAGTGTCCGTACGCCCTCGCCTGAAAGGATCCGGCCAGTGCCGAACAGGACGGGTTGTGGAATCCATGACGGAAGAGGAGTTGCGCCAGAGGCAGCGGGCGCGCTTCGAAAGACTGGCGCACGTGGTGGTGGAACCGTTGCACCGGTATCTGCTGCGACGGACGAGCGCCGACATGGTCGACGACATCCTGGCGGAGGCGATGCTGGTGCTGTGGCGCCGTGTTGACGACGTCCCCGGCCTGGGGTCGGCGCCAGGTTCCCTGCCCGACCCCGATGACGTGCTGCCGTGGTGCTACGGGGTGGCGCGGGGCTGCCTGGCGAATGCCCGCCGAGCCGACGGGCGCCGGCTCCGGCTGGTGGAGCGGTTGATCCGGACGCAGGAGCAGCAGCCGGCCGGGGTCACCGACCACAGCGATCTGCACGCCGCGCTCGCCGCCCTCGGGGCGCTGGACCGTGAGGTGGTGCGGCTGTGGGCGTGGGAGGGGCTGGCGCCCCGGCAGATCGCGGAGGCGACCGGGCTGACGTCCAACGCCGTGAGCATCCGGCTGCACCGGGCGAAAAAGAAACTCGCCGAACAATTGAGTCGAAAGCATGATGAACCGTCCGGACACAAGAGAGATGAAGGAAGGAGCGGTCAGTGAATGACGACGAGTTGCTGGCCCGGCTGAAGTCCGCGGACCCGGCGCTGACCCCACGTGCTCCTCTGCCTGACATCGACCGACTTGTGGAGGACATCTTGACCACCGACACCGCGCTCCAGACCGGCAATACGGTCCCCGCGAAGACCGCTGCGCGACGGAGCCGCCGTCAGCTTTTCGGACTCGCGGCGGCTGCCGGTCTGCTTCTGCTCGGCGGCGGCATCGCCGGAGGAGTCATGGCGAACAACGACAACGGGCACTCGGCCTCGACCGGCCCACTGACACTCACCACCCACAGCGGCTTCGGCAGCCAGAAGTGTGCGGCACCCAGTCCCGACACCCTGCGTGAATACCCGACCCTCTTCGTGGGAACGGTCACCTCCATCAAGGGTTCCACGGTCACCTTCCGCGTCGACTACTGGTTGAAGGGCGGCGACACGGAGACGGTCGTGCTCGACAGCGACGCGAGCCGGCCGGAGGCGCTGACGTTCTCGGAAGGTGAGCGCTACATCGTGGCCGCCGAGAACGACGTCGTCCCGGTGTGCGGTGCGAACGGGGCCTCGGACGAGATCGTCGAGGAGTTCCGCGAGGCATTCGGGAAGTAACGGAAACCAGTTGCACGGACGATCCGAGCCCACCGACGGCCGCGGTGGGCTCGGGCCGGTTCGGGAAGTCGGCGCTTCTGTTGTTATGACCGTGTTCGCGCCGCGATGATCCTCAACGAATACGAACCGTTGACCGTCGGCGCTGTCCTGGGACCCGAAACACACTGGCCACATGTCTTCGCCGTGATGAAGGCTCTGGCGGGCCGCTTCGGTGATGACGGCGTCCGCCTGGTCGTGGCGTTCGGCTGGCTGGTCCGAACGCCGTCATGCGGAAGCCACCACCTCGCCGGCCATGACCTGGGGAGGGTTGGGGAGCAGTGACGCAAGGTTGTCCCTCACGAAGTCCGCAGCCCCCGAGATCGATTCTTCGGCACCGGCCTGGTCCTGGAAGACGCTGGTCGAGACCATCACTCCGTCCCCTGCATCGATCCAGTAGTAGGCCACGAAGCCGGAGACTTGGCGCATGAGCGGCACGAACCCCTCATTCACGAGACGTGCCGCCTCCGCCGAATCGGTCACCCCTTCGTACCGCCGGACTGCTGCGTACATCCCCAAGCTCCTCACGGCGTTGTGGGTTCGTCCTCTGCTGAGACGTCGTACCCCTGCGACGGCTGTCTGGCTCATGAGGCGTCCGTCAATCACCTGAAAGGCCGTCTTGGATGTACCCGAACGGCGACCGCCGGCCCGGACGCAGCGCCCTGCGCAAGTGCGCCACGAGACAGCCTCGACATGAGATCTCCCGGGACTGCGCGCAACACTTTGACGAAGGTAATTTTCCAGCGCGTATGAAGGCCTGGGGTGTTACTGCCTCCGGGTGGCAACAGACCATCGGTGGGCCGACCCAGCTGCGTTACGTGGCGTAGAGAGCCGGGCACATGTTGGGGCGCCCGCTGGGCTGGGTCCGTGCGGCCGTCGTTACCGCGAGGCAGCTTTGAGCTGAGCGGTGATTTTGGCCAGAGCCTTTTCGGCGGGGTGCTGTTTGATGAGCCCTTCACGACCTGCGGCGCGGAGCTCCACCACCGCTACGCCTTCGGAACCTGCGGCCACAACAGCGGTCACAACGGTGGGGTTCAGGCCACCAATCCCTACACCGACCATCGCTCGTACGGCGATTCCCCCGTTGTCTCGGACCTCCGTTCCTAGCAGATTCCCTATGTAGGCCAGAGTCGTGTGGACCAGCTGGGAGACTGCCGTCACCGTTCCGGACAACTCGACAAGAGTGGTACGAACGTCCTTCTTTGTCCATTTGAAGCCTCGAGCGGCTCCACGAGCACCGCCCCGTGCCCCTGCTCTGCCCAAACCGTGCGTTCCGGTGGCCGCCCCTCCAGCGGCAGCTCCTGTCGAGCCGCCCTTCGCACCGAGTTGCATCATCGCGGCAAGCAGGAGCTCGTTCTCGCCGGCCTCATCGAACATGCCCGCCTCCTCAGCACCAACAAGCCATGGCTCTACAACCAAAGTCACCCAGTCCTACCACTGGCCAGCAGCCTCCTCTAGATCGGCTGCCGTATGTGGCTTCTCCGTGTGCTCCATGCATTCGTTGGGGGCGCGCGACCTCGACCCGGAAGCCGGCGAGGACGACAACGCGCGGTCTCCGAAGGAGTCTCGGTGGCGCCATATACCTACTTCGCTGAAGAGTAGGGAGCGGCCGGGAAGTGGCGAGCCTGCCCGGAGGGCTAGAGCGTGTCTCTTTGATCGGTTGGCCGGTTGATCGGATGTGTCCGTCCGTTTAGTGATCACTGATGCGATGTGGGACCGGATCGAGCCGATG
>NZ_JBEXNW010000017.1:0-193794 GCF_040611295.1 Streptomyces sp. NPDC002935
GTGGCCGCGCCCGCGGCAGCGGCACCGCCTCCGGCCGCCGCGGCTCCGGCGCCGCCCGCCGAGCCGCCCGCGCCACCGCCGGCCGGAGTTCCGGCGCCCGCGGACGGCGAGCCCTGCGGACCGGGTGCGCCGCCCCCGCCTCCGCCGCCCGCGGCGATGCTGACGGCGCCGGTGGCGATGTTGTTGGTCGCGTTCAGGGCGACCGTGCCGCCTGAGGTGCCGCCCAGCGCCGCGGTCGCCGGAACGATCAGTTTGAGCAGGGCCGGCAGGGCGAACACGGCCATGATCAGCATGCCCAGACCGGCGATGGTCTGGTCGAGGTTCTTGGTGTCCTCGGTCATCGACGTGGCCGAGTAGATGATGAGCGCGGCCGCTGGTTTGTAGAGCAGCCAGGCCGCGAGCCAGCCGACGTGTTTCTTCCACCAGCCCTCGCCCCACCCGGTCATCGAGGAGGCGGCGGCCAGCGGCAGTGTGCCGACGAGCATGATCATGACGCCGATGCGGATGTACATCAGACAGATCTGCACGAAGCTCGACAGCATCACCAGCAGGCCGAAGATGAGGATGAGGCCCGGCTGGTTGAGGGTCAGCACACCGAGCATCGTCGACGCCGTGTTGCCGAGGTCGGACTTCGCGTACACATGCTGTGCGTACAGGTCGGAGGCCCGGGTGAGCGCCTGGACCACCGGCACGGCGACCGCGCCCACGAGGATGACCTTCCACATCCCCATGAACGCCTGCTTCATCGGCTGGCCCTTGCGCTCCAGCGCCATGCGGATCGCCGCGATCAGCAGCGAGGCCACGGCCACATAGGCGACGATCCAGTCGACCTGCTGGTCGATCAGGCCGATGGGTCCGGAGGGGTCCTCCACGTCGACGTTCATCCAGACGCCGTTGAGCGCCTTGAGCACGTCCGCGGTCGCGTCGCCGATGGCCTTGGCGAAGGCCACCACGGCACTGTCGGTGAACTGCGTACCGATCTCGTCGATCACACAGTCGTACACCCGCCAGGAACAAGCCATCTCATGCCTCCCAGGTGACGAAGCCCTTGGTGCCGCTGATCTGCGACATCCCCGAATAGACGGTGCCGTCGGCGTCGGGCGCGAGCTTCCAGTCGCCGTCCAGCCACCGCAGGGTCACCGACGCGGTGCCGTAGGCGTCCTTGCCGGGGACCCGCACCACGAACATCACCGTCGACTTCCCCTTGTCGTACGACAGGACGGTGAAGCCGGCGTAGCCGCCCCCGTCGGGTGTGCCCGAGGTCGGCTTGTCGCCCGCCGCGGCACGGCTCTCGACGAGCGCGTCGCGGCCCGCGCCGGGGACGACCTGACGGTCGACGACCTTGCGCCAGCCCGGGTAGCTGAGGTGGTCGGTGATGGCGTGGGCGGCCATGACGGAGCCCATCGGCGTACGGGCGTAGCAGGACCACACCGGTCCGTCGAACGTGAGCGGGCCCACCGTCCGGGACACCGGGACCAGGCCCGTGCCGTCGGCCTTCCAGGTGAAGTCCTTCGGGGCCCGGGTGGGCTTGGCCTGGTCGCCGTCGTCGGTGCGGCAGCCTGCGGGGCGGGTGTCCGGCCTGCCGCCCCGGTCCGGGCCGGCGGTCGAGGTGGGCTGCCGGCCGGGATCACCCGATGCGTCCGCTGGCTTCCCGTTGCCTCCGCTCATCATCGTGAAGCCGGCGAGCACGAGCAGCACCAGCAGGAACCCGGCCGACAGGATCCAGCCTCGCTGCTGCCAGAACGGCTGCTCCCACTCCCCGCTGCCCCCTTGGGGCCGACCGGAGTTCAGCATGGTTGCGCTCCCTTCGCATCAGGTTCTGACGGGGCGTGGGTCAGGCGAAGACGAAAGTGACGACGGGGCCGGCGGTGGCCACCAGGACACAGCCGCCGAGCACCATGCCGAGCCGGCCCATGTGCTCCGAGCCCTCGCCGCGGCGCATCGAGATCGCCATCATGGCGCCGGTGATGAGCACACCCGCGACGCCCGCCGCGGTGCCGGCCCAGGCGAGGATGCCGAGGACGGTGTCGACCTTCCCGGTCAGCGCGCCCGGCGCGTCGCGGTTGGGGTCGGGGACCTTTCCGTCCGCCAGGTAGATGTACTGGTGGGCCTTGGCTGCTGTCGCCTTGAACATGGCTTCTCCCCGATGTGGCCGACTGCCCGCGGACACGTGCTGGACGTGCGCGGAACCTGCCGGGCTGAGCGGCACTTGCTGTGGTCGAGCGGCACCTGCCCGCTGTGAGCGGTACGTGCTTGCCGTGAGCGGAACGTGCTTGCTGTGAGCGGTACTTGAGGGCGGTGGAGGATCGTGGGACGCCCGGGTTCCCGGTTGCACAGTGAGCTTGGCGACAACTGTGAGTCCGGGCCAAGCGATGTAGTGATCCAGCACCTGTCGGTGACGTGTCCGTGACAGACGGGAAGAGACCGTCATGAAATACGAGGTGGGGGACCCGGAAAAAAACTGAGGCACCCTCAGATGTGAGGGTGCCTCGGAGGATCTTCGATGGACGCCGTGCGTCGGGTGCGGCGTGCGGCGTGCGGCGTGCGGCGTGCGGCGTGCGGCGTGCGGCGTGCGGGGCGCGGGGCGCGGCGTGCGGCGTGCGGGGCGCGCGGGGCCGGTCGGAGCGTGGGTGTGTCAGAGCACGAAACCGACGATCGGCCCCGCCGTGGCGCCGATGACGCAGGCGCCCATGACCATCAGGAACTGGCTCAAGTGCTCATCCCCGTCACCGGACTTGACGGCGAGCGCCATCCGGGAGCCCACGATCATCAGGCCCGCCACGCCGGCAGCGGTGACGAGCCACGCGATGATGCCGAGGACCTTGTCGAGCTCGGCGGCGACGCCCTGCGGCGGGCCTTCGGCCAGCGCGGCGGCGGCGATCACGTGCAGAGCGGTCATGGCGCGGTCCTCCCGGTCAGTCGGGCCAGTGACGCGATGTCGCGCGGCAGCGGGACGGTGAGCTCGCCGGTGCGCCACGCGGGTATCCATGGCACCCGGTAGACGTCTATGACCGAGTTGATCACCTTGACGCGCTGGGTGAGTTGACGCGGCAGCCGGCCGGGCGCGTCCGCGACCAGGACTATGGCGTCGAGATCGAGTCCCGGCGGCGCGTCGCCGCGACGGAAGATGTCCAGGGTGTGCGAGACGGCGTCCAGTCCCGCCGCGTGCGTACGCCCGACGAGCAGGACCGAGCCAGGCTCGCCCTGGTCCGGGCGGGGCCAGTTGCGGCCCGCGTCATGGCCGCCGAAGACCGTGGCGAGCGTGGAGGCGCCGGCTCCGCCGTGGGTGGCGACCCAGGAGAACTGCCGTGCGCTCACGACGAGTTGCCGGTCCTCCTCGTACGGCTGCCGTGGTGGTTCCGGTTCGCCGACCGGTCCGCGAACCCATACCTCGGGCCCGCCCGGCCCGCGCGGTTCGTTCCCGCGCGGCGCCGTTCCGTCGCTCGCGTGCATCGGCAGTCCCTCGTTCCCGCGCACGGCCACCCCTTCGTCTCCTCGCATCGCCACCCCCTCGATCCCCCGCATGGGCGCTCTCTGCCCTCGTCGGTCCACAGATCTTCCCGGCGCCCCTACGAGTTGGGTAACGGGGCGTGAGTTCCTGGGACGAGTCTGTGACGCCGTGGTGACGCGGGAATCGCGTGGGAGCCGAGAGACTCAATTGCATGTACACGACCGGATCTTGAGGCCGAGGGGGGCCGATGTCCAACGGGGGTGGATCCACCATGACCTGGGTGGTCGGCGGCTGTCTCGCCGTGGTGATCATGCCGCTGGTCATGATGGTCGCGGTGAGCGGAGCGCCGAGCGAGGCGGACACCGGGTCGGGCGGGGGCGGCGGGCTGAAGGACGGCGCCGTTCCCCAGCAGTACGTGCCCTGGGTGCTCAAGGCGGGCGCCCTGTGCGATGTCATCAAGCCGGCGGTCATCGCCGCGCAGATCGAGGCCGAGTCGGGCTGGAATCCCAACGCCCGTTCGCCGGTCGGCGCCGAGGGGCTGTCGCAGTTCATGCCCGGAACCTGGCAGACGTGGGGCAGGGACGACGACGGCAACGGCCGGACCTCCCCGTACGACCCCGGGGACGCGATCATGGCCCAGGGCCGTTACGACTGCGCCCTCGCCCAGCAGGTCGAGGGCTACAAGAGGCGCGGCGAGGCGAGCGGCGAGACCCTCGACCTCACGCTCGCGGCGTACAACGCGGGACCCGGCGCGGTGCACCAGTACGGCGGCATGCCCCCGTACACCGAGACACGGGACTACGTCGCCCGCATCAAGTCCCTGATATCCAAGTACGAGTCGGTGGACGATCCCCCGGGCAGGATTCCCGACGGGCAGCAGATGGCCATGCCGCTTCCCGGCACGCCGCGCATCACCTCCCCGTACGGCATGCGCATGCACCCGATCCTGCATGTCAGAAAGCTGCACACCGGCATCGACTTCGCCGCCGCGGCGGGTACGCCGTTCAAGGCGGCCCGGGACGGCACGGTCACCTTCGCCGGCTGGTCCAACGGTTACGGCAACCGTGTGGTCATCTCCCACGGAACCATCGACGGCGACCGGATCTCGACGACGTACAACCACATGAGGGGCCGCCCCAGCGTGAGCGTCGGCCAGCACGTGCGGGTCGGCCAGCGGGTCGGCGAGGTGGGATCGACCGGCCTCTCGACCGGACCGCACGCGCACTTCGAGGTCCAGCAGAACGGCACGTACGTGGACCCGGCACCCTGGCTGGGGCTGAAGTGAGGAGGGAGGCGAGGATGAGGACGACGCGTACGGGCACGGGTACGGGCACGGGTACGGGTACGGGTACGGAGTCGCGAACGGGGATACGAACCCGAATGCGTGCGGGGGACCGTACGGGTGTGCGCAGGAGGACGGTCGCCGCGCTGGCGGTCGTGTCCGTGACCGGGGTACTGGCGTTGACGGGCTGTGGCTTGCGGGACCATCGTGATGCGGTGGGCGTGCCGGGTTCGTCGCCGTCCGCGGTGCCGTCCGTGGCACCGAAGGCACCCCTCCCGTCGGGCAGACCGCTGGGCGCGGACGCACATGTGCCGAACCCGTCGGGCGTCGACGGGACGGACGCGACGGAAGTATCGGAGGCGTGGGCGGAGGTGGTGTACGGCCATGACACGAAGTACGACTACGGTCCGCACGATGCCCTGCTGCGCTCGGCCCGCTGGTTCACCGCGCCCAAGGCCGCGGCCGAGCGGTCGTACCACCCCGCGAGCGGGGCGGGCGACCAGTGGAACACCTGGGCCGGCCACCGGGCGTGGACCACGGTGGCCGTGAGCGCTGACGACGACGCCGACGGCCCCGCCGACACCGCCGTCCTGGCCTATCGCGCCCTCTTCGTGGAGGGCACCGCCCACGGCCGCGACGGCTGGACCGGCACGGGCCCGCGCGCGAGTGTCTACCTCAAGCTCACCCGGTCGGGTGGCGGCCGCCCCTGGCGCGTCGCCGACGTGGAGACGGTGGAGGCGGCGACCCCGCCGTGGCCGTCACCCTCTTCGACCTCATTCTCGTCCTCGTCCGCGACCACCCCTTCGTGAGGGAACCGATGTCTCGACTCAGCCGCGAACAGAAGCGGGAACTCAAGCGGCAGCGCTCGGCGGTCGGTGCCGGGGGGCAGCCGACCACCGGAACGACGCCGATCGAAGTCCACGTACCGGCGTCGGCGGACGGCGCGGTGGGGGCCGCGGGCCAGGGCGCCGCGGCGACCGCAGGTGGTGCCACGGTCGGCGGGATGCCGATCGTGGCCGCACCCGGTGAGACGGTGCAGGGCGCGGTCCTGAACTACCTCCACCGCCTCGCCCTCGCCACCGGCCACCCGGTCCTCGCCACCATCCACGACGAACGCATCGGCTTCGTCGTACCGCTCCAGGTGCACGTCGACGGCTCCAGCCGCTACACGGGCGAGCCGGTACGCGTGGCCCCCCAGGCGTCGCAGCCGCCGCACGAGCAGCGGGCTCAGCGACAAGCGGGGCCCCCGGCGCAGGAGCACCGGCACGCGCCCGCCGAGGGACACTCCCAGCCTCCGGCCCGGAACTTCTCACAGCCCCCGCCTCAGGAGCGCCCGCAGCCTCCGGCCCGGGAGATCCCACAGCCGTCGGCCCAGGAGCGTCCGCCCGCCCCGGCTCAGGAGCGCCCGCACTCCGGGCTTCAGGAGCGTCCGCCCGCCCCGGTTCAGGAGCGCCCGCACTCCGGGCTTCAGGAGCGTCCGCCCGCCCCGGTTCAGGAGCGCCCGCAGCATCCGGTCAGGGATGTCCCGCTGCCTCCGGCCCAGGAGGTTCCGCTGCCGCCGGTCCACGCGCCGCAGCCGTCGGCGCAGCGGCGTCCGGAGCCGCCGGCTCCGCCGCTTCCGCCCGCCCCGGTGTCCGCCGAGCGGTCGGCGGAGGCCCCGGAGACACCGGGTGCTCCGCGCCGGGACAAGGCGACTTACGTCCTGCGGGCGGTACCGGAACCGAATACGTCCGCACCGGCGCCTACACCTACACGGGCACCGGCACCTGCACCTGCACCTGCACTTCCGCCCACGGCGGCGCCGAAGCCCGACCCGCTCGCAGCCCAGGCGCCCGCGCCCGCGCCTGCGCGGAGGCCCGAGCCTGCGGTGACGGCGGAGTTCGTGCCGCAGCCTGCGCCGGTGGCGCCGCCCGAGTTCGCTCCCGCCCCGCAGCCCGCGCCTGCGCGGAGGCCCGAGCCTGCGGTGACGGCCGAGTTCGTGCCGCAGCCGCAGCCGCAGCCCGCGCCGGTGGTGGCCCGGGAGTCCGCGCACGCGACTCCGCACGCGACCGCCCCCGCGGCGATGTCCGAGCCGGTCGTGGCGGCGGACGCCGGCAGGGCGGCCGACACGGGAGCTGCTCCGGCGAGTGGGGCCCTGGCTCCTGTCTCCGGCCAGGAACCGTTGCCCGCGGCCGGGCCCGCTGCGCCCGGCACGCCCACGCCGTCCACCTTCGTGCTGCGAGCGGTACCGGAGCCGAAGCCGTTGCCCGGAAGCGCGTCGACGCATGTGCTGCGGGCGGTGCCGGAGTCGGCGGCCACCGCGGCGCCCGCTCCGGCGGGGGAGTTCGGGCCGGCCCCGCTGGCCGACCCCGCCTCCGAGCCGACGGCCGCCCCCGAGCGGATGTCCGCGCCCGAGCCCAGGGCCGCCGCTCCCGAGCGGAAGCCGGCCCCCGCGATGGAGGCCTTGTCCCTGCTGGCTCCGGAGCCGGAACCTGAGCCGAAGCCCGCTCCCGTGCGCGGCTTCGACGCCGTCGCCGAGGCGGTGCTCGCGCCGAGTACACAGGAGTCGGCCCCGGAGCGGGACGCCGCGGCGGCGTTCCTCGCGGAGCCCGTCGCCCGGATCAACGAGGCCGTGAAGATGGGCCGCATCGAAGCCGCCGCGGGGATGGCGGAGCGCGCCGTCGCGGAGGCGGGCCACTCGCTGGGCCAGGAACACCCCGAGGTGCTGAAGCTGCGCGAACTGACCGCGTACATCGCCTACTTGGCGGGTGACCCCCTCAGGTCGTTCCACCTGTCGCTCGACCTCGCGAGGGTCCGCCGACGCCACCGGGACGCGCGTGCCGCCTACGGCAACGTCCAGAGCGCGGCCGCCGCGTGGCGCGCGGTCCGCGACCCCCTCCAGGGTCTGCACCTCGGGCGCGATCTGATCGGCGTGTGGACCGAGCTCGCGGCCGACGACGGTCCCGCCGCCGACGACCTCGAACAACTCGAATCGGCCCGCACCCGCATGGGCCGCCTCGCCGAACGCGCCGGTGTCATGGCGGACGACCGTCACACCCGCCCGTCCCGCGCCCATGGCGAGTGACGGCACGGCGACCGGGCTGCCGCGGCTCCCGGCGTCAGTGGACGCAGAATTCGTTCCCCTCGGGGTCCGCCATCACCACCCACGCGCCCGCCGGTTCCTTCACCTCCCGGAGCACGCTCGCCCCCAGCTGCGTCAGACGCTCGACCTCGTCCGCACGTCGCCCCTCGCCGGGGTGCAGGTCGAGGTGGAGACGGTTCTTGCCGGTCTTGGGTTCGGGGACGCGCTGGAAGAGCAGGCGCCGCCCGAGGCCGGTGCCGCGTTCCTGGTCGTAGGGGTCGTCGGGATGCCGTACGGCGATGAGATCCCGGAAGGCCGGGCGGCCGTGGAAGTCGACGGTGGCCTCGGCCGGCAGGGCGCCGAGGCTCAGCAACTGCTCGATGAAGGCGCTGTTGTCCTCGACCGCGTAACCGAGCGCGGCGGACCAGAAGTCGGCCTGCGCATGCGGATCGGCGGAGTCGATGACGAGTTTCCAGTGGACGGGCGTGGGTGCGGGCACGGGATTCGGCGTCATGAAGCCACTCATAGTGGTTCCAGGACCGGGCGGGCAACGGAATCGCCGAGGCCGACCCCCGTGTCGTACGAGGGCAGGCCCTGCCGCATCGCCCCGGACGCGCTCTGCCGAGACCTGCTGACGACGGACAACAGGACCGTAGGCCGGAAGCCAACAGGACCGTAGGGCGGACGACTGCCCGAGTCCGCCCGTTACGAGGTCCTGCGCGAACCTTCCGGCCTGGCGGCGGCACCCGCGGCGATCGCGGCGGAACCCGTGCCGTCGGCGGCGGCACCCGCGGCGATGACAGCGGCACCCGTGCTGTCCCCGGCGGCACCCGTGACGGTGGCGGAGATGTCCACCGCATCGGTGGCGGCCTCGGCCCCGGTGGTGCGGGCCGACTCCCTCAGGGCTCGGGCACCCTGCCGTGCGGCGCGCAGCGCGTCGAACGTCAGCAGCGACAGCGCGAGCCACACCAGCGCGAACCCGGCCCACCGCTCGGCCGGCATGGCCTCGTGGAAGTAGAAGATGCCGATGAGGAACTGGAAGACCGGGGCCATGTACTGGAGCAGGCCCAGGGTGGACAGCGGCACGCGGATCGCGGCGGCGCCGAAACAGACCAGGGGGACAGCCGTCACCAGGCCGGTCGCCGCGAGCAGCGCGGCGTGACCCGGCGCCTGCGCACCGAACGTCGCCTCGCCCCGCGACCCCAGCCACAGCAGATAGGCGAGCGCCGGCAGGAACTGGATCGCGGTCTCGGCGGCGAGGGACTCGATGCCGCCGAGGTTGACCTTCTTCTTCACCAGGCCGTACGTGGCGAAGGAGAAGGCGAGGCAGAGGGAGATCCACGGCGGGTGGCCGTAGCCGATCGTCAGGACGAGGACGGCCGCGAAGCCGATGCCCACCGCGGCCCACTGCACGGGCCGCAGCCGTTCCTTGAGGAGCAGCACGCCCATCGCGATGGTGACGAGGGGGTTGATGAAGTAGCCGAGCGAGGCCTCGACGACGTGCTCGGAGTTGACCGCCCAGATGTAGACGCCCCAGTTGACCGTGATGACCGTCGCCGCGATCGTGATCAGAGCCAGCTTGCGCGGCTGCCGCAGCAGTTCGCCCGCCCAGGCCCAGCGCCGCATCACCAGCAGTACGACACCGACGACCACCAGTGACCACGCCATCCGGTGGGCGAGGATCTCGACCGCTCCGGAGGGCTTCAGCAGCGGCCAGAAGAGGGGGACGAGCCCCCACATCCCGTACGCCGCGAAGCCGTTCAGCAGACCTATCTGCTGCTCGCCCCTCGACTTCCCGGCCACCGGCGTCTCCTTCTTCCGCGATCTCGGACGCCTGTCGCGCCCGCCGGCGCTCCGGACGCTCCCGTGCGGTCGGGGAACTTCCGTGCAGCCTGGAAGAAGGTAGCGCCTGCACCCCCGCCTGTCATGCCCGTATCGCCATACGGTCATGACAGGTGAGGCGGGTGGGATCGGCCCCCGGATCTGGCGGGGACGTCAGTCCTTCAGCGCCGCCGCGACGGCCTCGGCGATCGGAGTGGTCGGACGGCCCGCCAGGCGGGACAGGTCCCCGGTGGTGACCGCGAGCTCGCCCTTCTCGATGGAGGTGTCGACGCCCGCGAGGATTCCCGCGAAGACCTCGGGCACTCCGGCGCCGGTCAGAATTCCGGTGAAGGCCTCGACGGAGACGGGGTTGTAGACGATCTCCTTGCCGGTCTGGCGGCTCAGCTCGGCGGCGTACTCGGCGAAGCCCCACGCCTCGTCGCCGCTCAGCTCGTAGGTCTTGTTCTCGTGCCCCTCGCCGGTCAGTACCGCGACGGCGGCGGCCGCGTAGTCGGCGCGCGAGGCGGAGGCGATCCGGCCCTCACCGGCGGCCTGGACGACGGCGTCGTGGGCGAGCACCGGGGCGAGGTTCTCGGTGTAGTTCTCGTGGTACCAGCCGTTGCGCAGCAGCGTGTAGGGCAGTCCGGAGGCGAGCAGGACCTCCTCGGTGGCGCGGTGGTCGTCGGCCAGCGCGGCCGTCAGGCTGCCGGGGGCGCTGGTGTAGGCGAGCAGGGAGACGCCGGCCGCCTTGGCCGCGTCGATGACGACGCGGTGCTGCTCGACGCGGTTCTTGTCGAACTCGTTGCCCGAGATCAGCAGCACCTTGTCACCGGCTGCGAACAGGCCGTCGAAGGTCTCCGGCGTGTTGTAGTCGGCACCCGCGAGCCGTACGCCGCGGGCCGCGAGGCCGGCGGCCTTGGCCTCGTCCCGCACGACGGCGGTGATCTGCTCGGCCGGGACCTTCTCCAGCAGCTGCTCGACCACGAGACGGCCGAGGTGTCCGGTGGCTCCTGTGACGACGATGCTCATGGCGTACATCTCCTTGTGGGGTTCGGATGTCACTCACCCTAGGAGCTGCACTAACTGTTGGAAAGTACCCACCTTGAAGTAAGGTACTGGTATGGCCGTAAGCAACAAGGCAGCGGACGGGTACGACGCCGGCGAGGCGATGTGCCCCTACCGTCTGGTCCTGGAACATGTCACCAGCCGCTGGGGTGTCCTCGTCCTGATCGAGCTCCTGGAGCGTCCGTACCGCTTCAGCGAGCTGCGCCGGGCGATCGGCAGGGTCGGGAGAGGGGTCAGCGAGAAGATGCTCACCCAGACCCTGCAGACCCTGGAGCGCGACGGGCTCGTCCATCGCGACGCCAAGCCGGTCATCCCGCCGCGCGTCGACTACTCGCTCACCGACCTGGGCCGCGAGGCCGCCGAGCAGGTACGGTCGCTGGCGCTGTGGACCAGCGACCGCATGGCCGACGTCGAGCGGGCCCGCAGCGCGTACGACGAGGCCCGGGCACTCAGGGCCCGGGCCTCCTAGGACCTGTAAACCGCCTGCTCACGGACTCAGCCGACGACCGTCCAGGTGTCGCCGCCGGCGAGGAGCGCCGCGAGGTCGCCCTTGCCGTTCTGTTCGATGGCGGCGTCGAGCTGGTCGGCCATCTGCGTGTCGTAGACCGGCCGGTCGACCGAGCGGAACACCCCGATGGGGGTGTTGTGCAGGGTGTCGGGGTCGGCGAGGCGGGACAGCGCGAACGCGGCGGTGGGGGACGCGGTGTGCGCGTCGTGGACGAGGATCTGCGACGCGTTGTCGGGGGTGACGGTGACGACCTTGAGGTCGCCGGTGTGCGGGTCGCGGACCACACCGCGGGCGCCGTCGGTGCCGAAGCGGATGGGCTGTCCGTGCTCCAGGCGGATGACGGCTTCCTCGGCCTGCTGCCTGTCCTTGAGGACCTCGAAGGCGCCGTCGTTGAAGATGTTGCAGTTCTGGTAGATCTCAACCAGCGCGGTGCCGGGGTGGGCGGCGGCCTGTCGCAGCACGTCGGTGAGGTGCTTGCGGTCCGAGTCCACGGTCCGGGCCACGAAGGACGCCTCGGCGCCGATCGCCAGCGACACCGGGTTGAAAGGCGCGTCCAGGGAGCCCATCGGCGTCGACTTGGTGATCTTGCCGACCTCGGACGTCGGGCTGTACTGGCCCTTGGTGAGGCCGTAAATACGGTTGTTGAAGAGCAGGATCTTCAAATTGACGTTGCGGCGCAGGGCGTGGATGAGGTGGTTGCCGCCGATGGACAGGGCGTCCCCGTCGCCGGTGACGACCCATACGGACAGGTCGCGGCGGGAGGAGGCGAGTCCGGTCGCGATGGCCGGGGCGCGGCCGTGGATGGAGTGCATCCCGTAGGTGTTCATGTAGTACGGGAAGCGGGACGAGCAGCCGATGCCGGAGACGAAGACGACGTTCTCCTTCGCCAGGCCGAGTTCGGGCATGAAGCTCTGGACGGCGGCGAGGATCGCGTAGTCACCGCAGCCGGGGCACCAGCGCACTTCCTGATCGGACTTGAAGTCCTTCATGGATTGCCTGGCCTCGGCCTTGGGGACGAGAGAAAGCGCCTCGATCGTGCCCGAGCCTTCCGTTGACGTGTCAGCCATCGATGGCCTCCTTGAGAGCGGTGGCGAGCTGCTCAGCCTTGAACGGCATACCGTTGACCTGGTTGTACGAGTGCGCGTCCACCAGATACTTCGCCCGTACGAGCGTGGCGAGCTGACCGAGGTTCATCTCGGGGATCACCACCTTGTCGTAACGCTTCAACACCGCGCCCAGATTCCGCGGGAAAGGGTTGAGGTGGCGCAGATGGGCCTGCGCGATGTGCTCCCCGGCGGTGCGCAGCCGGCGTACCGCCGCGGTGATGGGTCCGTAGGTCGAACCCCAGCCCAGGACAAGGGTGTCGGCCGCGTTCTCGGTGTCCGCGGTGGGGTCGTCGACGTCGAGGTCGGGCACGTCGATGCCGTCGATCTTGGCCTGGCGGGTGCGGACCATGAAGTCGTGGTTGGCGGGGTCGTAGGAGATGTTGCCGCTGCCGTCCTGCTTCTCGATACCGCCGATGCGGTGCTCCAGGCCGGGTGTTCCGGGAACGGCCCAGGGGCGGGCGAGGGTCCCGGGGTCACGCTTGTAGGGCCAGAAGACCTCGGTGCCGTCGTCCAGGGTGTGGTTGGGCCCCTGGGCGAACTGCACACGCAGGTCCGGGAGTTCGTCGGTCTCCGGGATGCGCCACGGCTCGCTGCCGTTGGCCAGGTAACCGTCGGAGAGCAGCAGTACGGGCGTCCGGTACGCCAGCGCGATCCGGGCCGCCTCCATCGCCGCGTCGAAACAGTCGGCCGGAGTCCTCGGCGCGACCACCGGCACCGGGGCCTCGCCGTTGCGCCCGTACATCGCCTGGAGCAGGTCGGCCTGCTCGGTCTTGGTCGGCAGGCCGGTCGACGGTCCGCCGCGCTGGATGTCGATGACGAGCAGCGGCAGTTCGAGCGAGACGGCGAGCCCGATGGTCTCCGACTTCAGCGCCACGCCGGGACCGGACGTCGTCGTCACGGCGAGGGAGCCGCCGAACGCCGCGCCCAGCGCCGCGCCGATCCCCGCGATCTCGTCCTCGGCCTGGAAGGTCCGCACCCCGAAGTTCTTGTGCTTCGACAGCTCGTGCAGGATGTCGGAGGCCGGGGTGATGGGGTAAGACCCCAGGTAGAGCGGCAGATCGGCCTGCCGGGAGGCGGCGATTAGACCGTACGACAGGGCGAGGTTCCCGGAGATGTTCCGGTAGGTGCCGGTCGGGAAGGCCTTCGAGGCCGGCGCGACCTCGTAGGAGACGGCGAAGTCCTCCGTCGTCTCGCCGAAGTTCCAACCGGCTCGGAACGCGGCGAGGTTGGCGGCCGCGATGGCGGGCTTCTTGGCGAACTTGGTCCGCAGGAACTTCTCGGTGCCCTCGGTCGGCCGGTGGTACATCCACGACAGCAGACCCAGCGCGAACATGTTCTTGGAGCGCTCGGCCTCCTTGCGGGAGAGCTCGAACTCCTTGAGCGCCTCGACGGTCATCGTCGTGAGCGGGACGGGATGGACGTTGTAGCCGTCCAGTGAGCCGTCCTCCAGCGGGTTGGTCGCGTAGCCGACCTTCTGCATCGCCCGTTTGGTGAACTCGTCCGTGTTGACGATGATCTCCGCACCGCGCGGCACATCGGCGATGTTCGCCTTCAGGGCCGCCGGATTCATGGCCACGAGGACGTTGGGCGCGTCGCCGGGGGTGAGGATGTCGTGGTCGGCGAAGTGCAGTTGGAAAGACGAAACGCCCGGCAGGGTGCCTGCGGGCGCGCGGATTTCGGCAGGGAAGTTCGGCAGGGTCGAGAGGTCGTTGCCGAAGGAGGCAGTTTCCGAGGTGAAGCGGTCGCCGGTGAGTTGCATACCGTCACCGGAGTCCCCCGCGAACCGGATGATGACCCGGTCGAGCCGGCGGACGTCCTTCGCCCCCGGCGGTTTGCGCTGTACTCCTACGACGGCTTCGTCGGCCTGTTCCGTTGGGCTGCTGACCTTGCTCGTCACTGAACTGGACCTCCTTTGAGGCGGCTGTCCGGGATGGGCCTTCCCGTAGACCCTTCCTTTTTCAACCCTACGTCGGTAAGGGTCGCCTTCCTTAGGCCATTCGCATAATGGACACTAATTTGAGACGGTCTGACGCCCTGACTTGTCACGATTTTTCCCGCCCCCGGTTCTTTCTTCGAATGACGCTCCTGGCCCACCCTTTGGTTCTGTTCAACAACTGACACAGTGTCAGCCGGTCAGGAGTTCAGGTAGGTGAGGACGGCCAGAACACGCCGGTGATCCCCGTCACTCTGTGACAGGCCCAGCTTCTGGAAGATGTTGCTGACATGCTTCTCGACGGCACCGTCGCTGACCACCAGCTGGCGGGCGATGGCGGAGTTCGTACGGCCCTCGGCCATGAGCCCCAGCACTTCCCGCTCCCGCGGGGTCAGCCCGGCCAGCACGTCCTGCTTGCGGCTGCGGCCGAGCAGCTGCGCCACGACTTCCGGGTCGAGCGCGGTACCCCCCTGGGCCACCCGCACCACCGCGTCCACGAACTCGCGCACCTCGGCGACCCGGTCCTTGAGCAGATAGCCGACGCCGCGACTCGAACCGGCCAGCAGTTCGGTGGCGTAGCGCTCCTCCACGTACTGCGACAGCACGAGCACCCCGAGTCCGGGATGGGCCTTGCGCAGCTGTACGGCCGCCCGCACGCCTTCGTCGGTGTGTGTCGGCGGCATCCTCACGTCCGCGACCACGACGTCCGGCAGCGCGTCCTGCGCCGCGAACTCGGTGATGGTCTTGATCAGCGCCTCGCCGTCCCCGACCCCCGCCACCACGTCGTGCCCTCGGTCGGTCAGCAACCGGGTCAGGCCCTCCCTGAGCAGCACTGAATCCTCGGCGATGACCACTCGCACCCTGTCCTCCACGATTTCTCGGCCCCCCAGAGCCCACCCCGGACCGTCCCCGGTCCGGCCGGGTTCGTCCCCGCTCGTACGACAGACCCCAGCATTCCAGCATTCGGACCGGGATGCGCCCGGGCGACGTGAATACGCGACGTGAATAGGGGTGTGGCTCGGAGGATTGATCTTTCCGTCATGGATGCCCGACCGATCCCGACCGACCTCTGGTGGGCACCCCCGGGCCTCGCGGCGGGGTGGGGCATCGCAACCCGGGTGGGGTACCGCACCCCGGGTGGGGCATCGCACCCCGGGTGGGGTACCGCTGCGGGCCTCCACCCGGTGTACCCCGCACCCCGGTGGGGTACCGCCGTACCGCCATGGACACCCCGGGTGGCGTACCGCTGTACCGCCGCGGGCACCCCTGTGAGGTACCCGTGACGGGCACCCCGGGTCTCGTGGCAGGGGCGGTGCCCCCACCCGGAGTGGGGGCACCGCCCCGGAGCCAGATCTCTCCCCCGGCAGGGCGACTCACCCCCGCCAGGGCAGCTCCGCCGTGACCCGGGTGGGACCGGCCACCGGCGAGTCCACCACCAGGATTCCGTCCACCGCGTCGAGCCGCTCCGCCAGCCCCGCCAGGCCCGACCCCTCGGAGACATCGGCCCCGCCGACCCCGTTGTCGCCGACCTGGATCATCAGCCGGTTCTCCACCCGCCACACATCCACGGTCGCCCGCGTCGCACGGGAGTGCTTGCTGATGTTCTGGAGCAGCTCGGAGACGGTGAAGTAGGCGATCCCCTCGATCGCGGGCGCCGGCCGTGCCGGCAGATCCACCTCCACCTGCACCGGCACCGTGCACCGCGAGGCCACCGCGGACAGCGCGGCGTCGAGCCCGCGGTCGGTCAGCACCGCCGGATGGATACCGCGCGCGAGGTCCCGCAGCTCCTGCAGCGCCGTCTTCACCTCGCCGTGTGCCTCGTCCACCATCCGCGCCGCGGCCTGCGGGTCCTCGGTCAGCTTCTCCTTGGCGAGCCCCAGGTCCATCGCCAGGGCGACGAGCCGGGCCTGTGCCCCGTCGTGCAGATCGCGCTCGATACGGCGCAGGTCGGCGGCGGCCGTGTCGACCACGACCCCCCGGTCGGACTCCAGCTCCACCACGCGCGTGGCCAGCCGCGAGGGGCCGAGCAGCCCGTGCACCATCAGCCGGTCCACAATCGTCAGCGCCCGCACGATCCACGGGGTCGCCAACGTGAAGAGCAGCCCCACCAGCGCGGTCACCGTGATCTCGAACGGATTGTCGAGATAGACGGAGTGCGACCCGTCGCCGTACAGCTGGAGTCCGCCCTGACCGCCGTACATCGGGAAGACCCAGAACCACAGCGGATACGTCAGCAGCGCCCACCCGTACGCCCAGAAGTTCAGCGCCACGACGAAGGAGAACACCGACCACGGGAACTGGACCACCGCGTACAGCAGGTGCCGCCACGACGTGCCGCTCTTGAGCACGGCGCCCATCCACGCCATCGCCCCGTGCTTCTTCATCCGCAGCGGCTCGGGCTCGGCCACCTCGAGACCGAGCAGCCCGCGCGCCCGCGCCCGCTCCAGCGACCCGAAGCCGCGGCAGCCGGCCAGCGCGGCGGCGAGCACCGGAATGCCCAGGAAGGTGATCAGCAGGCCCGCACCGAGCGAGACCATCGTGACGGCGAACGTGAACATGATGATCCCGAGCGGCAGGCCCAGCATCACGTAACCGAACTCACGCCAGCTGCGGGCCTCGATCGGCGCCCGCAGCGGGGCCGGAAGACGGTGACGCCGCTCGCCGGCACCCGCCTCGTCGAATCCGGGCCCGCTCCGGTGCCCGTATCCGTGTCCGTACTCCGTGGCCATCGGTTCGTCCGTTCTCTCGTCTCGTCCTGCGCCCCGCCTCGTCCTGCGCGTCGGCTCCTACCTCAACCCTGCCGTCCGGGACGCCCACCGGACATGGAGCGGATCGGCGTCTTGGACCGGGGGTTTTCCCTACCCCGTGGACATGGGCGGGCCCATTTACTGCGCGGGCTCGTTCTGCCTGTCCCGCCACGGCAGTTCGGCCGTGATGACCGTCGGGCCGCCCACCGGCGACTCGACGACGAACAGCCCGTCCACGGCGCCGAGCCGGTCGGCGAGCCCCGCCATGCCCGTACCGCCGTCGAGACCGGCCCCGCCGTGGCCGTCGTCCGCGACCTGGATGAGCAGCCGCTCGTCCGTCCGCCAGACCTCGACGGACGCGGACCGCGCCCCGCTGTGCTTGCTGACGTTCTGGAGCAGCTCGGAGACGGTGAAGTACGCGATGCCCTCGATGGCGGCGGCCGGCCGCGTCTCCAGTTCGGCGGTCACCTTCACCGGAACCGTGCACCGCGAGGCGATCGCGGACAGGGCGGCGTCCAGACCCCGGTCGGTGAGGACCGCCGGGTGGATACCGCGGGCCAGATCACGCAGCTCCTGAAGGGCGAGCTTCACCTCGCCGTGCGCCTCGTCGACCATCACCGCCGCGGCGTCGGGGTCCTCCAGGAGCTTCTCCTTGGCCAGGCCGAGCCCCATCGCGAGATTGACGAGCCGGGCCTGCGCCCCGTCGTGCAGATCGCGTTCGATGCGGCGCAGATCGGCCGCCGCCGTGTCGACCACGACCCCGCGGTCCGACTCCAGTTCGGCGATGCGCCGCTCCAACTCGTCGGAGGGCGACAGCAGTCCGCGCACCAGCGCCCGGTCCACGTTCGTCAGCCCCCGTGCGATGAACGGAAGCACGGGCCACAGCACGAACAGCGATACGAGCGTCACCGTGAAGGTGACGATGCCCCAGGGCAGCCGTATGAGGTCGTACAGCACCGCCCGCCAGCCCACCGGGTCCTTCAGGCTCGACCACAGCCAGCCGAAGAAGCTGGTCCGGCGCACCGGCAACGGGCTCGGCTCGTCGATCCGCAGCCCCAACAGCTTCCGCGCCCGCGCCCGCTCCGCCTTGCCCAGCTGCCGCGCCCCCCGCAGCCCGGCCGCGAGCAGCGGCAGCCCGACCACCGTCACCGCCAGCCCCGCGCCCGTGGCCAGCATCACCACCACGTACACGAAACCGATGATCGAGGCGGGCAGATTCACCAGGAGATGGGCGATCTCCTTCCAGGTCTGCGCGTCGAGGGCGAGGCGAGCGGCGGGCAGCCGGTCACCGTCGGACGGATCGTCCGGCGGACTGGCGGGCGGGATGCGTTCGGTCATATCCGCTAGCCTGCCCGGCGGCGCGCCGCCGCGCCATGAGGTGGGCCGCCGGGATGCACTGGGGAAAACCCCACCCTCAGGGGTGAGCCGGACGTGACGGCGACCTGGCACAGGACCTGACGGCGACCTGGCACAGGATGTGACGACGAGGTACCGCCGGGACACGTTCACACCGTGAGACGTGAACGAGTCCACGGTGGTCGAGGGATGGTCGAGGCGTGACGGGCTGCTTACGCTCTCTTTAGCAGGCCCTAGACTCCCGTCCGTACAGATCGTCGAACATGGCGCATCACAGAGTGCGCGACGGCGCACGACGGGGCGCGCAACGAGGTCAGGGAGTGAGGGGCTGTCGTGCCGGAACCGACCGTTGTCACGGCGACCGGGGCTGTCGTCGCGGCGGACTACTTCCAGTCCTACTCGGTCGTCGGGCTGCTCGTCGTCGTGGGCGTGCTGTTCGTCGCCGTCGCGTTCGGGGCCGGGCGCCTGCTGCGGCCCGTGGTCCCCACCCCCGAGAAACTCCTGACGTACGAGTGCGGCGTCGACCCGGTCGGCGAGGGCTGGGCCCACACCCAGGTCCGCTACTACGTGTACGCGTTCCTCTACGTCATCTTCGCCGTCGACTCGATCTTCCTCTTCCCCTGGGCCACGGTCTTCGCCGCTCCCGGCTACGGCGCCGCGACGCTCGTCGAGATGTTCATCTTCCTCGGCTTCCTGGCCGTGGGCCTGCTGTACGCATACAAGAAGGGCGTCCTGACATGGACGTGACCCCCTCCGCCCCGGACCAGCCGGTGCTGCTGCCCGAGCCGAAACGGCTCGGCGCGCTCGCCCGGCTCGCCCCCGAGCCCATGAAGGTGGTCCTGAACTGGGGCCGCCGCTACTCGCTCTGGGTCTTCAACTTCGGCCTCGCCTGCTGCGCGATCGAGTTCATCGCCGCGTCGATGGCCCGCCACGACTTCATCCGGCTCGGTGTGATCCCGTTCGCGCCGGGCCCCCGCCAGGCCGACCTGATGGTGGTGTCGGGCACGGTCACGGACAAGATGGCGCCCGCCGTCAAGCGGCTGTACGAGCAGATGCCCGAACCGAAGTACGTCATCTCCTTCGGCGCCTGCTCCAACTGCGGCGGCCCCTACTGGGACTCCTACTCCGTCACCAAGGGCGTCGACCAGATCATCCCCGTCGACGTCTACGTCCCCGGGTGCCCGCCCCGCCCCGAGGCCCTGCTCCAGGGCATCCTCAAGCTCCAGGAGAAGATCGCCCGGGAGTCGCTGGGGGAGCGGTACGGGTCCGACGCGCCGCGCCCGTCGGCCGCCGCACTCCAGAGCGGCCTGGTGAAGCCTCCGGTCCCTTCGGCGACGAGTGTTCCGGGGACGGATGCGACCGCCCCCGGTGAGGAGGACCGATGACCGTCGGCTGGCTCCCCAGCCCCGCCGAGGAGCTCTTCGGCCCCGACGCCACGGCCGAGGAGTCGTACGAGGTCCTGACGGTCGACGTGCCACCGGCGTCCTGGATCTCGGCCCTGGAGACCGCCCGCGACACGCTGGGCTGCACCTACTTCGACTGGCTGAGCGCCGTCGACGAACCCGGCACGGGCTTTTACGTCTCGGCCCACGTCGTGGCCCTGTCCCCGGTACGCCGCCTCCTCGTCCGTACGACCGTCCCGCACGCGACCCCGGTCCTGCCGTCGGCGGTCTCCGTGTACGCGGGCGCCGCCTGGCACGAGCGCGAGACGCACGAGATGTTCGGGGTGACCTTCGAGGGCCACCCCGGCCTCGACCCCCTGCTTCTGCCGGAGGGCTTCGAAGGCCACCCCCTGCGCAAGGACTTCGTCCTGGCCGCCCGCGTCGCCAAGGCCTGGCCCGGCGCGAAGGAACCCGGCGAGTCCGAGCACGGCGGTCCGAAGCGCCGCCAGATGCTGCCGCCCGGCGTCCCCGACCCCAACGAGTGGGGCCCCCTCAAGGGCCAGCTTCCCCCGGCCCCGTCCCGCCCGGCCCGTGGCGCGGCCCGCCCGGCCGGCGACCGCCCGGTGCGCCGGGCCCGCACGGCGGGGGAGGGCTCAGCCAGCCAGGTACCTGCCGCCGCCGCAGGTGCTACTGGCGCGGGTGCGGCTTCCGCGGAGGCGGATGCCGCCTCCGGTGCGGATGCCGCGCGCCCGGCACGCCGAGCCCGCAGCGCCAGCCAGGGTTCCGCGACCCAACGGGCACAGAGCCCCACTCCCACAGACCCGACGGCTCCCACAGACCCGACGGCTGCCACCGACCCGACGGTGGCTCCAGCAGACCCGACGGTGGCTCCCACAGACCCGACGGTGGCTCCCACAGACCCGACGGTGGCTCCGGCGGTTCCTACCGAGCCGACGGTTCCGGCGGCTCCGAGCGCTCAGAGTGGGCCAACGGCGCCGACCGAGCTGACCTCCCCGGCGAGTGCCCAGCAGGCAACCGGTTCCGACGCCACGACGGGGCCTGCGGCAGGGCCCGCGCCGACACCCGAACCCGCCCCAGCGGCAAGGCCTGCCGCGCCGCGCAGTTCTGACGCTCCGTGGCACCACGCCAAGCCCGCGTTCGAGGAGGCGCCGCCAAAGGCGCAGCAGGCGCCGAAGCCCACGCCGACGCCCGTGCCTGAGCCGGAACCCGAGCCGTCGGCGAAGCCGGACGCGGAGGCTGAGCCCGAGCACGTGCCTGAGCCCGAGCACGTGCCTGAGCATGTGCCTGAGCCGGAGTCCGGGCGGGAGCCCGAGCCCCAGCCGGAGGCGACGTCCGAGCCGGAGGCGACACCCGAGCCCCAGCCGGATGCAACGTCCCAGCCGGAGGCAACGCCCGAGCCGGAAGCAACGTCCGAGCCGGAGCCCCATCGCGGGCCGAAGGCGAAGCCCAGCCCCGACTCGACATCCGGCGACTCGACATACGCCGCCACTCCCGAGTCGAAATCCGCACCCACCCCCGACGACCCCTCCGGAGGCACGCAGTGAACGACGCTCTCGACGTCGCCCTACGCCTCCTCGTCGTCTTCGCCGTGTTCCTGACGTTTCCCCTGATCGTCGGCCAGACCGAGCACAAGGTGATGGCCCACATGCAGGGCCGCCTCGGCCCGATGTACGCCGGCGGCTTCCACGGCTGGGCCCAACTCGTCGCGGACGGCGTCAAGTTCGCCCAGAAGGAAGACATCGTCCCCGCGGGCGCGGACCGGCGTATCTTCCAGCTCGCCCCCGCCGTGGCCCTCCTCCCGTACCTCCTGGTCCTCCTCGCCATCCCCATCGGCCCGGGCGAGGGCGCGGTCGGCGAGGTCGTCGACGCGGGCATCTTCTTCGTCCTCGCCGTCATGGGCGTGGGCGTCCTCGGCTCGCTCATGGCGGGCTGGGCATCGGCCAACAAGTTCTCCCTCCTCGGTGGCCTCCGCACCGCCGCCCAGCTCCTGGCGTACGAGCTCCCGATGCTCCTGACCGCCGCCTCGGTGGCGATGGCGGCCGGCACGGTCTCGCTCCCGGGCATCGTGGACGCCTTCGAGTGGTGGTGGCTGCCCTGGCAGATCGTCGGCGCGATCGTGTTCTTCGTCGCCGGCCTCGCCGAACTCCAACGGCCCCCCTTCGACATGCCCGTCGCCGACTCCGAGATCATCTTCGGCGCCTACACCGAGTACACCGGCCTGCGCTTTGCCCTGTTCCTGCTCGCCGAGTACGCCGGAATCGTCGTCCTGTGCGGCCTGACCACCGTCCTCTTCCTGGGCGGCTGGCACGGACCCTGGGGCGCCGACGGCCTCGGCTGGGTCTGGACCCTCCTGAAGGCCGCGATCCTCGCCTTCGTCGTGATCTGGCTCCGCGTCACCTACCCCCGCCTGCGCGAGGACCAGCTCCAGAAACTCTCCTGGACCCTCCTCGTTCCCCTGTCCCTCGCCCAGATCGCCCTCACCGGCATCGTCAAGGTGGTGATCGCGTAACCATGGCTCCCATCCCTGGCTCCGGCCTCGCCAAGGGCCTGGCCGTCACCCTCCGCACGATGACGAAGAAGACCGTCACCGCGCAGTATCCGGACGCCCAGCCCGAACTCCCGCCCCGCACCCGTGGCGTCATCGGCCTCTTCGAGGAGAACTGCACGGTCTGCATGCTGTGCGCCCGCGAGTGCCCGGACTGGTGCATCTACATCGACTCCCACAAGGAGACGGTCCCGCCCGCCGCCCCGGGTGGCCGCGAGCGCAGCCGCAACGTCCTCGACCGCTTCGCCATCGACTTCTCCCTGTGCATGTACTGCGGTATCTGCATCGAGGTCTGTCCTTTCGACGCGCTGTTCTGGTCCCCGGAGTTCGAGTACGCGGAGACCGACATCCACGAACTCACCCACGAACGCGACAAGCTCCGCGAGTGGATGTGGACCGTCCCGGCCCCGCCCGCCCTCGACCCCGGCGCCGAGGAACCGAAGGAAGTCGCCGCCGCCCGCAAGACCGCCGACAAACTCGCCACCGAACAAGCAGCTCAAGCCGAGGCAGCAGAGCAGGCAGCACAGGCCGAAGCAGCTCAGGCAGCACAGGCAGCTCAAGCTGGGCAGGCCGAGCGGGCTGGGCAGGCAGCACAGGCAGCACAGGCCGAGCAAGCTGGGCAAGCTGGGCGGGCAGGGCAGGCGACTCCGGAAGCGCAGGCCGACTCCTCGGCTTCCGCTCCGACCGATCCCCTGGCCACACCCTCCTCCGGTCCGCAGGAGGGACAGTCGTGACCTTCGCAGCAGCTACGGCCACGGCGGCCCACGCGACCACCGTCGCCGCCGGAGACCACGGCTTCCTCTCCCCGACCGGCGTCGAGATCGCCTTCCTCCTCGTCGGCCTGGTCACCTTCGGCGCCGCGATCGTCACCGTCACCACCAAGCAACTGGTGCACGCCGCCCTGTGGCTGGTGGTGGCCCTCGGTGGCCTAGCCGTCGAATACCTGCTGCTGACGGCCGAGTTCATCGCCTGGGTGCAGGTCCTCATCTATGTCGGTTCCGTCGTCGTCCTCCTCCTGTTCGGTCTGATGCTCACCAGGGCCCCGATCGGCCGCTCCCCGGACGCCGACTCCGGCAACCGCTGGGCCGCCCTGACCGTGGCCGTCGCCTCGGCCGGCGCCCTGGTCTGGGTCGTCGTCGACGCCTTCCGTACGACCTGGGTCGATCTGAACGGCGCCGCCGCCGGCTCCACCGAGGTGACCGGAGCGAGCCTCTTCCAGAACTGGGTCCTTCCCTTCGAAGCGCTCTCCGTCCTCCTCCTCGCCGCCCTGGTCGGCGCGATCGTCCTCTCCCGCAAGGCGAAGACGGACGCGGCCGCGACGACCACCCCGCACGTCCCCGGCAGCCGCAGCGGCCGGCAAGGCACGGACGACAAGGAAGGAGCCCGCTGATGCACCTCGCCTATCCCGCCGTGCTCGCCGCCCTCCTCTTCTGCACGGGCCTGTACGGAGTCCTCGCGCGCCGCAACGCGATCCTGGTCCTGATGTCGGTCGAGCTCATGCTCAACGCCGTCAACCTGAACCTCGTCGCCTTCGACGTCTGGCTCTCCAAGGCCGCCCGCGACACGCTGCACTCCGGCCAGGCCTTGACCCTGTTCACCATCGCCATCGCCGCCGCCGAGATCGGCATCGGCCTGGCGATCGTCCTCGCCGTGTACCGCAACCGCGGTACCTCGGACATCGACAAGCTCCGTGACACCGCCGAGGGCCACGGCCCCGACAGCGACGACCCCGACAGCGACGCCCCCGCGGCCGAGAAGGCTGAGGCCACCGCGTGACCACGACCACCCTCGCCGTCCTCGTCCCCCTCCTTCCGTTCCTGGGCGCCGCGGCCGGACTCCTCCTCGGCCGAACGGCCCCGGGCTTCGTCCGCCCGCTCGCCGTACTGCCCACTCTCGCGTCGCTCGTTCTCGCCGTGCTGGTCGCCGTGCGCCAAGGCGGCGGCCAGGCCATCGACTCGCGCACCGAACTCACCCCGACCGGCTCGGTCCCCATCGAACTCGGCCTGCACATCGACGGCTTCGCCGCCCTCGTCGCCGTACTCGTCGGCGTCGTCGCCACCTGTGTGCAGATCTACTCGACGGGCTACCTGCGCGACGACCCGCGCTACCCCTCGTACGCCGCTCTCGTCTCCCTGTTCACCTCCGCGATGCTGCTCGTCGTCTACTCCAGCGACCTGATGGTGCTTCTGGTCGGCTGGGAGGTCATGGGCATCTGCTCGTACTTCCTGGTCGGCCACTACTGGGAGACACCCGAGGCCCGTGCCGCCTCCATCAAGGCCTTCCTGGTCACCAAACTCGGCGACGTCCCCTTCCTCATCGGCCTGTTCGCGCTGGCCACGGACGCCGGCTCCTTCCGGATCACCACGGTCCTCGGCACCGTGGCGAGCGGCGGACTCCACCACCCGACCGTGGTCGCCCTGCTGCTCCTCGCGGGCGTGGCGGGCAAGTCGGCGCTGTTCCCGCTCCACACCTGGCTGCCCGACGCGATGGCAGGCCCCACACCCGTATCCGCGCTGATCCACGCCGCGACGATGGTCGCCGCCGGCATCTACTTCGTCGCCCGGCTCCTCCCCGTCTTCCAGGCCTCCGCGGCCGCGATGGTCGTCCTCGCCGTCATGGCCGGTGTCACGATGGTCGGTTCGGGGCTCGCCGCGCTCGCCCAGGACGACATCAAGCGCGTCCTCGCCTACTCGACGATCGGCCAACTCGGCTACATGGCCGGCGCCCTCGCCGTCGGCGACCGCGGTGCCGCCGTCTTCCACCTCCTCGCTCACGGTGCCTTCAAAGCGCTGCTCTTCCTCGCGGCCGGCGTGATCATCCACGCCTCCGGCACCAACTCGCTGGCCGTCATGTCCCGTATGAAGGACCTGCGCACCCGCGTCCCCGACGCGTACTGGACGATGACCGTGGCCCTGCTCGCGCTCGCCGCGATCCCTCCGTTCAGCGGCTTCTTCTCCAAGGAGGCCGTCCTCGGAGCCGCCGAGCACGTCGCCACCGGCCACACCGAGCAGGCCCCCGGCGCCTCCGGCTGGATCGTCCTGGTGACCGGTCTGATCACCGCCGTCCTCACCGCCGCGTACGCCGCCCGGCTGTGGCTGCTGGCCTTCCGCGGGCACGGAGCCGAAGCACCCGACCACGGCAGGCAGCCGGTCACCATGACGGCGGTGCTCTGGGTGCTCGCCGTCCCGTCGCTCGTCTTCGGCCTGGCGATCGGTCCGCTGCCCGACTGGTTCGACGGCCGTGACCTGACGCCGGTCCTCACCACCTCGGTGCTCGGCACAGGGCTCGCCCTGGTCGGCGTGATCGTCACCTACGGCGCCTGGCGGCACACCACCCCCCTGGCGGCCCGCAGACCGATGGGCGCGGTCGCGGCCCACCCGGGCGCCGATGCCGGACAGGTCGAGGCCGAGGCCATCGCCGCCCACGAACCCGCCTTCGGAGACGTGGCCTACGTCCCCGACCCGGCGGACCCGGGCCGACTGCTGCTCGGACCGCTGCACCGCCACGCGGCCGTCGGCTTCCACCTCGACGCCGTGTACACCGCGCTGTTCGTCCGCCCGGTGCAGGCCGGAGCCTCGCTCGTCCGGTTCCTCGACCGTGAGGTCGTCGACACCTATGTACGCGGCGCGGGCGCCCTACCCCGCTGGCTGGGCACGGCCGTACGGCGTGCCCAGACCGGCAATGTGCAGACCTATGTGAGCGCGCTGCTCGCCGGCACCGTCGTCCTGGTGGTCGCCGCCCTCCTCGTCGCCACGGGAGCGTGAGCACGCGTGATCGATATCAGTGAATCCGTGATGCAGATTCTTCTCGCGTTGATCGTCGTCGGCCCGCTCATCGGGGCCGCCGCGGCCCTTCTGCCGGCTCCTCCCGGGCTGAAGGGGAAGTCGCCCGAGCAGGCGGTGCTGCGGCACGGCGTGATCGTCACCGGCGTGGTGCTCATCGCCGCGATCGTCCTCGCCCTCGGCTTCGACCACGACCATCCGTCGAGGATGCAGGCCAAGACGGACATCAGCTGGATCCCCGCACTCGACGTGCGGATCCACCTCGGCATCGACGGCATTTCCCTCCCCCTTCTGGTCCTGACCGCTCTGCTGACCTTCCTCTGCGCGCTGTACTCCTACTTCAAGATGCCCGCGGGCCCGACCCCGAAGGCATTCGTCGCGCTGCTGCTCGTCCTCGAGTCCGGCACGCTCGCGACCTTCGCCGTCCTCGATCTGCTGCTGTTCTTCCTCGCGTTCGAGATGGTGCTCATCCCGATGTACTTCCTCATCGCCCGGTGGGGCGGTGCCCAGCGTCAGGCCGCGGCCTGGAAGTTCATCCTCTACACCCTGCTCGGTTCGGTCGTCATGCTGCTCGGCCTGCTCCTGATCGGAATCAATGCGGGCACATTCGACATGGTGGCACTCGCCACTGACAACGGCCGGTCGCTGAGCACATCCGTGCAGGTCATCGCCGTTCTGGCGATCGGGCTCGGGCTCGCGGTCAAGACGCCGATGTGGCCGCTGCACAGCTGGCTGCCGGACGCCCACACCGCCGCTCCGACCGTCGGCTCGGTCCTGCTGGCCGGCGTCATGCTGAAGATGGGCACGTACGGGTTCGTCCGGATCCTGCTGCCCATCACCCCGGACGGCTTCCGGACCTTCGCCCCCTACCTGGCCGCCTTCGCCGTGGTCGGGATCATCTACGGTTCCCTGGCCTGCCTGGCCCTCGCCAAGCAGGGTGCGAAGGGCGACCTCAAGCGGCTCATCGCCTACTCCTCCGTCGGCCACATGGGCTTCGTCCTACTCGGCATCTCGACGATGACCCCGACCGGCGTGAACGGCGCGCTGTTCGCCAACATCGCCCACGGCCTCATCACCGGCCTCCTCTTCTTCCTCGTCGGAGCGCTGAAGGACCGCACGGGCACCACCGACCTCGACACCCTCGCCGAGGAGACGGGCGCCGCTCTCTACGGCAAGGCCCCGCGCCTCGGCGGCCTGTTGGCCTTCGCCGCGGTCGCCTCGCTCGGCCTGCCGGGCCTCGCCGGGTTCTGGGGCGAGATGCTGGCGCTGTTCGGCGCGTTCGAGCCCGCCGCAGGCCTCAGCCGTCCCGCCTACCTGACGTTCATGGCCATCGCCGCGCTCGGCACGCTGCTCACCGCCGCGTACATGCTCATCGTGGTACGCCGGGTCTGCATGGGCGCGGCGTCGCAGGAGTCTCCGCAACTCGCCGACGTCCAGAACTACGAGTTCGCCGCCTGGACGCCGCTCGTCGCCCTCACCGTCGCCGCCGGTCTGTGGCCCCGGGCCCTGCTCGGCCTGACCGACCCGGCCGTACAGCAGCTCCTCGCAGGAGGCACCCGATGAGTTCCCTGGTCCAGTCCGTCGACTGGCTCGCCATCGCGCCGCCCACCCTCGCGGCGGTCGTCGGACTCGTCGTCCTCGTCGCCGATCTCTTCATCGGCGACGCGAGGAAGTCCGTACTCGGCTGGATGTCCGTGGCGGGCCTCGCCGCGTCCGCGCTGTTGCTGCTCCCCCTCCTGGACGGCGACCGGGCGACGTTCTGCCTGACAGGCGACGCGAACACCTGCAGCTACGTGGCGGACCCCTTCACCCTGGTCATCCAGCTCCTGGTTCTCGGCGGCGCGCTCCTCGTCGCCCTGCTGTCGGTCACCGCACTGAAGGACGCCGACCGGCAACTCCCCGAAGGGGAGTATTGGTTCCTGCTGCTCTCCTCGGCCGCCGGCGCGGCCCTGCTGCCCGCCTCCCGCGACCTCGCGACCCTCATCGTCGCCCTGGAAGTCGCCTCGCTGCCCGCCTTCGCACTCGTCGGCATCAAGCGCGGCGACAAGAAGTCCTCGGAAGCGGCCCTGAAATTCTTCCTGTCCTCCGTCACCGCGACCGCGGTGAGCCTGATGGGCGTCAGCTTCGTCTACGCGACGACCGGCACCCTCTACCTCACCCAGATCGCGGACCGGATCCAGCACGTCGACGGACAATTCCACACCCTCGCCCAGACCGGCGTCGTTCTCACCCTCGTCGGCTTCGCCTTCAAAACGGCCGCCGTGCCCTTCCACTTCTGGGTGCCCGACACCTACGTAGGGGCGCCCCTGCCGATCGCCGCCTACCTGTCGGTCGTCGGCAAGGCGGTCGGCTTCTCCGGGCTGATCCTCGTCACCGTCATCGCCTTCCCGTCGTACGCGGACGTCTGGGGCCCGGCACTGGCAGCGCTCGCAGCCCTCACCATGACGGTCGGGAACGTCGGCGCCCTGCGGCAGCAGGCCACGCGCGCGTACAGCGCGGTACGGCTGCTCGCCTGGTCCTCCGTCGGACAGGCCGGCTACCTCCTGGTCCCGATCGCGGCAGCCGCCTATTCCAAGGACGCCGAGAAGGCCATCGGCTCCACGGTCGCGTACGCCCTGATGTACGCCGCCGTGAACCTCGGCGCCTTCGCCGTGGCCGCACTCGTGGCCCGCAGACACCCCCTGAACCGGATCAGCGACTACCGGGGCCTGTACGCCGAGAGCCCCCTCTCCGCGCTGATCCTCGGCTTCTTCCTGCTCTGCCTCGCCGGTCTGCCGCCGGGCATCATCGGCCTCTTCGCCAAGGTGACCGTCTTCTCGGCGGCCGTCGACGCGGGGCTCGGCTGGCTGGCCGTCGTCATGGCCGTCAACGTGGTGATCGCGCTCTTCTACTACCTCCAGTGGACGACGCTGCTCTTCCGCGCCCCCGAGGGCGAACCGGGCACGCACCGCGTCCCCGCCCCGCTCACCGCGGCCATCGCCCTGACGGCCGTACTGGGCATCGTCCTGTCCGGGGCACCCCAGCTGATCCTGCGCTTCTCGGAGACCGGCCTCTTCTGAACCGGCGACCGGTTCGCCGCCCGGGCCAACCGGTTTCTCCGCCCCGTCCAAGAGGCACGCGCGCGCGTGGAACGCCGTTCGATTCACCCGGACGGCGCACGCGTCGGGCAGCGCGCACAAGGGAACTAGAGCTCTCCGTCTGGCGTTGACCAGTACGGGAGGGTCCACTGAAGAGTGGAAGCAGAGCATCAGCAAGCAAAGGGTTCCCCTGCCGCACCACTTGGAGGGCGTACCGTGCACCGCCGGCACAACGGGCTCAGGACAGCCGTACTCCTCGGGGGACTGTCCGCACTCATCATCGTCATCGGCAGTTTCTTCGGGCGCACCGGCCTGATCGTCGCGCTGTTCATCGCGATCGGGACGAACGCGTACGCGTACTGGAACAGCGACAAACTGGCTCTACGCGCGATGCGTGCCCGCCCGGTGAGTGAGTTCGAGGCCCCGGCCCTGTACCGCATGGTCCGCGATCTCTCCACCCAGGCCCGCCAGCCCATGCCGCGCCTGTACATCTCACCGACGGAGGCGCCGAACGCGTTCGCGACGGGCCGCAACCCCCGCAACGCGGCCGTGTGCTGCACCGAGGGGATCCTGCGCATCCTGGACGAGCGCGAGTTGCGCGGTGTCATCGGCCACGAGCTCAGTCACGTCTACAACCGCGACATCCTGATCTCGTCCGTGGCCGGCGCCCTCGCCTCCGTGATCATGTTCCTCGTCAATTTCGCCTGGCTGATCCCGATCGGCCGCTCCAACGACGACGACGGTCCCGGCATTCTGGGGATGCTCCTGGTCATGATTCTGGGCCCGCTTGCCGCTTCCGTCATCCAGCTCGCCATCAGCCGCTCCAGGGAGTACGAGGCGGACGCGTCCGGTGCCCAGCTCACCGGCGACCCCCTCGCTCTCGCGAGCGCGCTGCGCAAGCTCGACGCCGGCACGAAGCAGCTGCCGCTGCCCCCCGAGCCGCGCATCGAGACCGCGAGCCACATGATGATCGCGAACCCCTTCCGCCCGGGAAAGGGAATGTCGAAGATGTTCTCTACGCATCCGCCGATGGCGGAGCGCATCGCCCGGCTCGAGCAGATGGCAGGTCGTCAGCTGTGAAGACAATTCTGAACGTCATTTGGCTCATCCTGAGCGGCTTCTGGCTGTTCCTCGGGTACCTGGTCGCAGGCATCATCCTGTGCATCACGATCATCGGCATCCCGTTCGGAATCGCCGCGTTCCGTATCGGCGTCTACGCCCTGTGGCCGTTCGGCTATACGACGGTGGAGCGCCACGACGCGGGCGCGCCGTCCTGCGTGGGCAACGTCCTGTGGCTGGTCCTCGCGGGCTGGTGGCTCGCCCTGGCCCACATCGTCACGGGCATCGCCATGTGCATCACGATCATCGGCATCCCGTTCGGCATCGCCAACTTCAAGCTCATCCCGATCTCGCTGTTCCCGCTGGGACGCGAAATCGTGCCCACGGACCAGCCGTTCGCCTCCCGCTGACCGCTGACCGCTGACCGCTGACCGCTGACCGCTGACCGGTGAACCGGTGACCGGTGGGCGCGGGGCGTCTCGCACGAGGGTTGTCCACAGGCTGCCTGATTGTCAGTGGCGCGCTGCATGATGAACCCATGACCGAAATCGAGCAGTTGCTGGCACGGGTCGCTACGGAGGCTCGCAACACCCGCCCGTGGGGCTGGCCTTCGCTGCCCGAGCCCGTGGGCACGGCTGAGGTCGCCCGCGCCGAGGCGGTACTGGGCTTCCCGCTCCCCGCGCTGCTCGCCTCGCTGTACCTGCGGATCGGGGACGGCGGATTCGGTCCGGAATACGGTCTGTTGCCCCTGCTCGACGGCCCGCCGGCGGGTGAGCCCGCGGTCGTTCCGCAGTACCTCGCCAGCCGCGAGAGCGGCCGCAAGGACCCCGAATGGCCATGGCCCGAGGGTGTCCTGCCGATATCCCACTGGGGCTGCGGAATGTACGCGTGCGTGGACTGCCGAAGCGCCGACGGCACGGTCCTGCTCTACGAGCCGAACGCCGACGAGGCCGACCACGCCTGGTACGTCGACGCACCCGACCTCGCGAGCTGGCTGCGCACCTGGCTCGACGGAACCGGCTGGTACGAGGAGTCCAACGACGGCGCGGACCTCCCTCCCTGGCCCGACTTCCGCATACGCACGACCGTGACGGCTTCCTGACCCGCTAGCGCGAAGCCGCCCACAGCCGTACGCCGTACGCCGCCGCTCCCACCGCCAGGACGGTCGCGCCCACCACCACCGAAACCACCGGCAGGGCGAAGGCCAGCGTCACGCAGCCGAGAAGTCCGAGCGCCGGCATGATCCGCGACGCCGGGGCCGAACTCAGTGTCCAGGCGGAGGCGTTGGCGACCGCGTAGTAGGCCAGCACACCGAAGGAGGAGAAGCCGATCGCGCCGCGCACGTCCACGGTCGCGGCCAGCGCCGCGACCACCACGCCCACGGCCAGTTCCGCCCGGTGCGGGACCTGGAAGCGCGGATGCACGGCGGCCAGGGCGCCCGGCAGATGACGGTCGCGGGCCATGGCCAGCGTGGTCCGCGAGACACCCAGGATCAGGGCGAGAAGAGAGCCGAGCGCGGCCACCGCGGCCCCCACCCGCACCACTGGCACGAGCCATTGCAGCCCGGCTGCCCGTACCGCGTCCACCAGCGGTGCCGGGGCAAGCCCCAGCCCAGTCGATCCGAGCACCGAAAGAACAGCGACCGCGACCGCCGCGTACACCACGAGCGCGATGCCCAGGGCCAACGGGATCGCGCGCGGAATGGTCCGCGCCGGATCCCGTACCTCCTCACCGAGCGTCGCGATCCGCGCGTACCCGGCGAACGCGAAGAACAACAGACCGGCAGCCTGAAGCACCCCGCCCGCGCCGGACGACAGTCCGATGCCCAGCCGACCGGCATCGGAGACGTCCGAGCCGAGACACCCGACCACCACGCAAGCGAGGACCGCCAGGACCACCGCCACGATCGCCCGCGTCAGCCACGCCGACTTCCGCATGCCGCCGTAGTTCACGGCGGTCAGCGCGACCACGGCCGCGACCGCCACCGCGTGCGCCTGCGCCGGCCAGACGTACGCGCCGACGGTGAGCGCCATCGCCGCGCAGGAGGCCGTCTTGCCGACGATGAACGACCAGCCCGCCAGATAGCCCCAGAAGGCGCCGAGCCGCTCCCGCCCGTAGACGTACGTGCCGCCGGAAGCGGGGTACAGGGCGGCGAGCCGTGCAGAGGACATCGCATTGCAGTAGGCGACGACGGCGGCGACCGCGAGTCCGAGAAGCAGTCCGGATCCGGCCGCGCGCGCCGCGGGGCCGAGCGCGGCGAAGATCCCGGCACCGATCATCGAGCCGAGCCCGATGAGCACGGCGTCCCCGACGCCCAGGGTGCGGCGCAGCTCGGCGCTGGACTCAGTCATGGGCCGCACCCTACTGATCACCGCAACCGGAGGGAGCCCCGGCGACGTCCTGTTCATCGACACGGCACCGAACACACGCGTGACCCGCACCGGAGACGGACGGCTCGGGCACGGCCCGGCAGGACCGAGATCACAGGGCCGGGACAGCGTGGACACAGCGCGGAAGGGCAGGTTCAGGACATGGGCATCATCAGCTGGATCATTCTGGGGCTGCTGGCCGGCGCCATCGCCAAGTTCCTGCTCCCCGGGCGCGATCCGGGAGGCTTCATCGGAACGACCGTCATCGGTGTGGCGGGCGCGTTCATCGGCGGCTGGATATCGGCCCGCTGGCTGGACCACCCCATCACCAAGCAGTTCTACGACGGTGCCACTTGGGCCGCCGCCATCGGCGGTGCGCTCGTGCTGCTGGTCGCCTACCGCATCCTGTTCGGCGACTCACGCCGCTAGCGCGGATCCCCGAGGCCGCGGCCGACGGGCGAGCAGGGCGGGCGCGCTGGGGTGCCCACCCTGCTCGTACCGTCGGCCGATCCGAGGGCCGCTGCCCGGTACACGCGGCGACGCGATCCCGGCAACGCCACGCCCCGCCCCGCCAAGAACCGGCCCGCGGCGACCCGGCCGCTGAGCCGGGCCGACGACGTACTGCCGGTGCTGGTCGGCGCTCGTCGTGCCAGGGGTTCTACCGGTAGTTCACGTACTGCAGGGCGAAGTCGAAGTCCTTGCCCTTGAGGAGAGCCTGAACGGCCTGCAGGTCGTCACGGCTCTTCGAGCTGACGCGCAGCTCGTCGCCCTGCACCTGGGCCTTCACGCCCTTGGGGCCCTCGTCGCGAATGATCTTCGCCACCTTCTTCGCGTTGTCCTGGGAGATGCCCTCCTCGATCGTCGCGAAGATCTTGTACTCCTTGCCGGAGAGCTGGGGCTCACCGGCGTCCAGCGACTTCAGCGAGATGCCGCGCTTGATCAGCTTGGTCTCGAACACGTCGAGGATGGCCTTCACCCGCTCCTCGGAGTTCGCCTCCATGAGGATCTTCTCGCCGGACCAGGAGATGGAGGCGCCGACGTTCTTGAAGTCGTAGCGTTGCGAGATCTCCTTGGCGGCCTGGTTGAGGGCGTTGTCGACCTCCTGCCGCTCGACCTTCGAGACGATGTCGAAACTGGAGTCGGCCATGTCCTGTGGCTCCTTGTATCGGGGTGCGTAGGGGCGGCCGTCGAGCCCGGCGTAGGCCTCCGGCCGCATCCGCATAAGCCTAGCCACCCCCCTCCCCCCAAGCGTCGATCAATTGGGTGGCGAAGCATCCCCGAGCATCAGGTATCGTTTACGTCGTTGCCAGGGAGCACCGCCGAAAAGCGGGGCTCAGGGGCAGCAATCTTGGCGGTGTGCCCGAGCGGCCAAAGGGAGCAGACTGTAAATCTGCCGGCTTCGCCTTCCGTGGTTCGAATCCACGCGCCGCCACACGACCGAAAGGGTCTGTGACCAGCAGCAATGCTGATCACAGACCCTTTCGTCGTTCCGGGCTCGCGAGAAGTTGTTTTAGCCGCTTTCTCCCACTGTGTCTCACCCTGACTCGCGTGTTGACCGGCCCGCGTGGGGCAGGCGTGGGGCAGCTTTCCGGCTCCCTACCTGCCGTTTCTCAGCATGGCTTCAATGCGGGCGTTCGCCGTGGCCGCGGCACCGGCGAGGCACTTTGCGTAGACGCGGAAGAGCACGGCCACGCTGTGTCCCGCACGCGCGGCGACCACCTGTGGCTCCACGCCGGAACTGAGCCATATGGAGGCAGTAGCGTGGCGCAGGTCATACGGGCGCTTGGCGGGCTGCGAGGCGTGCTGGGAGGGCGTGAGGGCGCGACGCGCCTGTGCCCGCACTTCGCCGTATCCGGTGTCCTGGATGAGCCCGCCACGCTGCGTACGAAACAGCCGTCCGTCCGGGGCGACGCCGTAAGCGACCGGGTCAGGCGGAACCGGCACCGTTCGCACCGACTTTCGAGGTCGATGCTTGAGCCCTCGTTTGTCGTGCTCCTCACCGCTGTCCGTCCATGCGGAACCCGTCCGAGGACGCGTCTCACGGAGCCGCAGAGCGCCCCAACCGCACCGCGGTAAGTCGCAGTCCTGCATCTGGAGCCCGATTACCTCCGCCGACCGTGCCGCCGCGTAGTACATGCACCCGAAGAACGCCACCAGATGCCGCCCTCGGGCGCTCTGCGCACGTACGGCATCGAGCAGGGCGAGAGCCTGGCGCGGATCTGGCACACAGGCTGGGTCCAATTCTTCGTCCACCTGTTCAGGCGCCTTCCACTGGACCTGAGGCAAGGGATTGTCCGGCAGACGTCCGGCGTCGACCGCGTAGCCCGGGGCGTTGTAGAAGATGGCGCGCTTCCTGTGGATGGTGGACGCGGACGCCGTGGTGCCGTCGAGCTTCTTTGTCAGCGCGTCGAGGGCAGCGCGCACCTTCATGCGATCGGCGAGCGCTGACGTGGGCAGAGATTTACGCTCGAACCAAGTGTCGCCTGCCGCCCTGACCCTTTCTGTCGAACCGGTCATCCTGTGGCCGTCGAGTGCCCGGACGAATTTCCGTGACCGGAACTGAGTCCCGCGATCGGTGTGAAGAATGCAGCCGGCGACGTGTCCACGCCGGGCGACGGCGTTGTTCAACTCCCCGGGCCCGCTGCGGTCTGTTGACCAGGAAGTTCTGCGGCATGCCCGATGGTCCCAAACGGCCCTGACGGCAGGGGTTTGTGCGACCCTCTCCTTGAGAATCAGGTGCCAGAGTTGTCGACGAACCCCACGATATCGAGGTATTCGATTTTGGGCGGGACGCCATAGATCCCCGTCACCTTGTCGACGATCTCCTCCGTGAAGAAGGCACGGGCTTTCTCCTCGTCATCCCACACGTAGAAGTTCCTTGCCTGAACGCCGTCTTCGTCGAGCGTGAAGCCCTTGAAGCGAAGGCCGGCCATGCCTTCGAACGGTCCTCGGAGTTCGTCGGCAATCTTTGCGAGAGTTGAACGATCGAACTTGTCGGTCTGCGTGAAAGTCACGAGCACGCCGATCATCGGGCCTCTTATCGATTGTGTGAGCAACGGTCGATCGAGTGACACTAGCGGCGGATCCTAGTACACGCGGCCGGAAGTTCTGGTCATTAAGCCGCGAATGTCGGCGAACTCGGATAGATCGTCCGGGTGACCGCAGACAGCTCGGTGATGCTGCGGTCGGCGAGCCGCTGGGCGAACATCGACCAGTGGTGGACGGTCTTGAAGATCCGCCGGATGGGGGCACCACGCCGAGCGGAGCGTCTCGCTGAGACCATGACCAACCCGGACGCAAAGCTATGGATGAACATCCTGGCGGCCGCGATCCTCGCCAGCAACTGGAAGGGCCTCCAGACTCCCGCGCCTCGGATCCTGGCGGACTATGGCGCCGGGAGCCGCGAGTCTGGTTTTGCGGCGGACAGGAACTGGTTGAACGGTGGGCTTGTGATTCTTGCTGTGCAAGACATCATCGCGGAGCTGAAGCGTCGTCAACGATTTCCCCGCGCCTGGGGTGTGGAGTCCGCCGTTGGAAAGAGTTGCCGATCTGGTTTCGCGGTCGCTTTCTGGCGTCATCCAGGCGAATCGCAATGAGTCGCGACTCCGGAGTAATTCCAACCCCGCTCAGGAGTCTATGGTCTTCCTCCGTGCCGTTTCGTTCAGACCAGAGGGATCCCAGGTTCCCGAGCCTCTTCTTGCTTCCCGCGTCCAGAAGGATCCAATCTCGCCCATATCGAAATGGTGGAACGGATTCGCTGATATACCCCCATAGGGAGTCGAGAAAATTGCTCACGGTCTGCGTGCTGAAGGTCGTGCACTCGAACATGTCGTCGGGAATTTCAGTGATTGCACTCACGTCGACAGTCAGAGTGCGTTCGGCGAGAACCCTTTTGGCGTTGTCGAGTGTCTCCTCCAATACGTTGGAAGGATCCGAAGGATTGTCCAAGGCTGGAGGCAGCACGGTACGTAGCATGTCATTGACGACCACCTGGATGGTATCGGGATCCGGTGTTGATCGGCGACGCATGCCATCCACATAGGTGCCAATCGACACGTGTTCTGGGAAATCCCCCGGTGCGTAGAGCACCTCGGGTCGTTGCCACAGGATGAGGAAGAACACCGTGGATACCAGTACGGGGAACACGACGGCGAACACTGCAAGCAGCCCTTGGACCCAGCCGCTTGATTGGGCAGCCGCAATACCTACGGTCGTCTCGGAGAGTCCCAGAAAGAGGGCGATGATCCAGAGAGGGTTGAGGACTCTCGGTGGATGGCCTGGTGGAGGTACTTCGGTTCCCATGGTGCCAGCGTGGCACTGAGCGGGTGTCGTTGGGAGCGAAACGGGCTTGCCCGGCGGTGGTGGCTACTAGGTCGTGGGCCAGGTCCCGCCAGGCGAGAGCCGAAACATGTCTGACCAGGCCGTTCCTCCAGCAAATTTGACGCCTTTGGCATCCGCGGGCGGGAGGGACCGGCTGCGGGGCGGTGAGCTGGGCGGTCGGGGCCAGGGGGCATGAACTCGTCAGCTAGGCTGCCGCCTCTTGTCATGGAGTTTTCCTGAAGAGGTGTGAATGAAGACAGGCAGACGAACCGTCGCGGTGGCCACGCTCGTGGGGGCGTTGGGGCTCTCGGTGCTGAATGCGCCGACGGCTCAGGCGGCGGACACCGGTATCACCGTGTCGGACATCGTCATCAACAACGGCAAGCCGATCGTCGTCGGCACGTCGAAGGAGGTGGAGCCGCCCATCACTTTCAACATCGCGCTGCCTTCCGGGTACAGCACCGCCGACCCCTTCCGCTACGACGCGTTCCCCTTCCTCTACCGCGGCAGCATGACGACGGCGGCCGACACCGGAGAGAACTGGATCGGGCCGGGCGGCTACACCTGCTTCGAGGTGGACTCCAAGCACGCTCGCTGCGAGGGCAACCTCTACATCGACCCGCACCCGAGTCAGGACCACGTCGACTCCAACAGCGACGCCACGACCTGGAAGGTCGGCGTCTCGCTGAAGCTGTGGAAGGCCGACGGCGGCCTCAAGACCGGGGAACTCGAGACGCGGTCCACGACCACTCAGCTGAAGCGCGCGGCCAAGGCCACCACCAACGCCTCGCCGGAGCCGGTCACCAAGGGCAAGTCGATCACCGTCACGGGCAAGGTGACCCGGGCGAACTGGAGCACGAAGAACTACGACGCCTACAGCGGCCGTACGGTCAGCCTTCAGTTCCGCGCCAAGGGCGCCGACACCTTCAAGACGGTCAAGAAGGCCACCACCAGCAGCACCGGGGGTCTGAAGGCCACGGTCACCGCCTCGGTCGACGGCTACTACCGCTGGGTGTACTACGGCAACTCGACGACCGGCGTCGCCACCAGCGCGGCCGACTACGTCGACGTGAGCTGACGCCCTCGGTACAGGTTCGGGATCTCGCCGCCCTCGCCCCCTCGTCAGCGTGACCCCTTCAGCGTGACCCCCGTCAGGCCGCGTAGCCCGTGTTCCGCCACGGCGGTCAGCTCGGTGGCGGTCGGTGGGGTGCCTGGGGGCAGCTGGGCGGCAGGCCGGACAAGAACCAGGCCAGGCGGATCACCTCACGCGGCCTGTAGATCTTGGAGCAGGCGGCCGCCGCACAGACCGTGCGGCGGCCGCCTCCTCCGGGGTCACCGGGGTACACGCCCCGAGGCCTCAGCCCTTGACGCGTTCGCTGTCCAGCGTCGACCTGGCGTTCCGCTGTGTCGGGATGACCGGGAGCGCTCGTGCCGCCATACCCGCCCGGTGTTGGTCGGCCGCCGCGCACAGCGCACGGGCAGCCTCGTTGAAGCGGGCGACGGACGGCGGGTCGGAGGGGCCCAGCAGATGCAGCTTGAGTTCGCTGCGGGCCTCGGCGTAGGTGTCCTTCTCGGGGTGGCGTACGGACTCCAGCAGGGCCGGTATGCCGGAGCCGTCCGACGTGAGGACGGCGCCTGCCCGGACGGTGGGGAAGGCGTCGCGGAAGTCCTGCTCGCAGAGGCCGCTGGTGTTGGCGACGGCGTAGGGCTTCTCGCTCGCCAGATAGTCGGAGATGACGCTGGAGACATCGCTGACCAGCAGATCGGCGACGTTGAAGCAGGCATAGACGGTCGGCCGCGCCCCGACGACGATCTGGTGCTCCCACGCGGGGAACGAGGCCCAGTACGCGGCCTCCCAGGCGGCGGTAGCGGCGGCCACCGCCGCGGCACGATCGGGTCCGGAGACCGTCTGCAGCAGCATCCGCTCCACGTCGTCCGCGCTCGCCCGGAACGAGGACGTGGTCAGCCGGTCGAGTTCGGCGGTGCGGTGGGCCAGTTCGGCAGCCGCGGCGGGCGCGGGTCCCTCAGCGGGGTGTTCCGCGGCACGGCGAGGGTTCGCGGCGCGGATCATCTCCTGGATCCGGGCGTCCGCGGCTCCCGCGCGGGGTTCGACCGAGCCGGTCAACGGGTGCGGCTTGTACAGGAGCCGGACCCCCGGATCGGCCAGGAGGGCGCGGACCATGTTCTCGCCGGCCTCGATGATCGAGGTGTTGCCCGGGTTGCCGTCCCAGCCCTCCCAGGTGGGAGCGTAGAGAACCGTGGTGTACGGGCCCGCGGGAGCACCGGCGTACGGCTCGATCGTCTCCAGCTGAGGGCGTCCGATCTCCACGACGTCCCTGTCGTCGATCCCCACGTCCGCCAGGGCGTACCGCTCGCGCGCCGCGGGACCGGCCACCCACACCTCGTCGTACGCCTTCGCGTACGGATTGCAGCTCGACAGCTTGTCGCTCTCGCCGTGGTTGACGAACGCGTGCTTGATGGTGGGGATCCGCAGCACCTGCGAGGTCTTCCCCGAGTTCGACGGGTGGATCAGCATCTTCAGCGTGGAGTGCTCCAGCCTCATCAGGTCGGCGACCCTCGGCAGACACACGATCGGGATGTCGGTGGAGGCGATGTGCTTCACCATGAAGCGTTCACGCAGCACGATCAGCGGACGGCCCTCGATCCGGGCCAGCGGCTCCAGCCACATGTTCGCCTGATAGGCCGAGCTCGTGCCGCCGGAGAAGTACATGCCCACGGTCGGCCGGTACTCGGCGAGCCAGGCCTCGAACCATTCCAGCGCCTGCTCGCTCGTCACCGGCCTGCGTGCCGGCAGCAGCCGCAGCAGCAGCATGCCGAGCGCCACCGCCCCGAAGGCGGCGGACAGGGCGATTCCCGCGGCGGCCCACCGGGCCGAGCCGGTCGCCGCGGTGATCAGCAGACCGGCCGTCGAGGGCAGACCGAGCGTGAGGAGCCGCTGCCCGGCGCGCTGCATCAGCAGCAGCTCCGGGAGAGCGGGGCTCAACCGCAGGGGCGAGGCGTCGATGTTCCGGGTCACCACGGGCAGGGTGCGGGTGCGGCGCACGACGATCGCGAGCGCCTGGCACGCGAAATGCAGGGCGTAGAAGAGCAGCAGACCGCAGACGAGAGCCAGGTACCGCTTCTCGTAGTCCTGGTCCTCGATGCGGATCAGTCCTGCCACCAGCAGAAAGTCCCGGACGACTTGGCGCACGAACACGGTGGCGTGCAGCTTCCCGAGGGCGGTTGCCGTGTTCCGCTGCCACCGGTGCAGTGCGCTGTCCGCCGCCAGCCCGACAGCGGCGGAGGCCACGAGCAGGGGGACGCTGGGGAGGAGAGCACCCACTGCTTGAACGGCGAACGACAGGGCGAGCACCGTGGGGAGGAGGAGACGTATCGCTGCGGTGCGCAACCGAGCGGGCAAGGGCGATGCTGACACTTCGCGGGCTCCAGACAGCTCAAACATCCTCGGGCACGGACTCGTTGCCCGGCGCGATCGGATGGCCGAGGGGCCGGAAGCCCGGTGGGTACGGATGTTCTCTTCAGGAAGGTGGCCGGACTTTACCTGCCGGGTGCCGGGAATCTATAGGGCATGGGGCCGGACGTCACCTACCCCGTCGCATCCTCGGTTCCGGGGGTGCGCCGGAGTGGAGGAACGGACGGGTTTCCAGCCGGTTCGAAGCCGGGTGCGTCGGCCTCGGTGGCGCGTCGGCCCCACCCGCCGGCCCGGGTTGTGGCGTGGCCGGCGGGGCTGAGACCGGAGGCGGGCCGCGCCCCAAGGGCGGCGCGTGCCTGTGCCCTGCGCGGGTCCGGAAACCAGGAGCGAGACGGCGAACGGCAGACGGCGGGCGGGCCGAACGGCCGACGACGTGCGCACCGAACGGCCGACGACGGGCGGGCCGATGGGATCCGGCACCCACGGGGCACACTGATCCCATGTCATCGCGTCGCAGGAACTGCCCCGAGTGCCGTCGGGAGATCGCTGTCGTCGCGGGCCGGTTCGCTCGGCACGATCCGCGCGGCGTGCGGGGGAGCGGGGAACTGATCTCGTGCCCCGGTTCGCGCCGGCAGGCGCATCTCGGGGCGGCCCAGCCCGCGCTGGACGGCTATACCGTCCCGGAATTCCCCGGCCAGCTCCCGTTGTTCTGAACCGGTCCACCAAAAGGGTCGGGTCCTAGTTTCCCGCCACCGACTTCACCGCCACCGAGATCGGTGTCGAGCCGCTGACCGCTTCCAGGGTCAGACCGTTCGTGGCGGGGGTGTCGACCAGTTCCGCGAGGATGGCGGCGACGTCGTCGCGGGGGATCATGCCGCGCCCGGTGGAGGCCTCCAGGCGTACCAGGCCGGTCCCGGCGTCGTCGATCAAGCCTCCGGGACGCAGAATCGTCCAGTCCAGGCCCGTACGACCGCGTACGTACTCGTCGGCCTCGCCCTTGGCGCGCAGATACGCGTCGAAGACGTCGTCGCCCGGGTGGGCAGGGTCCGCGCCCATCGAGGAGACGACCACGTGCCGGCGTACGCCCGCGCGCGCCGCGGCGTCCGCGAACAGGATCGCGGCGCCCTTGTCCACCGTCTCCTTGCGGTCCACCCCGCTGCCCGGACCCGCGCCCGCCGCGAAGACGGCCGCGCCCGCGCCCTGCAGATGCGCGGCGACCTCCTCCACCGACGCCGACTCCAGATCGCACAGGACCGGCTCGGCACCGGCAGCCCGCAGATCGTCGCCCTGTTCGGCGCGGCGGATGATCCCCGCGACCTCGTCCCCGCGCGAGGAGAGCAGCCGCTCCAGCCGCAGCGCGATCTGACCATGACCACCAGCGATGACAATGCGCATGTTTCCGACCGTACGCCCGGATGAGCGCGTTCGCCGCACAACCCTGTGGGCAACTCGTGAGTCACATGGGTGATCACTGTGGACGTACGAGTGTCACCGCGAGAGCGAGTGAACACGCGAACGAAGGAACGCCGTGCGGGCTCGTACGGCGTCATAGAGGAGACCATCATCACCGCCATACGCAAGACCGTCACCGCGGCCGGCTGCACCGCTGTCCTGCTCGCCACGGCGGCCGCCTGCGGCACGGTCCAGAACCTCACAGCCGGGCAGAAGGTGGACCACGCCGTCGACCGGCTCGGCGAACAGAAGTCCCTCGCCTTCCAGTTGGACCTCGACGCCGACGCCGACGCGATCAACGCGCTGGCGGGCGAGGCCGGTCCTGACGAGGCCCTTCCGCCGGAGGCCGCGAAGTTCTTCAGCGGGCTGCGCGTCGATGTCTCCGTCAAGTCCAAGAAGCCGCTGGCGGATTCGGGCGAGAAGGACATCATCGGGACGAGCATGAAGATCACGGGGAGCGACGGGGTCCTGGTCGAGTACCGGGTCGTCGGCGACTTCACGTACTACCGCGCCGACATGAAGGCCGTCGGTGCCGCGATGGGCGTTCCCATGCCGTCGGCCGACGATCTCCCCGCCGGCGAGAAGGAGATGAGGAAGGTCCTCGAAGGCGACTGGGTGAAGGTCGACACCAAGAAGCTGGAGAAGGCCCAGAAGGCCCAGAAGGCCGCCGGAGGCGCCTCGAAGGGGGACGGTGCCGACGACATCGACGCCAAGACCCAGAAGAAGATCCTCGACGCCGTAAGCCGTGTCATCGCCCACGAGGTCACCTTCCGGACCAAGAACGGCGCCGACGGCGTCGAGCACGTCGTCGCCACGGGCAACTTCCGTGACCTGCTCACCGGCGTCTTCGACAAGCTCCGGCCGCTGCAGGACGAGCTGCCGGAGGGTGCGGAACTCCCCTCGGCCAAGGACCTCAAGGACGCTCCGAACAAGAAGGTCGCCGTCGACTTCACGCTGAAGAACGGCGACCTCCGGCAGATCAGGGTCGACCTGTCCGTCCTCGCCGACGGCCCGAAGAAGGCCAAGCTGCCGCTCGTCCTGAAGTTCTCCCGGGCGGGCGACATCAGCGCGCCGTCGGGGGCCACCGAGATGCCCGTGGACAAGGTTCCCGGGGGCGGCGCGCTTGGCGGTGCCTTCCTGGGCGGCGGCGAGTTCTAGGACCGACCCGCATGCGCGCGGCGGGTTCGAATCACCCAGCGCGCGGCGAGTTCTGGATACGCCCTCCACGCGCGCGTGGAGGGCGTACGACGACCTCTCACGCGCGCGGGCCGTCATCTCCTGCCGTGTGAGACCGCCGGACCCGCTTCGCCGGCGCTACGACGGCTCTCCCCGCCCTTGCCGGGGCAGCTCCGGCCCCGAAGCGGCCTCCGAGTTGCAGTACTCCCGCACCGCGTTGGTCCGCGCCACCACGCGCCCGCGGTGCACCACGATCCGGCTGTACGAGAGGGACAGCGCACCCGCGAGCCGGTCCCCGCGTACGGCGAGCAACTCGGCCGGGAATCCGGCCTCCACGCGCACCTCGGGCAACCCGAGGGCGGCTCGGGCGGTACAACTCACCGCGTCGTAGGCGTCCTCGGGGCGCAGCCCGTACCCGGAGGCCAGCAAGTAGGCGGCCTCCAGCGGGTCCCCGCGTCCCACCGGGTTGGACACGTCGCGCAGGGCGCCGCTGCCCGCCGCGACCCGTACGCCGGCCGACCGCAACAGCCGTACGGGAGCCGTGCCACGCCGGTCCGCCGAGCCGCAGCCGCCCTGCGGCAGGCACACCACCGTCACTCCGGCCGCGGCGAGTTGGTCCGCGGCGCGGGAGGCCACCTCGGCGGGCAGCCGGCCGAGCCCCCCGCACGGGCCGAGCGTCACCCCGGGCCGCAGCCCGCCCGCCATCGCCGCGAGGCGGGCGAGCCGGGCGGGATCGGCGGCGTCCGTGTGCAGATCGACCGGACAGCCGTGTTCGGAGGCGATCTCCAGGACCGCCTCCACATACCCCGTCGGATCGGGGTCCGCGTCCGGGCAGCCGCCCACCACGGAAGCGCCCATCTTCAGGGCGTCCCGCAGCATCGCGAGCCCGTCGGCGCCGGCCGCTCCGGTCAGTACCCGCGGCATCGCCACCGTCGCGAGCTCCGCGAGCCCCCGCAACGACCGCCGCACCTGAAGCACGGCCGCGAGCGCGTCCAGCCCCTGGACGTCGCCCACGCGCACATGGGACCGCAACGCCGTGGCGCCGTGGCCGAGTTGCAGCAGCGCGGCCTCGGTGGCCCGGCGCTGGATCTCCTGGTCGTCGTACGCGAGTGGGCCGTCGCCGTCGGCGGTCAGGGCGGTGTCGCTGTGCGCGTGGGCCTCGGCGGGGGCGGGCAGAAGGAGGTAGCCGTCGAGATCCACCTTCGCGGCGAGAGCCCCCGAGGCTCCCGCCGCCAGGCTCCCGGCGGTACCGACCGCCTCGATACGCCCACCGCCCAGCCGTACGTCCACGGATCGGCCGTCGGTGAGCCGCGCCCCGCACAGCAGGAGAGCGGCCGTGTCGGTCTGCCCCGACGGGGAGTGGGGCGGCTGCTGCTGACTGTCGGGCATCGCGCTCCTGGGGCTCGGGGGCGGCTGCGGGAGGGACGACTACGGAGCGTGGGGACACAAGATCACGCAGCGTGAGTCGAGCCTAGGGTGGCGACCCGTCAACGTCGGGGAGGAGCGCAATAGTCGTACCGGTGTGGCCCGTCGGCGGGGCGGGGCCCGGGCGCCGCGGGCCGGGTCGGGGATCAGCCGTTCACCGCCCGGTGCGGGAATCCGCTCTCTCGTCTGCCCGCCCCTCGTCCGCCCGTCCACCCCGGTGCCCGTCCCCGCAGGTGCGCAGGGGTGGCCAGGTGCCCGTCACCCCGTGTGATCCAGGGGGCCGGAGGGGCCGGTGAGGGCTTCTGGGAACGCCCGGGGAAGGGCGTGGGAACAGGCCGGGGCGGGTGCCGCGAAACGGATTTGGGCGATCGGCGGCGGACCGTGTAATGTCTTCATCGCTCGCCCCAATAGCTCAGTCGGTAGAGCGTCTCCATGGTAAGGAGAAGGTCTACGGTTCGATTCCGTATTGGGGCTCTGGTGCGAAAGGTTCCCGTCGCAAGGCGGGACCCGATCGCATCTCAGCGGTGTAGCTCAGTCGGTAGAGCAAGCGGCTCATAATCGCTGTGTCACCGGTTCAAGTCCGGTCACCGCTACTGACAGTAGCCGATTGTGGGGTCGGTCCTTCGATCGGCTACTCTTCTATGCGTTAATGTCCCATCCGTTCGTCAAGGAGCACTCCTGTGGCTGCCACCGACGTCCGCCCCAAGATCACGCTGGCCTGCGTGGAGTGCAAGGAGCGGAACTACATCACCAAGAAGAACCGGCGTAACGACCCGGATCGCCTGGAGATGAAGAAGCACTGCCCGCGTTGCAATGCGCACACCGCGCACCGCGAAACGCGTTAGTTTCAGGCTCGTACACGAGGCCGTCCCCTTCACGGGGGGCGGCCTCGCGTCGTTGTGGACCCGATGTCCGGCGCGCGACCAGGCGTCATACGTGGACCCGGCGTTTAGAGCGAAGATAGGCCGTCCGGCCAAGACGGTCGGTCCAGCTGTGACAACCAGTGCAGCGAAGACAACCAGGAGGTTCCGAGCCATGGCGCTCGACCAGTCCTTCGTGGGGCGGACCTACCCGCCCACCGACCCCTACGAGGTCGGCCGGGAGAAGATCCGTGAGTTCGCGGAAGCCGTGGGGGACGACAACCCCGCGTACACGGACCCCGAAGCCGCCCGGGCGCTCGGGCATCCCGATGTGATCGCCCCGCCGACCTTTGTGTTCGCCATCACGTTCAAGGCCGCGGGCCAGGTCGTCCAGGACCCGCAACTGGGTCTCGACTACAACCGGGTGGTGCACGGTGACCAGAAGTTCGCGTACACCCGCCCGGTGCGCGCGGGTGACCGGCTCACGGTCACCTCGACCATCGAGTCGATCAAGTCCCTCGCGGGCAACGACATCCTGGACATCCGTGGCGAGGTCCACGACGAGGCGGGCGAGCACGTCGTGACGGCGGTCACGAAGCTTGTGGCGCGCGCGGCGGAGGTGGGCTGACATGGCGGCGAAGATTTCCTACGCGGAGGTCGAGGTCGGCACCGAGCTGCCGGCCCGGGCGTTTTCCGTGACGCGTGCCACGCTCGTGCAGTACGCGGGAGCCTCCGGGGACTTCAACCCGATCCACTGGAACGAGAAGTTCGCGGTCGAGGTGGGCCTTCCCGACGTCATCGCGCACGGCATGTTCACCATGGCCGAGGCGATCCGCGTGGTCACCGACTGGGCGGGTGACCCGGGCTCCGTCGTCGAATACGGCGTCCGCTTCACCAAGCCCGTCGTCGTCCCGAACGACGACAAGGGCGCGACCATCGAGGTCAGCGGCAAGGTCGCGGCCAAGCTCGACGACAACACCGTCCGCGTCGACCTCGTGGCGACCTGCGACGGACAGAAGGTCCTGGGCATGTCACGAGCGGTCGTACGGCTCGCCTGAACCCGAGACATCGACGTGCCCGAGGTCACGGAGTAAGGGGCGCCCGCCACTGTGGGCGCCCCTTACGCGTTCCTCCAGAAGCCCCGGACTCTCCCCTTGACGTAGTTAGTGATTGAGTACTAACTTAGTCGCATGGTCAGGATGAGCGCAGAGGAGAGGCGCGAGAGCGTCATTCGCGCGGCGATGAGCGAGTTCGCTCATGGCGGCTACTACGGCACGTCCACCGAGACGATCGCCAAGCGCGTGGGTGTGTCGCAGCCGTATCTCTTCCGGCTCTTCCCGGGCAAGAGGGCGATCTTCCTGGCGGCTGCCGAGTACTGCATGGAGCTCGCCCGGCATACCTTCGAGGAGGCCGCCGAAGGGCTGGAGGGCGAAGAAGCCCTGCATGCCATGGCGAGTGCCTACATCAAGGTCATCGCGGAGCACCCGGAGCGGCTGCTCATGCAGATGCAGACGTACGTCGCGGTGGCGGCCGCCGAGGAGGCCGGCGATCGCGAGCTGGGCGAGGTGGTCCGGGCCGGCTGGATGCGGCTCTGGGACACGGTTCACGTGCCGCTCGGGGCCGACGTGGGCGAGACCACGACCTTCATGGCGTACGGAATGCTCGTCAACTGCCTGGTGGCGATGGGATTCCCGCCCGAGCACCGGGTCTGGGAAGGGCTCTATCCGTCGGCGCGGGTCACGGGCCGGCTGGAGAAGTAGCGGGACGGCGTGGGCGGAGTTCGGCGCCTTTTCATGAGCGCAAAAGTTAGTCATCAATAACTAACCACCGATAGCGATCACATCACCTTCTGGGGGAGCGATGTCTCAGCGGACGGCACGGACAGAAGAGAACGGATCAGCGGCACCCACCCCGACAGGGGTCACGGGATCGCCCGAGGGACCGGCCCCGGCGGCCGAAGAATCGGCTGCGGATTCGGCCACGGCATCACCCGGGCGTCGCGGCGGAGCCGGTTGGGCCCTTGTCATCACCAGCGTCGCCGGATTCATGGCGGCCCTCGACAATCTCGTCGTCACCACCGCCCTGCCCTCCATCCGCAAGGACCTCGGGGGAGGGCTGGACGACCTGGAATGGACCGTGAGCGCCTACACGCTCACCTTCGCCGTCCTGCTGATGTTCGGCGCGGCGCTCGGCGACCGGTTCGGCCGCCGCAGGCTCTTCCTCGTCGGCCTGAGCGTCTTCACCGGTGCCTCCGCCGCCGCGGCCATGGCGCCCGGTATCGACTCGCTGATCGCCGCCCGCGCGATCCAGGGCGTCGGCGCGGCGATCATGATGCCGCTGACCCTGACCCTGCTGACGGCCGCGGTTCCGGCCGCCAAGCGCGGGATGGCGTACGGGATATGGGGCGCCGTCAACGGACTGGCGGTCGCCTCGGGTCCCCTCATCGGCGGCAGCCTCACCGAACACGTCTCCTGGCACTGGATCTTCTGGCTGAACGTTCCGCTGGGCCTCGTCGTGCTCCCGCTCGCCCGGCTGCGTCTGTCCGAGTCGTTCGGCGCCGGCGCCCGGCTCGACTTCCCGGGCACCCTGCTCGCCAGCGGCGGCCTCTTCGGGATCGTCTACAGCCTGGTCCGCGGGCCCGCCGACGGCTGGACCAGCCCGTTCGTCCTGACCGGCCTCCTCGCGGGTGTCGCGCTGCTCACCGGTTTCGTCGTCCACGGCACCCGGGCCAAGAACCCGATGCTCCCGATGCGGCTCTTCCGCTCCCGTGCCTTCGCCGGGATCAACGCGGCCAGCCTGCTGATGTTCCTCGGGATGTTCGGCTCGATCTTCCTGCTCAGCCAGTACATGCAGGGCGTGCTCGGCTACTCGCCCACCGAGGCGGGGCTGCGGATGCTCCCCTGGACCGGCATGCCGATGCTCGTCGCGCCCATCGCCGGCTACCTCTCGGACCGCATCGGCGGGCGGCCCGTCGTCGCCACCGGGCTCTTCCTCCAGGCCGCCGGGCTCGCGTACTACGCCTCCGTGGTCGCCGCCGACGCCTCGTACGCCTCTCAGCTGCCCGCACTGATCATCAGCGGTATCGGGATGTCCCTCTACTTCGCCCCGGCCTCCAACCTGGTCATGTCCAGCGTCCGGCCGCAGGAGCAGGGCATCGCCTCCGGCGCCAACAACGCGCTGCGCGAGGTCGGCGGCGCGCTCGGTATCGCGGTGATGTCCTCGATCTTCTCGGCGCAGGGCGGCTACGCGACCGCGGAGAGCTTCATCGACGGCCTGCGGCCCGCGCTCGTGGTCGGCGCCTCGGTCGTCGCCCTCGCGGGCATCGCGGCCCTGCTCATCCCGTCCGCCCGGCGTGCGGCGCGTACCCGGACCGTCGAGCCCTCGGCGCACGCCCTCGAAAGCGACCTGAGCGAAGCCGATCCGGTCGAAGCCGATCCGGTCGAAGCCGATCCGTTCGAAGGCGACCGGCCCGCGACCGCCTCGCTCGAAACCGCCTCTCGCTGACGCCCGGAGCGAAGCGCCGATCGGCATCGCTTCGACCGAGCCCCCAGGACGGTCGTTTCGATCGAGCCCTGGAAAAGAGAGCGGCCCCGCCCACCGGCGGGGCCGTTCGCCTGTCCGGAACGCACCGGTGGCCGGGCGCCCCCGGCCCTTCTCGTAGTCTTGAGCCCGTGCAGGAACTCCACGATGCCCCCCTCGCCCCGCTGACCACCTTCCGGCTCGGCGGCCCGGCCGCCCGGCTGATCACCGCCACGACCGACGCCGACGTGATCGCCGCCGTGCGCGAGGCCGACGACGCCGGTACGCCGCTGCTGCTCATCGGCGGCGGATCGAACCTGGTCATCGGCGACAAGGGCTTCGCCGGGACCGCCCTGCGTATCGCCACCGAGGGCTTCTCGCTCGACGGTACGAGGCTGGAGCTGGCCGCGGGCGAGGTGTGGACCGACGCGGTCGCCCGCACCGTCGAGGCCGGGCTCGCCGGGATCGAGTGCCTCGCCGGCATCCCCGGCTCCGCGGGCGCGACACCGATTCAGAACGTGGGCGCGTACGGTCAGGAAGTGTCGTCGACGATCACCGAAGTGATCGCCTATGACCGGAAGACGCGGGAAACGGTCACGCTGACGAACGCGGAGTGCGCCTTCTCGTACCGGCACAGCCGTTTCAAGGCCGAGCCCGAGCGCCATGTGGTGCTGCGCGTGCGCTTCGAGCTGGAGGACGCGCAGGGACTGTCGGCGCCGGTCAAGTACGCCGAGACGGCCCGCGCGCTCGGTGTGGAGCCCGGCGACCGGGTGCCCCTCGGCGCCGCCCGCGAGACCGTCCTGAAGCTGCGTGCCGGTAAAGGCATGGTGCTCGACCCCGAGGACCACGACACCTGGTCGGCCGGGTCGTTCTTCACCAACCCGATCCTCACGGACGAGGCGTTCGCGGCGTTCCACGCGCGCGTGAAGGAGCGGCTCGGCGCCGACGCCGTACCGCCGGCGTACGCGGCCGGCGAGGGTCACATCAAGACCTCCGCGGCCTGGCTGATCGACAAGTCGGGCTTCACCAAGGGCTACGGAACCGGGCCCGCCCGCATCTCCACCAAGCACACGCTGGCCCTCACCAACCGGGGCGGGGCCACCACCGAAGACCTCCTCGCGCTGGCTCGCGAAGTCGTCGCCGGTGTCCACGACGCCTTCGGGATCACCCTGGTCAACGAGCCGGTGACGGTGAACGCCGGCCTCTGAGAGGCCCCGAGGGGCTGTGAAGAACTCCCGGCACAGGTAGGGCGCGCCCTAGTAGGCGACGCCCACGCCCTGCTTGACCGTCCCCGGGTCGTCGATCATCGCCAGCATCGCGTGGGCCACGTCGGCGCGCCCGATGAAGCGGCCCTTGGGCGGGAAACCTCCCACAGCCGTGCGATAGGAGCCGGTCACCGGCTTGTTCTGGAGCCGGGGCGGGCGGACGGCGGTCCAGTCCGTGGCACTGGCCGCCAGTTCGTTTTCCGTCTCCCGCAAGTCGGCGTAGATGTCCTTCAGGATGCTGGAGATCAGGCTCCGCATGGCGCGGTCGACGAGGGTGTCGTTCGCGGCGGCGGGGCCGACCGGACTCGCGCTGACCACCAGCAGCCGGCGTACCCGCTCCTCTTCCATGGCGCTCAGCACCGTACGGGTGAGCCGGGCCGCGACCCCGGCGTCCTTGCGGCTGCGGGCGCCGAGGCCGGACAGGACGGCGTCCCGGGCCGCGACGGCGGGGCGCAGCGCCCGCGGGTCGGTGAGATCCGCGCGGAACACCTCCAGACCCGCGCCCGTGACGGTGAGCCGCGCGGGATCCCGCACCACAGCCGTGACCTGGTGACCCGCGCCGAGGGCCTGGCGGACGATCTCCTGGCCGATGCCTCCGGTGGCACCGAGAACGGTGAGTTTCATGACCTGCTCCGCATGGATGGAGATGGGGTGGGTGAGTGTTCACTCACCCGTGCTCCTTCTAGAGTGGGTAAGTACTCACCCACCCGTCAACCCCGAGAGGATGTGCCATGGAATCCTTGGGCCCCATGCAGCAGAAATCCGCCCCGGAGTCCACGCCGTCGAAGCCGGCCAGGGTCCGCATCCTCGACGCGGCGCACGAGCTCATGCTCACCCTCGGCCTCTCCCGCGCCACCACGAAGGAGATCGCCAGGGCGGCCGGCTGCTCCGAGGCTGCGCTCTACAAGTACTTCGCGAGCAAGGAAGAGCTGTTCATCCGCGTTCTTCAGGAGCGGCTGCCCAAGCTGGGGCCCCTTCTGGAGCGGTTGACGGCCGAACCGGGGGAGCACCCCCTGGAGGAGAACCTCACCGAGATCGCCCGCCGGGCCGCCCTCTTCTATGAGCAGAGTTTCCCGATCGCCGCCTCCTTGTACGCGGAGACGCAGCTCAAGCGCCGCCACGACGAGGCCATGCGCGCCATGGGCGCGGGCCCCCACATACCCATCCGGGGGGTCGCCGCGTATCTGCGGGCGGAACAGCGGGCCGGGCGTGTCCAGCCGGACGTCGACACCTACGCGGCCGCGTCCCTCCTCCTCGGCGCCTGTGCGCAGCGCGCCTTCGCCTACGACGCCACCCAGGAGGGCGCGCCCCCGCCCCTGGACACCTTCGCGCCGGCGCTCGCCCGCACTCTGCTCGCCGGGATCGAGCCCAGGAACACGGCGGAGGCGGCGGAGGCGGCGGGGGCCTGAGGCCGGGGCTAGGAGGTCAGCCAGTCGTCGACCCCGGCCAGCAGCTTCGCCCGGATGTTCTCCGGTGCGGCCGAGGCGCGGATGGACTGCCGTGCCAGCTCGGCCAGTTCCGGGTCCGTGAAGGCGTGGTGGCGGCGGGCGATCTCGTACTGGGCGGCGAGCCGGGAACCGAAGAGCAGCGGGTCGTCGGCTCCGAGGGCCATCGGCACACCGGCTTCGAACAGAGTGCGCAGGGGGACGTCGGCGTGCTTCTCGTAGACGCCCAGGGCGACGTTCGAGGCGGGGCAGACCTCGCAGGTCACCCCGCGGTCCGCGAGACGCTTCAGCAGCCGCGGGTCCTCGGCGGCCCGCACCCCGTGGCCGATCCGTGAGGCGTGCAGGTCGTCCAGGCAGTCGCGGACCGAGGCTGGCCCGGTCAGCTCGCCGCCGTGCGGCGCGGACAGCAGCCCGCCCTCGCGCGCGATGGCGAAGGCCCGGTCGAAGTCCCGCGCCATGCCCCGCCGCTCGTCGTTGGAGAGCCCGAAACCGACGATGCCCCGGTCGGCGTAGCGCACGGCGAGCCGGGCCAGTGTGCGGGCGTCCAGCGGGTGCTTCATGCGGTTCGCGGCCACCAGGACGCGCATCCCGAGTCCGGTCTCCCGCACGGCCGAGTCGACCGCGTCCAGGATGATCTCCAGGGCCGGGATCAACCCGCCGAGGCGAGGGGCGTACGACGTCGGGTCGACCTGGATCTCCAGCCACCCGGAGCCGTCCTTCAGATCCTCCTCGGCGGCCTCGCGCACCAGGCGCTGGATGTCCTCGGGGTCTCTCAGGCACGACCGCGCCGCGTCGTACAGGCGCTGGAAGCGGAACCAGCCGCGCTCGTCGGTCGCCCGCAGCTTCGGCGGTTCGGCGCCGGTCAGCGCATCGGGCAGATGGATCCCGTGCTTGTCGGCCAGTTCCAGCAGGGTGGTGTGCCGCATCGACCCGGTGAAGTGCAGGTGCAGATGGGCCTTCGGCAGTTCACTCACATCACGTACGCGCTCCATCCATGGATCCTGCCGTACGCGCATGTCGTGCCGGTAGCGCTTTCGCTGATCGGAGGCTTGCTCGAACGAACGAACGGGGGCCGACCACTCCCGTGAGTGGCCGGCCCCCGTTACGCGCGCGTGGAGCGCGAAGACGTCACCGGTGCCCCGAAGGGCGAGAGAGAACGGAGGAGGTCAGTCCCTCGCCTCGGCCAGCAGCTTCTGGATCCGGCTGACGCCCTCGACGAGGTCCTCGTCACCGAGGGCGTACGACAGGCGCAGATAGCCCGGCGTGCCGAAGGCCTCGCCCGGAACGACCGCGACCTCGGCCTCCTCCAGGATGAGCGCGGCCAGCTCGACCGTGTCCTTGGGGCGCTTGCCGCGGATCTCCTTGCCGAGGAGTCCCTTCACCGAGGGGTACGCGTAGAAGGCGCCCTCGGGCTCGGGGCAGAGCACGCCGTCGATCTCGTTCAGCATGCGCACGATGGTCTTGCGGCGGCGGTCGAAGGCCTCGCGCATCTTCGCCACGGCCGTGAGGTCGCCGGAGACGGCGGCGAGCGCGGCGACCTGGGCCACGTTCGAGACGTTCGACGTGGCGTGCGACTGCAGGTTGGTCGCGGCCTTGACGACGTCCTTCGGGCCGATGAGCCAGCCGACGCGCCAGCCGGTCATCGCGTACGTCTTGGCGACGCCGTTGACGACGATGCACTTGTCGCGCAGCTCGGGCACCACCACGGGCAGGGAGTGGAATTCCGCATCCCCGTAGACCAGGTGCTCGTAGATCTCGTCGGTCAGGACCCACAGGCCCTTCTCGGCGGCCCAGCGGCCGATCTCCTCGATCTGCTCGCGGGAGTAGACCGCGCCCGTCGGGTTGGACGGGGAGACGAAGAGCAGCACCTTGGTGTTCTCGGTGCGGGCGGCCTCCAGCTGCTCGACCGAGACGCGGTAGCCGGTGGTCTCGTCCGCGACGACGTCCACCGGGACACCGCCGGCGAGACGGATGGACTCCGGGTAGGTCGTCCAGTAAGGCGCGGGGACGATGACCTCGTCGCCCGGGTCGAGGATCGCGGCGAAGGCCTCGTAGATGGCCTGCTTGCCGCCGTTGGTGACCAGGACCTGGGCGGCCTCCACCTCGTAGCCGGAGTCGCGCAGGGTCTTCGCGGCGATCGCGGCCTTCAGCTCGGGGAGCCCGCCGGCCGGCGTGTAGCGGTGGTACTTGGGGTTCGAGCAGGCCTCGATGGCGGCCTGGACGATGTAGTCCGGGGTCGGGAAGTCGGGCTCACCGGCGCCGAAACCGATCACCGGACGTCCGGCGGCCTTGAGTGCCTTGGCCTTGGCGTCCACGGCGAGGGTGGCGGACTCGGAGATCGCGCCGACTCGGGCGGAGACCCGGCGCTCGGTGGGAGGGGTTGCAGGGCTCATGGCACCCATCGTTTCAGACCGGAAACGCCCCCGGCACGCGGGTTTCACAGACTGAACACGGCAGAACATCCGTCCGGATCCACGGGCCCCACCAGTCGATCTTCAGCGGAGGAAGCCCGTACGGACACTTTCTGTTCGACGCCCGGCTCAGGAGCACGTACACTCTCACCTCGTTGGCCTTCACCGGCCGCGCCTTACCGGTGCACACCGAGCACCCGGTCGGATGCGGTACGTTGGGGGAAATCAAAGGGTCGTAGCTCAATTGGTAGAGCACTGGTCTCCAAAACCAGCGGTTGGGGGTTCAAGTCCCTCCGGCCCTGCTACACACACCTTTCGCCAGGATGTGTGCGCATGTACATACGTACCGCAATGCACCGCCGTGCGGCTCAACCGGGCGCGGCACGGCCACGACCCGGAATCAGGTGAGGACGAGTGACGGACGCCGTGGGCTCCATCGACATGCCTGATGCCGAGGCGCCGGAGTCCAAAAAGAAGGCCCGCAAGGGTGGTAAGCGTGCCAAGAAGGGCCCGCTGAAGCGCCTCGCCACCTTCTATCGCCAGATCGTCGCGGAACTCCGCAAGGTCGTCTGGCCGACTCGCAATCAGCTGACGACGTACACCACAGTGGTGATTGTGTTTGTCGTCATCATGATCGGCCTGGTGACCGTGATTGACTATGGGCTCAACCACGCCGCCAAGTACGTCTTCGGCTGAGCCGAGAGCGAAGGGCGCCGTCACCGGCGCCCCTTTCGCGTGTTCCACCCCCATGTATCCAGGAAGAAGCAGCCACCGTGTCTGACCCGAACCTGAACGACGCCAGCGAGTCGGTCGAGTCCGTTGACGACGAGCTCGAGATCGTCGAGGGAGCGGACGTCGTGGACGAGTTCGAGGCTGCTGATGCCGCCGCCGGCGAGCCCGCCGAGGACGCGGCCCTGCACGTCGAGGACGAGTCCGGTGAGGACGTCGAAGACGTCGAGGACCAGGCCGTACCCGCCGAGGCACTCGCCGACGAGGCAGAGGCCGAAGAAGCCGAAGTCGAGGCCGAGCCCGTCGACCCCGTCACCGCCCTGCGCGAGGAACTGCGTCTGCTCCCCGGCGAGTGGTACGTCATCCACACGTACGCCGGTTACGAGAACCGCGTGAAGACCAACCTCGAGCAGCGTGCCGTCTCGCTGAACGTCGAGGACTTCATCTTCCAGGCCGAGGTGCCGCAGGAAGAGGTCGCGCAGATCAAGAACGGCGAGCGCAAGACGATCAAGCAGAACAAGCTCCCGGGCTACGTCCTGGTCCGCATGGACCTGACGAACGAGTCCTGGGGCGTCGTCCGCAACACCCCCGGCGTCACCGGCTTCGTGGGCAACGCCTACGACCCGTACCCGCTGACCCTGGACGAGATCGTCAAGATGCTCGCCCCGGAGGCCGAGGAGAAGGCCGCCCGCGAGGCCGCAGAGGCCGAGGGCAAGCCCGCCCCGCAGCGCAAGCTCGAGGTCCAGGTGCTGGACTTCGAGGTCGGCGACTCGGTCACCGTCACCGACGGCCCGTTCGCCACGCTGCAGGCCACCATCAACGAGATCAACGCCGACTCGAAGAAGGTCAAGGGCCTCGTCGAGATCTTCGGCCGCGAGACTCCGGTCGAGCTTTCCTTCGACCAGATCCAGAAGAACTAGCACCTTCTGGACGTACGTCTTCCGAACAGGTCAGACGGGCTCTCGCAGCCGGTCTGACCTGCTCGGTTTTTAGCCGCGCACAGATACCCGTTATCGTTGTGCGGTATGCCTCCATCCGGATCATCACCTCGGTTGAAGGCAGCCGTCCGGGGCGACTCGGACGTAGGAAGGCGAAAACGAAAGAGGACCCGGAATGCCTCCCAAGAAGAAGAAGGTCACGGGGCTTATCAAGCTCCAGATCAACGCCGGTGCGGCGAACCCGGCCCCGCCGGTCGGCCCCGCGCTCGGTCAGCACGGCGTCAACATCATGGAGTTCTGCAAGGCCTACAACGCCGCGACCGAGTCGCAGCGTGGCTGGGTCATCCCGGTGGAGATCACGGTCTACGAAGACCGCTCCTTCACCTTCGTGACCAAGACTCCGCCGGCCGCGAAGATGATCCTCAAGGCCGCGGGTGTCGAGAAGGGCTCCGGCGAGCCGCACAAGACCAAGGTCGCCAAGATCACCCAGGCGCAGGTCCGCGAGATCGCCACGACCAAGATGCCCGACCTCAACGCCAACGACCTGGACGCCGCGTCGAAGATCATCGCCGGCACCGCCCGTTCCATGGGCATCACGGTCGAGGGCTGACACCCACCTTCGTAGGAACCATGCGGCTTCGGCCGCACGTGGCAGGGCCTGCTCGGTCCGTACCACGACTCCTCAGAACACATCAGGAGCAGTAGTGAGCAAGCGCAGCAAGTCTCTCCGCGCTGCGGACGCCAAGATCGACCGGGAGAAGCTCTACGCCCCGCTCGAGGCCGTCCGTCTCGCCAAGGAGACCTCCACGAGCAAGTTCGACGGCACCGTCGAGGTCGCCTTCCGCCTGGGTGTCGACCCGCGCAAGGCCGACCAGATGGTCCGTGGCACCGTGAACCTCCCGCACGGCACCGGTAAGACCGCCCGGGTCCTGGTCTTCGCGACCGGTGACCGTGCCGAGGCCGCACTCGCCGCAGGCGCCGACATCGTCGGCTCCGACGAGCTCATCGACGAGGTGTCGAAGGGCCGTCTGGACTTCGACGCCGTCGTCGCCACCCCGGACCTCATGGGCAAGGTCGGCCGCCTCGGCCGCGTGCTCGGTCCCCGTGGTCTCATGCCGAACCCCAAGACCGGCACCGTGACCCCGGACGTCGCCAAGGCTGTCACCGAGATCAAGGGTGGCAAGATCGAGTTCCGCGTCGACAAGCACTCGAACCTGCACTTCATCATCGGCAAGGTGTCCTTCGACGACGCCAAGCTGGTGGAGAACTACGGTGCGGCCCTCGACGAGATCCTTCGTCTGAAGCCGTCGGCCGCCAAGGGTCGCTACATCAAGAAGGCCGCGATCAGCACCACGATCGGCCCCGGCGTTCCCGTCGACTCGAACCGCACCCGCAACCTCCTCGTCGAGGAGGACCCGGCCGCCGTCTGAGCCTTCCGCTCACCCCGGTGACCGCGTCGCGCACGCGTATCTGAACGGGCCCCGCAACCTTTCGAGGTGCGGGGCCCGTCCCCATTCCCGGAGGCGTTCTCCGGGCGAGTGACCCGGGGCGAATCCGGACACGTGTGTCAGTGGCCTGCGCTAGCGTGCAGTGCACATAATTCGCATAGGGGTGGGACGAATGAAGAGCACCATGGTGCGCCGTGTGACTCTCCCGATCGTGCTGACGGCCGCGCTGGCGGGGGTGACGGCCTGCAACTCCTCGGATTCCTCAGGGAGTTCGGGCAAGGACGACAAGGCCGGGCACAAGGGCACCACGCACGTCAGCCCGTTGGCCGCCCTGCGCTCCGCGGAGAAGTCCACCGACGGCGCTGACTCCGCCAAGGTCGAGTCCACGACCACCATGGGCACGCTGATGTCCATGAAGGCCGACGGCGTCATGGGCTGGGCGGACGGCCTCACCGGCACCATGACCATCACGTACACGGGCGGCACGCTCGCCGACACCATGCGCCAGACGGGCAGCACCTCGATGCAGGCCCGCTATCTGCCCGACGCCTACTACGCGAGGATGAGCGACAAGTTCGCCGGGCAGGCGGGCGGCAAGCACTGGATCCGGTACGGGTACGACGACCTCGCCAAGTTCGGCGGCAGCTCGGGCGCGTATCTCAAGGACCAGATGCAGAACACCACGCCGAACCAGTCGGTGAAGCTCCTGCTGGCCTCCGGTGACGTCGAGAAGGTCGGTGCGGAGACCGTGCGCGGCCGCCAGACCACGCACTACTCCGGCACGGTCGACGTCGCGGACCTGGCGACCAAGTCCTCCAACCTCAGCGCGAGCCAGCTCGCGGACCTCAGGAAGCAGCTCACCGCGGCCGGTGTCAGCACCGAGAAGGTCGACATCTGGGTCGACGGCGACAACCTGCTGGTCAAGAAGGTGGAGAAGGGCGAGCTGACGAGCGGCACGATGACCTCGACGGCGTACTACAGCGACTACGGGACGAAGGTCTCCGCCGAGGAGCCCCCGCCGGGCGACACCGCCGACTTCAAGGACCTGCTGAAGGCGCAGGGGGCGACCGGCGGCATCACCTCCTGAGCCGGCCCCGCCGCTCGGCTCCTGAACCGGCCCGCCGCCCGGCGCCTGAGCCCCGCCCCGCCGCCCCGCTTCCGAGCCCCCGCCGTCCTCCTCCCGAGCTTCGTTTCGGCCCCTCCCGAGTCCCGCGCCGGCCTGCCTCCCGAGTCCCGTCGTCCCCTCCCGAGTCCCGCGAAATTCAGATGATCACTTGGGTCCCTTCGGATACGCTCGCGCCGAATCTGTGAATCGCTCATCCGTTCCTTGGGGGGAATCATGAGACTTTCTGTGCGCAACCCGGTACGGCACCGAGCGGCCGCCGCGGCCCTCGCGGCACTGGTCCTCGGCGGGGGAGCGGTGGGCTGCACGAAGGACGCCAAGGACGCCGCGGGGGAGTCGCCCGCGCTCACGCCCGCCGCGGCCGTGGCGAAGGCGGCGAAGAAGACCGACGACATCACCTCGCTCCGCTACCGGATGACCGGCAAGGTCCCGGGGGAGGGCCGCGTCAGCGGCGAGGCGGCGATGAGCATGAAGCCGCTGGCCATGAGCATGAAGATGACCGCCGAGGACCAGGCCGCCGACGGCCCGGTCGAGATCCGGCTCGTGGGCAAGGCGATGTACATAGGCGGGGGCGCCAAGGCCGCCAAGGAGATGGACGGCAAGAGCTGGATCAAGTTCGACATGTCCGCCCTGGGCGCGGACAAGGAGCTGAACGCGAGCCAGCTGGGAGGCGGACAGGCCGACAAGAACCCGGCCACCGAGTCCACCTTCCTCACCGGCTCCAAGGACGTGAAGAAGGTCGGGACCGAGACCGTCGGCGGCGTGAAGACCACGCACTACAAGGGGTCGATCACCCTCGACGAGTACCGCAAGTCGCTCAAGAGCGAGGACAAGGCCACGCGCGAGAAGCGGGAGAAGGCCCTCGACCAGTACACGAAGATGGGCGTCGACGCGATCACGATGGACATGTGGGTCGACGGCGACGACCACACCAAGCAGTTCCGTATGCGCGGGACCGCCGACAAGGGTCCGCTCGACATGACCATCACCTTCCTCGACTTCAACAAGCCGGTGACGGTGACGGCTCCGCCCGCCAAGGACACCGTCGACCTCGCCGAGATGATGAAGGGCGCCCAGTCGGGCTGACCCCTCCGACCGGATTTGCTTGGCGACGTCCCGTTCACGTACTCTCCTCGAGAAGCCAAAGACCGCTGGTCGTTGCCTCGTGCTCGCAAGAGGGCGTGGTGACCGAAGGATCCGCTGAAACTGCGGACGACCCGCGTAGGTGTTCGTGGATGTGTTCCCGGAGTTCGCACGCCCAGCGTGCGGAGGAATCCGGTTGAGCTACGCCCCGTGCGCTTGCGCCGGGGCGTTTCGTTTTGTCAGTCCCTTCTGAGCGGTCCTCATCACCCGGAAGGAGGCCGACGCTCTATGGCAAGGCCCGACAAGGCTGCCGCGGTAGCCGAGCTCGCGGACCAGTTCCGCAGCTCGAACGCCGCCGTGCTGACCGAGTACCGGGGTCTCACTGTGGCGCAGCTCAAGACGCTGCGTCGTTCGCTCGGTGAAGACGCCCAGTACGCCGTGGTGAAGAACACGCTGACCAAGATTGCGGCCAACGAGGCCGGGATCTCTACGCTCGACGACCTGTTCAACGGTCCGACGGCGGTCGCCTTCATCACCGGTGACCCGGTGGTGTCGGCGAAGGGTCTTCGTGACTTTGCCAAGGACAACCCGAACCTCGTCATCAAGGGCGGTGTCCTTGACGGTAAGGCGCTGTCCGCCGACGAGATCAAGAAGCTTGCGGACCTTGAGTCCCGCGAGGTTCTGCTCGCCAAGCTGGCGGGTGCCTTCAAGGGCAAGCAGACGCAGACTGCTCGTCTCTTCCAGGCGCTCCCCTCGAAGTTCGTCCGCACCGCGGAGGCGCTTCGTGTCAAGCAGGCCGAGCAGGGCGGTGCCGAGTAATTCGGCTCGCGCATTGACCGCCGCCTGAGGCGACGGTCGTAGCGGGCCGAAAGTACGCCCGCCTCACCAGTACATCCCGGCACCTGCCGAATTAGTGGAAGGACGCCATCATGGCGAAGCTGTCCCAGGAAGAGCTGCTCGCGCAGTTCGAGAACCTCACCCTCATCGAGCTCTCCGAGTTCGTGAAGGCCTTCGAGGAGAAGTTCGACGTCACTGCCGCCGCCGCGGTCGCCGCTGCCCCGGTCGGCCCCGTCGCCGTCGAGGCCGCTGAGGAGCAGGACGAGTTCGACGTCATCCTCACGGGTGCCGGCGAGAAGAAGATCCAGGTCATCAAGGTCGTGCGTGAGCTCACCTCGCTGGGCCTGAAGGAGGCCAAGGACCTCGTCGACGGCGCTCCGAAGCCCGTCCTCGAGAAGGTCGCCAAGGAGGCCGCCGAGAAGGCTGCCGAGTCCCTCAAGGGCGCCGGCGCCTCCGTCGAGGTCAAGTAACTCGACGAGTCCCCCGAGGACTCCTGTGAAGCTGTGACAGCCGCTCAAGAAGCGCTGTAACGCTGACGCACCGAAGAGCGATCACCCAACTGGGTGGTCGCTCTTCGGCGTTCCAGGGGGTCCCCGAAGCGGCAGCCTTGCGCTGCAGGTCGCGACGAGTATGGTGATCTTCGTAGTGCCTCCGGCCACCCTGTGACAGGCAGAGAGACGGGTTGCAAGACGGGCCGCACGTGACGATCGCGGCACTCGCTCGGGCATGGGGGGCCTTGACGAACCGCACGCAGCGCGCAATTCTCAGGACGCGTCGTCACAACGATCCGTATCCGAGGCATGGATCGCTGACGAAGAGGGCAGTATCGATGTGCATTGAGGGCGTGGCTTGCCGCAGGTGTTGAGAACAACGAGGGTCTCAAGAAACCGGGACTGGACATCAGTGGGCCTAGTGGCTACACTGACCCTTTGCGCTGCCTGTTAGCTGCCTCCTGCCCGTCACCAGGGGCATCCCCGTGTTTGAGCAACGACAGTTGGACTATCCCTGACCTGGCCTTATCCGGCCGGATCGGAAACGGCCCGACGCTTTGTCCGACATGGGACCGGTACGCGCGTAGTGAGTCCGAGCCCTCGGAAGGACCCCCTCTTGGCCGCCTCGCGCACTGCCTCGACCGCGAATACGAACAACGGCGCCAGCACCGCCCCGCTGCGCATCTCCTTTGCAAAGATCAAGGAGCCCCTCGAGGTTCCGAACCTTCTTGCGCTGCAAACCGAGAGCTTCGACTGGCTGCTCGGCAACGACGCGTGGAAGGCTCGTGTCGAGGCGGCTCTGGACAGCGGACAGGACGTCCCCACCAAGTCCGGTCTGGAGGAGATCTTCGAGGAGATCTCCCCGATCGAGGACTTCAGTGGGTCGATGTCCCTGACGTTCCGCGACCACCGCTTCGAGCCCCCGAAGAACTCCATCGACGAGTGCAAGGACCGCGACTTCACGTACGCGGCCCCGCTCTTCGTCACCGCCGAGTTCACCAACAACGAGACCGGCGAGATCAAGTCCCAGACGGTCTTCATGGGCGACTTCCCGCTCATGACCAACAAGGGCACCTTCGTCATCAACGGCACCGAGCGTGTCGTCGTGTCGCAGCTGGTCCGCTCGCCGGGTGTCTACTTCGACTCCTCCATCGACAAGACGTCCGACAAGGACATCTTCTCGGCCAAGGTCATCCCGTCCCGGGGCGCCTGGCTGGAGATGGAGATCGACAAGCGCGACATGGTCGGTGTCCGCATCGACCGCAAGCGCAAGCAGTCCGTCACCGTTCTCCTGAAGGCTCTCGGCTGGACCACCGAGCAGATCCTCGAGGAGTTCGGCGAGTACGAGTCCATGCGCGCCACCCTGGAGAAGGACCACACCCAGGGCCAGGACGACGCGCTCCTGGACATCTACCGCAAGCTGCGTCCGGGCGAGCCGCCGACCCGTGAGGCCGCGCAGACGCTTCTGGAGAACCTCTACTTCAACTCGAAGCGCTACGACCTCGCGAAGGTCGGCCGCTACAAGGTGAACAAGAAGCTGGGCGGCGAAGCCCCGCTGGACGCCGGGGTCCTGACCGTCGAGGACATCCTCTCGTCGATCAAGTACCTGGTGAAGCTGCACGCCGGTGAGACCGAGACCGTTGGCAACAACGGCACCTCGATCGTCGTCGAGACCGACGACATCGACCACTTCGGCAACCGTCGTCTGCGCAACGTCGGCGAGCTCATCCAGAACCAGGTCCGCACGGGTCTGGCTCGTATGGAGCGCGTCGTCCGCGAGCGCATGACGACTCAGGACGTCGAGGCGATCACGCCGCAGACCCTGATCAACATCCGGCCGGTCGTCGCCTCCATCAAGGAGTTCTTCGGCACCAGCCAGCTGTCGCAGTTCATGGACCAGAACAACCCGCTGTCGGGTCTCACCCACAAGCGCCGTCTGTCGGCGCTTGGCCCGGGTGGTCTCTCCCGTGAGCGGGCCGGCTTCGAGGTCCGTGACGTGCACCCGTCGCACTACGGCCGCATGTGCCCGATCGAGACCCCTGAAGGCCCGAACATCGGCCTGATCGGCTCGCTCGCCTCCTACGGCCGGGTCAACGCGTTCGGTTTCGTCGAGACCCCGTACCGCAGGGTCACGGGCGGCTTCGTCACCGACGAGGTCGACTACCTGACGGCCGACGAAGAGGACCGATTCGTCATCGCGCAGGCCAACGCGCCGCTGACGGAGGAGTTCCGCTTCGAGGAGTCCCGCGTCCTGGTCCGCCGTCGTGGCGGAGAGGTCGACTACGTCCCCGGTGACGACGTCGACTACATGGACGTCTCCCCGCGCCAGATGGTGTCGGTCGCGACCGCGATGATCCCGTTCCTGGAGCACGACGACGCCAACCGTGCCCTCATGGGCGCGAACATGATGCGTCAGGCCGTTCCGCTCATCAAGTCCGAGGCGCCGCTGGTCGGCACCGGCATGGAGTACCGCTGTGCGGTCGACGCCGGTGACGTCCTGAAGTCGGAGAAGGACGGTGTGGTCCAGGAGGTCTCCGCGGACTACATCACCACCGCCAACGACGACGGCACGTACACCACGTACCGCCTGCACAAGTTCTCCCGGTCGAACCAGGGCACCTCCGTCAACCAGAAGGTTGTCGTGGACGAGGGCGCCCGCGTGATCGAAGGCCAGGTCCTGGCCGACGGTCCCGCGACCGAGGACGGCGAGATGGCGCTCGGCAAGAACCTGCTCGTGGCGTTCATGCCGTGGGAGGGTCACAACTACGAGGACGCGATCATCCTGTCGCAGCGCCTCGTGCAGGACGACGTCCTCTCCTCGATCCACATCGAGGAGCACGAGGTCGACGCCCGTGACACCAAGCTCGGCCCGGAGGAGATCACCCGGGACATCCCGAACGTCTCCGAGGAGGTCCTCGCCGACCTCGACGAGCGCGGCATCATCCGTATCGGTGCCGAGGTCGTCGCCGGCGACATCCTCGTCGGCAAGGTCACGCCCAAGGGCGAGACCGAGCTGACGCCGGAGGAGCGCCTGCTGCGCGCGATCTTCGGTGAGAAGGCGCGTGAGGTCCGTGACACCTCGCTGAAGGTCCCGCACGGCGAGATCGGCAAGGTCATCGGCGTCCGTGTCTTCGACCGTGAAGAGGGCGACGAGCTGCCGCCGGGCGTGAACCAGCTGGTTCGTGTCTACGTGGCGCAGAAGCGCAAGATCACGGACGGTGACAAGCTCGCCGGCCGTCACGGCAACAAGGGTGTCATCTCGAAGATCCTGCCGATCGAGGACATGCCGTTCCTGGAGGACGGCACCCCGGTCGACATCATCCTCAACCCGCTCGGTGTCCCGTCCCGAATGAACCCGGGACAGGTCCTGGAGATCCACCTCGGCTGGCTCGCCAGCCGCGGCTGGGACGTCTCCGGTCTCGCGGACGACTGGGCCCAGCGCCTGCAGGCCATCGGGGCCGACAAGGTCGCCCCGGGCACCAACGTCGCCACCCCCGTCTTCGACGGTGCGCGTGAGGACGAGCTCGCGGGTCTCTTCGAGCACACCCTGCCCAACCGCGACGGTGACCGTCTGGTCCTCCCGTCCGGCAAGGCGAGGCTGTTCGACGGCCGCTCCGGTGAGCCGTTCCCGGACCCGGTTTCGATCGGGTACATGTACATCCTCAAGCTCCACCACCTGGTCGACGACAAGCTCCACGCCCGCTCGACCGGTCCGTACTCGATGATCACCCAGCAGCCGCTGGGTGGTAAGGCTCAGTTCGGTGGCCAGCGCTTCGGTGAGATGGAGGTGTGGGCGCTGGAGGCGTACGGCGCCGCTTACGCCCTCCAGGAGCTGCTGACCATCAAGTCCGACGACGTCACCGGCCGCGTGAAGGTCTACGAGGCCATCGTCAAGGGCGAGAACATCCCCGAGCCCGGCATCCCCGAGTCCTTCAAGGTGCTCATCAAGGAGATGCAGTCTCTCTGCCTCAACGTGGAGGTGCTGTCCAGCGACGGTATGTCCATCGAAATGCGTGACACCGACGAGGACGTCTTCCGCGCGGCGGAGGAGCTCGGCATCGACCTGTCCCGGCGCGAGCCGAGCAGCGTCGAAGAGGTCTGACGGGAGTTCGGCGGGCCCTTGGCCACCTGTGGAAAAGGTGACCAAGGCCCGCCGGCCCCAGGACCCCCGTATCAGACCCCTAAGACTTACAACCCTGAGAGGGATTGACGCATAGTGCTCGACGTCAACTTCTTCGATGAGCTCCGGATCGGTCTGGCCACCGCTGACGACATCCGTCAGTGGAGCCACGGCGAGGTCAAGAAGCCCGAGACCATCAACTACCGCACGCTCAAGCCCGAAAAGGACGGACTCTTCTGCGAGAAGATCTTCGGTCCGACCCGGGACTGGGAGTGCTACTGCGGTAAGTACAAGCGAGTCCGCTTCAAGGGCATCATCTGTGAGCGCTGCGGCGTCGAGGTCACTCGCGCCAAGGTGCGTCGCGAGCGGATGGGTCACATCGAGCTGGCCGCTCCCGTCACCCACATCTGGTACTTCAAGGGCGTTCCGTCGCGGCTGGGCTACCTGCTCGACCTCGCCCCGAAGGACCTCGAGAAGGTCATCTACTTCGCCGCGTACATGATCACGTACGTCGACGAGGAGCGCCGCACCCGCGACCTGCCCTCGCTGGAGGCCCACGTCTCCGTCGAGCGCCAGCAGGTCGAGAACCGTCGCGACGCCGACCTCGAAGCCCGCGCCAAGAAGCTCGAGACCGACCTGGCCGAGCTCGAGGCCGAGGGTGCCAAGGCCGACGTGCGCCGCAAGGTGCGCGAGGGTGCCGAGCGTGAGATGAAGCAGCTGCGCGACCGCGCGCAGCGCGAGATCGACCGTCTCGACGAGGTGTGGACCCGCTTCAAGAACCTCAAGGTCCAGGACCTGGAGGGCGACGAGCTCCTCTACCGCGAGCTGCGTGACCGCTTCGGCACGTACTTCGACGGATCGATGGGTGCCGCGGCGCTGCAGAAGCGCCTGGAGTCCTTCGACCTGGACGAGGAGGCCGAGCGCCTCCGCGAGATCATCCGCACCGGCAAGGGCCAGAAGAAGACCCGTGCGCTCAAGCGCCTCAAGGTCGTCTCCGCGTTCCTGCAGACCAGCAACAGCCCCAAGGGCATGGTGCTCGACTGCGTGCCGGTCATCCCGCCGGACCTTCGCCCGATGGTGCAGCTGGACGGTGGCCGCTTCGCGACCTCCGACCTGAACGACCTGTACCGCCGTGTGATCAACCGCAACAACCGTCTGAAGCGCCTTCTCGACCTCGGTGCCCCCGAGATCATCGTGAACAACGAGAAGCGCATGCTCCAGGAGGCCGTCGACGCGCTCTTCGACAACGGCCGTCGTGGTCGCCCGGTCACGGGCCCCGGCAACCGTCCGCTGAAGTCGCTGTCCGACATGCTCAAGGGCAAGCAGGGTCGATTCCGTCAGAACCTGCTCGGCAAGCGTGTGGACTACTCCGCGCGTTCCGTGATCGTCGTCGGTCCGCAGCTGAAGCTGCACCAGTGTGGTCTGCCCAAGGCCATGGCGCTGGAGCTCTTCAAGCCGTTCGTGATGAAGCGCCTGGTCGACCTGAACCACGCGCAGAACATCAAGAGCGCCAAGCGGATGGTCGAGCGCGGCCGCACGGTCGTGTACGACGTCCTGGAAGAGGTCATCGCTGAGCACCCGGTTCTGCTGAACCGTGCGCCCACGCTGCACCGCCTCGGCATCCAGGCCTTCGAGCCGCAGCTGGTCGAGGGCAAGGCCATCCAGATCCACCCGCTCGTCTGCACCGCGTTCAACGCGGACTTCGACGGTGACCAGATGGCCGTCCACCTGCCGCTCTCCGCGGAGGCGCAGGCCGAGGCCCGCATCCTGATGCTGTCCTCGAACAACATCCTCAAGCCGGCCGACGGCCGCCCGGTCACGATGCCGACCCAGGACATGGTCCTCGGTCTGTTCTTCCTGACCACCGACGGCGACCTGCGGAACGTGAAGGGCGAGGACCGCTCCTTCGCTTCCGTGGCCGAGGCGATCATGGCGTTCGACGCCGGCGAGCTCTCGCTGCAGTCGCGCGTGGACATCCGCTTCCCGGTGGGCACCATCCCGCCGCGCGGCTGGACCCCGCCGGTGCGGGAAGAGGGCGACCCGGAGTGGCAGCAGGGTGACACCTTCCGCCTGCGGACGACCCTGGGCCGCGCGCTCTTCAACGAGCTGCTGCCCGAGGACTACCCGTTCGTCGACTACGAGGTCGGCAAGAAGCAGCTCTCCGAGATCGTCAACGACCTCGCCGAGCGCTACCCCAAGGTCATCGTGGCGGCGACGCTCGACAACCTGAAGGCGGCCGGCTTCTTCTGGGCGACCCGTTCCGGCGTCACCGTGGCCATCTCCGACATCGTCGTTCCGGATGCGAAGCGCGCGATCGTCAAGGGCTACGAGGACCTGGACGAGAAGGTCCAGAAGCAGTACGAGCGCGGTCTGATCACCAAGGAAGAGCGCACGCAGGAGCTCATCGCGATCTGGACCAAGGCGACCAACGAGGTTGCCGAGGCGATGAACGCGAACTTCCCGAAGACCAACCCGGTTTCGATGATGGTGAACTCGGGCGCACGAGGCAACATGATGCAGATGCGTCAGATCGCCGGTATGCGTGGTCTGGTGTCGAACGCCAAGAACGAGACGATCCCGCGCCCCATCAAGGCCTCCTTCCGTGAAGGCCTGTCGGTGCTCGAGTACTTCATCTCGACCCACGGTGCCCGTAAGGGTCTGGCGGACACCGCCCTGCGTACCGCCGACTCGGGTTACCTCACCCGTCGTCTGGTCGACGTCTCCCAGGACGTCATCATCCGCGAGGAGGACTGCGGCACCGACCGTGGCCTCAAGCTGCACATCGCGGAGCGCGGCGCGGACGGCATCCTGCGCAAGGCGGAGAACGTCGAGACCAGCGTGTACGCACGTGCGCTGGCCGAGGACATCACCGTCGACGGCAAGGTGCTGGCCCCGGCCAACACCGACCTCGGCGACGTCCTCATCGACGAGCTCGTCAAGCACGGCATCGAGGAGGTCAAGACCCGCTCGGTCCTGACCTGTGAGTCCGCCGTCGGCACCTGCGCCATGTGCTACGGCCGCTCGCTGGCCACCGGCAAGCTGGTCGACATCGGTGAGGCGGTCGGCATCATCGCCGCCCAGTCCATCGGTGAGCCCGGTACCCAGCTGACGATGCGTACCTTCCACACCGGTGGTGTGGCCGGTGACGACATCACCCAGGGTCTGCCCCGTGTCGTCGAGCTCTTCGAGGCTCGTACGCCGAAGGGTGTCGCCCCGATCTCCGAGGCCTCCGGCCGCGTGCGGATCGAGGAGACCGAGAAGACCAAGAAGCTCGTGGTCACCCCGGACGACGGCAGCGACGAGACGGCGTTCCCGATCTCGAAGCGTGCCCGGCTCCTGGTGTCCGAGGGCGAGCACGTCGAGGTGGGCCAGAAGCTCACCGTGGGTGCCACCAACCCGCACGACGTGCTGCGCATCCTGGGTCAGCGTGCCGTCCAGGTCCACCTGGTCGGCGAGGTCCAGAAGGTCTACAACTCGCAGGGTGTGTCGATCCACGACAAGCACATCGAGATCATCATCCGGCAGATGCTGCGCCGTGTGACGATCATCGAGTCGGGCGACGCGGAGCTGCTGCCCGGCGAGCTGGTCGAGCGTTCGAAGTTCGAGACCGAGAACCGTCGTGTGGTCCAGGAAGGCGGCCACCCGGCCTCCGGCCGTCCGCAGCTGATGGGTATCACCAAGGCCTCGCTGGCGACCGAGTCGTGGCTGTCGGCGGCGTCCTTCCAGGAGACGACCAGGGTTCTGACGGACGCGGCGATCAACGCCAAGTCCGACTCCCTGATCGGCCTCAAGGAGAACGTCATCATCGGTAAGCTCATCCCGGCCGGTACGGGTCTGTCCCGCTACCGCAACATCCGGGTCGAGCCGACCGAGGAAGCCAAGGCCGCGATGTACTCGGCCGTCGGCTACGACGACATCGACTACTCGCCGTTCGGCACGGGCTCCGGCCAGGCCGTCCCGCTGGAGGACTACGACTACGGTCCGTACAACCAGTAAGCGGTAGGCAGTAGGTAGCAAGCAGTTCGAAGGGCGGTCACCCCCGACGGGGGTGACCGCCCTTCGGCGTTCCCCGGTCCGCCGGGGACCCGTTCTAGCGCGGGAGCTGGAGATACGGCTCCAGGGCGCGCAGCCGGGTGTAGTTGTCGGGGTGGGTGGACAGCAGCTTGGCGAGGCCGCCCGGCTCCTGGAGCTTCTTGCCCTGGGTGACGGCGGCCGCCTTCGCGGCGTCCTCCTCGGCCTGGAAGTGATGCAGGACCTGGGCCATCTCGGGCGCGAAGCCGAGGGCCGCGGCCTGCTGGTCGGCGCGGAGTTCGCCGAGGCGGCCCGCGTAGGCGAGCAGATAGGGCGCGACGACGAGCGGGATCGTGATGTACCAGGCGATGAGGAACCCGGCGATCACGAACATCCCCATGAAGAGGATCAGGAGCCCGGTCGCGGCCGCCGAGAAGACCCCCGCGACGGCGAGCGCGATGCGGGCCATCCCACGGGTGAACGCCCAGGCGAGTCGGCCGGGCAGGGAGTACCAGTAGCCGAGGAGTCCGGCCCAGGCGTGTCCCCCGGTGTGGTGGCCGAGCTCATGGGCGAGTACGGCGGCGAGGTTGCTGCTGGGAATCCGGTTGAGTGAGTAGGTCGTGACGCCGACGACATGGCCGGCGGCCGCGACCGCGTTCAGGTCCTCGCTGTTCTCCACCATCAGCTCGTAGGTGTTCGCCTCGATGCCCGCCCGGGCCGTGACCTCGCGCCAGATCGGCTCCAGCCGGGCCCGTTCCTCGGCCAGCGGCATCCGCAGTTTGAGCACGTGCCGGGCGAAGCGCAGCTCGGTGGGCCGGTGGAAGACGAGCGCACCGGAGGCCAGCCAGGCCACCACTACCAGCCAGCCCACGGCCGTACCGAGCAGCCCGAGTGCGAGGGACGACACCACGGCGAGGCTCACCAGGAACCCCGGGATCTGTGTCGCGAGCTGCCCGATGGCGGTGGCGTCGGCACCCCGTTGATGGCTCGCCAGATGAACGCGTGAGCCCTGGTGGCGGTAGTCGAGGTCGTCGGGCGCGGTGGCCGGCCGCGGGACGAAGGGCGCGGGCTGCGGCGACTGCTGACCCGGGTACCGCGCGTCCGGACCCGGGTACTGCGGCTGCTGCTGACCCGGGTACTGCGGAGGAGGGGTCGCCGTCTGCTGCTGGGCCGTCTGCTGGTGGGCGGCGGACGGAGTGGCGGATCCCGGGTACTGGGGTGCTGGGCCGCCTCCGGCTCCGGGGTACTGGGGTGCGGCGCCTCCGGCTCCGGGGTACTGCGGCGGATGGCCTCCGGCACCCGGGTACTGAGGTGCGGGGCCTCCGGCGCCCGGGTACTGCGGGGGGTGGCCTCCCGGGCCCGGGTACTGCGGTCCCGGCCCGCCGGTCCCGGGGCTTGCGGGGTACTGGGGTGGAGGAGCGGAGGACGCCGGGTACTGGGGTGGCGGGGAGGCGGCTCCCGGGTAAGGGGGCGGCTGAGTGGCGGCTCCCGGGTACGAGGGCTGCGAGGAGGCGGCGTCCGGGTAGGGGGGCGGCGGAGTGGCCGCTCCCGGGTACGGGGGCTCGGGGGACGCGGGGGCCGGGCCTGGGGGCTGGGACATGAGGGCTCCTTCGATATGGCTGTGCGGAGACTTCAGCCGATGAGCAGCGCGGTCGGCAGCAGGGCGGTGCCGGCGCAGAACGCGATCAGGCCGGTACGGATCCACTGGTGCTTGCGGGCGGCGATACGGCTGGTCTCGATGAGCGCCGCCGTGAGTCCGGCGGCGGGGTCGCGATCGGTGTCGGCCAGCGCGGCGGCCAGTCGGCCCTCGCGTACGGCCTGCTGGATGTCGCCGAAGTAGCACAGCGGCCGGCCCGGGGCCCAGGTGCCGCTGTAGCGGGGGAGCACGGCGAGCAGCAGCGCGAACAGGGACAGCCCCAGCGCCGCCGCCCCGGCCCACCACAGGCCCGTCCCGGCCCAGGACAGCTCACCCGGCGTCCAGCCGCGTCCCGCAAGGAGCGCGCTGAACACGCCCGCCGTCATTCCGAGCGCCGCCACCAGCACGGAGGCCTTGCTGTCGGCCCGGGCGATCTCGCCGCGCAGCTCGGTCAGGAGCCGATCCGCGGTGCGGCCACCGGCCCCTGAAGGGGGCGGGGAGGGGTCCGGGAGCGCGGCGGAAGGCGCCGGGGCGCCGGATGTCGGTGCGGTCGCGGGCGTGGTCACGGGCGTGGGTGGCGGTGCTGTGTCGGGCGTGGTCACGCGGGCTCGCCCTCCGGAGCGTCCGTCGGCGTCGCGGCGGGTGCCGGGAACGGCGTGGCGGGCGGCACGGCGGCCCGGGCGCCCTCGGGGCTGCCAGGCACCGGAGGCACGGCGGGAGCCGGTCCAGCGGCGGCGTAGGGCGTCGTGGAGGGCTGTCCGTAGGGGGCGGCGCTGTCGGGCTGCCCCGGTGCCGCGGAGGCACCGGCGTCCGGACCTCCGGTGTACGGCGGCTGAGCGCCCGCGTACGGGGACTGCCCGGCGTACAGGGTCCGGTCGTCGGCGTACGGCGCCTGCCCGCCCGCGTACGGTGCCTGTCCCGCGTACGGCGGCTGAGCGCCCGCGTACGGCGGCTGAGCGCCCGCGTACGGCGGCTGAGCGCCTGCGTACGGGGGCTGTCCGGCGGACGGAGGCGGCCCACCCGCGTACGGCGGCTGACTCCCCGCGTACGGAGGCTGCCCTGTGTACGGAGGCTGCCCTGTGTACGGGGGCTGCCCGCCGTACGGTGTCTGACCGGCGTACGGAGGCTGTGGTGACTGGCCGGGGTAGGGCGACTGGCCCGGGTACGGCGGCTGGGGCGGCGTCTGCGGCTGCCCGGGCGCCGCCCCGGCCGGGAGTGCCCCCTGCCCGCCCTGGGGCGCCGGAGGCGTCTGCTGCTGGATCAGCTCGTCGACGGCGCGCAGGGTCGAACGGGCCGACTCCGCCTTCTGGAAGTCCTCCAGGGTGTCCCCGGCGATGACCTGGAGCTGCCCTCTGATGGCGGAGAGCTGGTCCTTCTGGATGGACCCGATGACCATCTTGGTGTCCTCGGGGTGCTGGGAGAGGTGCAGGGCCCAGGCGGCGACGCCCCCGTGCTGCAGGTGGTACTGGTAGAAGTTGATCTTCTCGGTGATCAGATGGTGGTCCTGCTGCTGGCGCAGCACCTCCAGCTCGTGCTGCTGCCGGGCGAGCCGGAGCCGGAACTCGTGCTCGGGGTCGAGCATGTCGGACTCGTAGCGCAGGCTCCGCTGCCGACGCCGGTGCGCGATCGCCTCGTCGTCCAGCCGCAGCCGTACGACACAGGTCACGGCGAGTCCGATGCCCGCCGCGAAACCGCCCGTCTCCACGGCCTGCTGGACCGCGCGCTCGGCGGCCGGACTGTCCTCGATGGAGAAGGCGCGGCTCACCGGCCGCGCGAGCTGGTGCAGTTCACGGGTGAGCCGCGTCGGCACATCGCGCTCGCCGCTCGCCACGTACGCGATCGGGTCCGCGACCCGCCAGGTCAGATCGGCCGTGGCGCCGAAGGAGAACGCGTCGTCGTCGCTCGGCACCTCCAGGGCGAGCTGTACGGGGTGGCTGCCCATGTCCACCTCGTAGACGGAGGTGTAGCGGCGGGTGGCCGCGTCCGCGCGGCTCGGCCGGTGCGGCGGCATGTAGACGTCGTACGAGCCCTTCGCGGTGACGAAGACCAGCGCGTGGTCGATCGCGTTGACCGCGCGGCGGACGGTGTAGTCGAAGCGCGCGATCGGCCGCACGGTGAGCACCGGGTCGATGAGCGTGGTGTGCCGGTGGGCGTCCTGCTGCCACTCCGGCTGACGGCGGAACTCCGCCATGGTTCAACTCCTCGATGGATCTGGGGTGGAGGGGATCAGGAGGCCGAGCAGGCGGTCGGCCACCGGTGGGCGCGGGCCGCCGTCCGGGGCGCGCAGGTTGAGCAGTTCGTGGCGGAGGCGTTTGCGGTCGTCCGCCGTGACGAGCAGCGCGGGCAGCAGCAGCTCCAGGGCCTGGGCGACGTCCGCCCGGCGCTCGGCCAGATGCACCCAGGTGTGCAGGGCCAAGAGGGCGCCCCGGGTGTGCCCGCGGTCGCCGAGCGCGGTCCGCCAGAGGGTGGCCAGGTCCCGGGCCGAGTCCTCCTCGTACATCCCGGTGTCGGCGTACCACTCGACGAGCGCGCCCTCCTCGGCGTTGTCGCAGGCCCGCACGAACGCGGCCAGCGCGAGCGCGCGGACCGAGGCCGTGTCGTGGTGGAGCAGGCGCACCAGCTCGGAGAGCATCTCGCCGCGCCGGGCGCCCACCGACAGGAGCAGGGCCGTCGAGTCGATCAGGTTGTTCGCCTCGGTCTCGCCGCTGCCCCCGGCGCGGGCGCGGGCGGCGAGCGCGCTCAGTGCCGGGCCCGCGAGGTCCGGGCGCAGCGGGGTGAGCAGGCCGAAGGCGCGGATCGCCGTCCAGCGGCGGGCCCAGTGGGTGTCCGTGCACCACTGGGTGAGCAGGCGCAGCACGACGGGCGCGTCGAGGAGCTGGGCGAGCGTGAGCGTGTTCGCGGCGGTGACGCGGGGGCCGAAGGCCTTCGACACGGCCCAGCCGTCGATCAGCAGCGCCACGGCCGAGGGCAGGTCGGCGCGGGCCAGCAGGGCGGCGGCCGCGGCGGCCCGGGTCCGGACGACCGGACGGCTGTCGCGGGCCAGCTCCTTCAGCCAGGAGACCAGCGCGGGCCGCGCCGACGGATGGCCCGTCCACACCTCGCCGAGCAGGAGACGCGGGGTGTTCTCCTTCTTGAAGTACGCGGTGAACTGCGGCACCGAGCCCCACTCGGTGGCCTCGTCCCGTACTTCGCCCTCGGCGCGCGCCCGTTCCAGCCGGGTCTCGGCGGCGAGCCCGAACACCGGGATCTCCGGCGGCTGTTCGGGATGCTGGAGGCGCTGGAAGTGCACGTACAGCTGGTCGGCGTGTTCGGCGGCGAGCACGTACGGCGCCTGGTCGAAGACGGCGAGCGAGATGAGGAACGCCTTGTCGCGCAGGGTGGCCTCGGGGTCGCTGAGCCACTCCCGGCACTGCTGCTCGACCGCCGCGTGCCCGAAGTCGGCGAGGCGGGCCGCCGCTTCCGCGCCGCCGTCGAAACGGGCGACCTCCACGGCGAACCGGGCGACCTCGGAGGGGCGGTGGGCGCCCCGCGAGAGGAAGTCGCGCACGGGGCCGAGGGCGAGCAGGCCGGTGCTGTCTCCCGGCTCCTTCCGCAGGTCGGCCAGGTGGGCGCGCAGCACGTCGGCGGCCTCCGGCGGCTCCCAGGCGGAGGGGGTGACCCCCAGCAGGAACGGGGAGTTCTCGACGGTCACCACCAGATACCCGTCGGTCTTCCTGAGCCGGTCGCGGGCGGCGTACAGGTGGGTGTCCCGCAGCGGGCGGTTGCGGCTCAGCGGGAGATCGCGCAGGACGTGGCCGCCGGGCGCGGAGAGCTGGGCGCCCAGGTTCGCCGGACCGGTCTCGGCGGACAGGGCGTGCACGGCGGGAACGCCCAGGTGGTGCAGGAGCATCAGCGCGGCGGCGTAGCGGCCGGTGGAGTGGGCGCCGGCGAGGACGAGGACGCGCTCGTCGCGCAGCCGGGCCAGGGCGGCGGCGAAGGAGGGGCCCTGGACGAAGACTCCGGCGAGCGCGTCGAGTCGCTGCCGGGGGATCTCCCCGGAGGCGTACGCGGCGCCGGCCGCCGTCCCGTGGTGGTGGATCTCCGTCTTGCCGCCCATGAACACGTCACGGGCCGAGCCGCCCGCCGACACCCCGTGCTGGGCCCCGCCGACCAGGCTGCCGCCGAAGGACGCGGCCTCGCTGAAGATGAATCCCGGGGTGTGCGCGACGAGCTCGCGCTGCGCGGCCCTGGCCTCCTGGGTCCGTTCCTCGGGCTCACCGAAATCGGTGCGCGCCTCGGGTGCGGGGCGTGGGTCCCTCAGGCCTCTCGGTCCCTGCGGATCCGCTGGTGGTACGTCGTCGGGGGTGTCCGGCGTCACGGGCGGAGCCGCCGTCACGCCGACTCACCGCCGCTTCCGCCCAGGTGGACGTCACCGGTGACCTGGCCGCCGGACACGCCGTGCTGGTCACCCGCGACGAGGCTGCCGCCGAAGCTGGGGGTGCCGCCGGTGAAGTTGAAGACGACGTTCCCGGGAGCGGCGGCGGGCTGCGCGGGCTGCTCGGTCGGCTCGGGTGGGGCGGTCGGCTCGGGTCGGGCGGGCCGGTCCGGGCCCGGGGTCTCCGCCGCCGCACCCGCGTCCGTTCCCCTCACCGTTCCCGCTCCCGCTCCCGCTCCCGTTCCCGCCTCCGGCGCCGGGCTCTCCCCCGAGCCGCCCGGCGCCGGGGCTCCCCCTCTCTCACTGTGGTCGTCCGCCCCGTACGGGACCGGGCCGTGCAGCCATGCCCCCAGGGGTCCGTTCTTGCTGTCCACCGTCACCGGGTGGAAGTCGTCCGCCGGGATGCCCGGGTGGCTGTGCCGCACGATCCCCGCGTGCACGCTCTCCGAGACGCACAGCGCGAAGTCGTTCGGCCGTTCCCGCAGGGCCGCGCGCAGCAGCCGGGCGTCGAGGAGGCGGCAGGCGTGGTTGAGGTCGGAGCCGACCCAGCCGTCGTACGCGTCGACGGCGACGTATCCGGTGGCGACGACACCGCGCAGCCGGATCTGGGCCGAGCTGGACGCCATCCGGTTGACGGCGCGGAGCTGGGCGGGCACCTCGGTGAGCAGGGCGCGCAGCAACGCGGTGACCGGGGCGTTGGCGTCGATCAGCTCCATCACCGAGTCGCCGCGGTCCGCCCGCTGGCGCAGGCGCTCGTCGATGCCGGCGCTCTCCAGCGCGCGGTCCGTGATGTCGTACAGCATCCGGCGCAAGTAGGCCTGCTCGACGTCGTCCCGGTCGCTGTACTTCTCGATGTCGAGCAGGAGGATCGTCCGGCTCACGGGGTCGGTCATGGTCGCCTTTCGGTGGGTGCCTCGCCTGGCAAGCAGGGTGGCGTCACCGGTGGGCCGGGTGTGAGGGCGGATGTCCCACTCGAAGTGTGACCGTGTGCACAGAAGCGATCCGGAGCCACGGGGGGCTCAGCCGCCCGGGGGGTCCCGCACGCCCCCAGGGCCGCGACCTGCCGTGGCGGCCCCCGGCGCGGGTTCTGTGTGTGGGCGCCCTCCCGGGGCGGCTACGTAGTCGGCGATCCGTGCGGTGCCCGGTGCCCGGGGCGGTCCTCGGGGCCGCGATCCGTGCGGTGCCCGGTGCCCGGGGCGGTCCCCGGGGCGCGTTCCGTGCGGTGCTCGCCCTCCCGGGAGAGGTCCCGGCGGAGGGTGCGCATTTCTCGCGGGGCTCGCTCAGCCTCGGGCGATCCGCCGCAGTACGTCCATGCGCAGGATCACCATCGTCCGCCTGCCCGTCAGCACCGCGTCCCGCTCCCGGAGTTCCTTCAGGAGGCGCTGGACCATCTCCCTGGACGCCCCCACCGAGCCCGCCAGCTCCTGCTTGCTCAGCGGGACGGAGAGTTCGATGCCCTCGTCCGTGCGGCGGCCGTTCGTGCGGGCCAGGTCGAGGAGGAGCGCGGCGAACCGCTCGCGGACGCTCATGGAGGCGTACTCCAGGCGGCGGCGGTCGGCGGCCCGGGTGCGGTCCGAGGTGAGGCCGAGGAGAGCGAAGGAGACGGCGGGGGAGCGGGCGAGGAAGTCCGTGAAGTGTTCGCGTACGACCGCGACCGTGCGGACCGGTTCCAGGGCCGTCACCGTCGCGGAGCGCGGCCGGCCGGTCAGCGCCGCGGACTCGCCCACGATGTCGCCGGGCCCCCGCAGCGCGAGCAGCGCCTCGTAGCCGTTGGCGGCGGACGCCGTCACCTTCGTCCAGCCGTGCGTCACGATCAGCACGTGCGACGAGGGCTCGCTCTGGCGCAGGAGCACCATCCGGGGCGTGAAGGACAGCTCGCGCCCGAGGGACAGCAGCGCGGAGCGGTCCTCGGTCTCCAGACGTGCCAGGAACGGCACCCGGTCGTCCAGGCTCTCGTCCCCCGGTAAGGGCGCAGCCATCATGAGTCCATCCCCCGTCCCCCGATCGGCACCGTGGCCGACGCACAGTGACCGATGCACAGCAACCGGTCAACGTACTCACCCAGTGTGTGCCGTGGGCACGGAATCCGGGACATTCACCGGTGAGAAGCTGCGCGAGGCGTGAACAGCCCCGAGAATGGATCGGGAGAAGTCCGGCGTGTCGGGCACCACGGCATTTGTTTTGACCGAAGTCCGTGAGGTAGGTACGCTCTTACCTTGTGCCTGGGGTGTGCCCTGGCTCTCGTGCGTGCCTTCAGACCGCAAGGAGAGCCGTAAGCGGCCACCGCAATCTGCGCCCTTTTCGCCTTGCGGCGAGAGTCTGCAGTATTCGACACACCCGACCGCGTGGGTCGGTGGCGTTCCAGGTTAGCTCCACCATTCGGCACACAGAAACCGGAGAAGTAGTGCCTACGATCCAGCAGCTGGTCCGGAAGGGCCGGCAGGACAAGGTCGAGAAGAACAAGACGCCCGCACTCGAGGGTTCGCCCCAGCGTCGTGGCGTCTGCACGCGTGTGTTCACGACCACCCCGAAGAAGCCGAACTCGGCCCTGCGTAAGGTCGCGCGTGTGCGTCTGACCAGCGGGATCGAGGTCACGGCTTACATTCCGGGTGAGGGACACAACCTGCAGGAGCACTCCATCGTGCTCGTGCGCGGCGGCCGTGTGAAGGACCTGCCGGGTGTTCGCTACAAGATCATCCGCGGCTCGCTCGACACCCAGGGTGTCAAGAACCGCAAGCAGGCCCGCAGCCGCTACGGCGCCAAGAAGGAGAAGTAGAAAATGCCTCGTAAGGGCCCCGCCCCGAAGCGCCCGGTCATCATCGACCCGGTCTACGGTTCCCCTCTGGTGACCTCCCTCATCAACAAGGTGCTGCTCAACGGCAAGCGCTCCACCGCCGAGCGCATTGTCTACGGCGCCATGGAGGGTCTGCGTGAGAAGACGGGCAACGACCCGATCATCACGCTGAAGCGCGCGCTGGAGAACATCAAGCCCACGCTCGAAGTCAAGTCCCGCCGTGTCGGTGGTGCGACGTACCAGGTTCCGATCGAGGTCAAGCCCGGTCGCGCCAACACGCTCGCGCTGCGCTGGCTCGTCGGTTACTCCCGCGCCCGTCGCGAGAAGACCATGACCGAGCGTCTGCTCAACGAGCTTCTCGACGCCTCCAACGGCCTTGGTGCCGCTGTGAAGAAGCGTGAGGACACCCACAAGATGGCCGAGTCCAACAAGGCCTTCGCGCACTACCGCTGGTAGTCGTAACCCACATCGAGACCGAGAGAAGACTGAAGCCTTATGGCTACCACTTCACTTGACCTGGCCAGGGTCCGCAACATCGGGATCATGGCTCACATCGACGCGGGCAAGACGACCACCACCGAGCGGATCCTCTTCTACACCGGCGTCAGCTACAAGATCGGTGAAGTCCACGACGGCGCCGCCACCATGGACTGGATGGAGCAGGAGCAGGAGCGTGGCATCACGATCACCTCTGCTGCCACCACCTGTCACTGGCCGCTTGAGGACAACGACTACACGATCAACATCATCGACACCCCGGGGCACGTCGACTTCACGGTCGAGGTGGAGCGTTCGCTCCGCGTCCTCGACGGTGCCGTCACGGTGTTCGACGGTGTCGCCGGTGTCGAGCCGCAGTCCGAGACGGTGTGGCGTCAGGCCGACCGTTACGGCGTGCCGCGCATCTGCTTCGTGAACAAGCTTGACCGCACCGGCGCCGAGTTCCACCGCTGCGTGGACATGATCAGGGACCGCCTTGGCGCCGTTCCGATCATCATGCAGCTGCCGATCGGCGCCGAGATGGACTTCAAGGGCGTTGTGGACCTGGTCCGCATGAAGGCGCTCGTGTGGTCCGCCGAGGCGGCGAAGGGCGAGATGTACGACGTCGTCGACATCCCCGCCACGCACGCCGAGGCTGCCGAGGAGTACCGCGGCAAGCTGGTCGAGACCGTCGCGGAGCACGACGACGAGATCATGGAGCTGTTCCTGGAGGGCCAGGAGCCCACCGAGGAGCAGCTGTACGCCGCGATCCGTCGCGTCACCATCGCGTCCGGCAAGTCCACCGACGTCACGGTCACCCCCGTGTTCTGCGGTACCGCGTTCAAGAACAAGGGCGTCCAGCCCCTGCTCGACGCGGTCGTGCGCTACCTTCCGACCCCGCTTGACGTCGAGGCCATCGAGGGCCACGACGTGAAGGACCCCGAGGTCGTCGTCAAGCGCAAGCCGTCCGTCGACGAGCCGCTGTCCGCGCTCGCGTTCAAGATCATGAGCGACCCGCACCTGGGCAAGCTCACCTTCGTCCGGGTCTACTCGGGCCGCCTGGAGACTGGCACTGCCGTGCTGAACTCCGTCAAGGGCAAGAAGGAGCGCATCGGCAAGATCTACCGCATGCACGCGAACAAGCGTGAGGAGATCGAAGCGGTGGGCGCCGGCGACATCGTCGCCGTCATGGGCCTGAAGCAGACCACCACCGGTGAGACGCTGTGCGACGACAAGAACCCGGTCATCCTGGAGTCCATGGACTTCCCGGCGCCGGTCATCCAGGTCGCCATCGAGCCCAAGTCCAAGGGTGACCAGGAGAAGCTGGGTGTCGCCATCCAGCGTCTCGCGGAGGAGGACCCCTCCTTCCACGTCCACTCGGACGAGGAGACGGGCCAGACCATCCTCGGCGGTATGGGCGAGCTGCACCTCGAGGTGCTGGTCGACCGTATGAAGCGCGAGTTCCGGGTCGAGGCCAACGTCGGCAAGCCGCAGGTCGCGTACCGTGAGACGATCCGCAAGGCCGTCGAGCGTCACGACTACACCCACAAGAAGCAGACCGGTGGTACCGGTCAGTTCGCCAAGGTGCAGATCGCGATCGAGCCCATCACCGAGACCGACGGTCCGGCGTACGAGTTCGTGAACAAGGTCACCGGTGGCCGTATCCCGCGGGAGTACATCCCGTCGGTGGACGCCGGTGCGCAGGAAGCCATGCAGTTCGGCATCCTGGCGGGCTACGAGATGACGGGCGTCCGCGTCACTCTTCTCGACGGTGGCTACCACGAGGTCGACTCCTCCGAGCTCGCGTTCAAGATCGCCGGTTCGCAGGCCTTCAAGGAGGCCGCGCGCAAGGCTTCCCCCGTGCTCCTCGAGCCGATGATGGCCGTCGAGGTCACCACGCCCGAGGACTACATGGGCGAGGTCATCGGCGACATCAACTCCCGCCGTGGTCAGATTCAGGCCATGGAGGAGCGGATGGGCGCCCGGATCGTCAAGGGTCTGGTGCCGCTCTCGGAGATGTTCGGCTACGTCGGAGACCTCCGCAGCAAGACCTCGGGTCGCGCAAGCTACTCGATGCAGTTCGACTCCTACGCCGAGGTTCCCAGGAACGTCGCCGAGGAGATCATCGCGAAGGCCAAGGGCGAGTAACACACCCCGTTTGCACGCTTTAGGCTTGACACCGACCGCCGGGGCTCACCCGGAAGGGAAAACCCCGGCGGGCGGCATCCCAGCAAAGATCACCTGGCGCCGATGAGTAAGGCGTACCAGAACCACTCCGCAGGAGGACCCCAGTGGCGAAGGCAAAGTTCGAGCGGACTAAGCCGCACGTCAACATCGGCACCATCGGTCACATCGACCACGGTAAGACGACCCTCACGGCCGCCATTACCAAGGTGCTGCACGACGCGTTTCCGGACCTGAACGAGGCTTCGGCCTTCGACCAGATCGACAAGGCTCCCGAGGAGCGCCAGCGCGGTATCACGATCTCGATCGCGCACGTCGAGTACCAGACGGAGGGCCGTCACTACGCCCACGTCGACTGCCCCGGTCACGCGGACTACATCAAGAACATGATCACGGGTGCGGCGCAGATGGACGGCGCCATCCTCGTCGTCGCCGCGACCGACGGCCCGATGCCGCAGACCAAGGAGCACGTGCTCCTGGCCCGCCAGGTCGGCGTTCCGTACATCGTCGTCGCCCTGAACAAGGCCGACATGGTGGACGACGAGGAGATCCTGGAGCTCGTCGAGCTCGAGGTCCGTGAGCTCCTCTCCGAGTACGAGTTCCCGGGCGACGACCTGCCGGTCGTCAAGGTCTCGGCGCTCAAGGCGCTCGAGGGCGACAAGGAGTGGGGCCAGACCGTTCTGGACCTCATGGCCGCCGTCGACGAGGCGATCCCGACCCCCGAGCGTGACGTCGACAAGCCGTTCCTCATGCCCGTCGAGGACGTCTTCACGATCACCGGTCGCGGTACGGTCGTCACCGGCCGTATCGAGCGTGGTGTCCTGAAGGTCAACGAGACCGTTGACATCATCGGCATCAAGCAGGACAAGACCACGACCACGGTCACCGGCATCGAGATGTTCCGCAAGCTGCTCGACGAGGGCCAGGCCGGTGAGAACGTCGGTCTGCTCCTCCGTGGCATCAAGCGCGAGGACGTCGAGCGCGGCCAGGTCATCATCAAGCCGGGCTCGGTCACCCCGCACACCGAGTTCGAGGCGCAGGCCTACATCCTGTCCAAGGACGAGGGTGGCCGCCACACGCCGTTCTTCAACAACTACCGTCCGCAGTTCTACTTCCGTACGACTGACGTGACCGGTGTTGTGACCCTCCCCGAGGGCACGGAGATGGTCATGCCGGGCGACAACACCGAGATGACTGTCTCGCTGATCCAGCCCGTCGCCATGGAAGAGGGCCTGAAGTTCGCCATCCGTGAGGGTGGCCGGACCGTGGGCGCCGGCCAGGTCACCAAGATCAACAAGTAATTGTTGACCGTATGACCTGGTAGCTCCTTCCAGAGCTCCAGAGAGGGCCCGTACGACTTCGGTCGTACGGGCCCTTTCGTCGTTCCTTCAGGTGGCGCCGGTCCTGCGCCCTCGCCGCTGATGGTCCTCGTCACCCGGGACGGCCGGGAAGAGACGACCTGCCTACGGTTCGAGGGGAAGCGACGTCTGCTCGGCGGCCGGACCGATGTAGGTGTATTCCGTTGATCGTGCGATGCCCATGGAGTCCAGCTGCTGTCGGAAACGGACGCGGAAGTGGACGTTGTCACCAAGGCCGGGGCGCATGCGCAGCAGTTCCCCGGGATCCTCGAAGCGGACGTCGTAGGCGGGTGAGTTCTTGGCCGTGCCCGTCTTGACCTTCACCAGGCCGCTTTCCCGCAGCTCCGTGACACGGCCGGAGATGGTGATCTCCTGGTCGCGGTCCTTGGTCTCCCGAAGCCGCTTCACGTAGCGCCTCCCCCGCTCGGTCAGCCGGGCGCGGCGCATCCGGCCCTCGGCGTCGTACCAGGTCACGCCCAGATCCAGTTCGTACCGGCTCAGTGCCCGGGACACCGCTTCGACCGCGTCGAAGAGCCGTGCCCATTCGCGGATGTCGTGCTCCGACTCCACAGCGTCGAGCAGTGTGGTGAGGGTGCCGAGACCCATAGCCGCGGCTGACGTGGCGGGGGCGCCCAGGGCGTCCGGTTGGCTGGAGTCGGTGGGCGCGGTGACGGGGCGGGCGTGTACGACGGTGCTGCCTGCGGAGATCCCGGTGAGTTCCAGCTGGACCGGAGTGCCTGCGGCAACGGAGATCATGTGCTCCACCGGCTCGAGCAGCGCGTCGCCCCACTGGAAGCGGAGACCACCGCCGTCGGTGTCCGGTCCGGTCAGTCGGAGCTGAAGCTCCTCGTCGAGCCGGGCGTCCGGTGCGTACTCACGTGCCGCGGCCAGCCGGCTCGCGCGGTGTTCCGCCTCGATCTCCTCGTCGTCCCGGTCCTCGGTGCCGAGCATGTCCAGGAGACGTGCGGCGCGTCGGGTTTCGGCAGGGTCGCCTTCCTGGAGCGCGCGCCTGCGCTCGCGCCAGTTGTCGCCCGTCACAGTCGCACCTCCAGGTAACCGCGTGCCGGTGCGGCCCTTTCTTCGGACGGTGAGTGGTCGTTCTGGTCGGGCAGTCTGCAGCGCTGCCACCAGTCGTCCCACACACCCCGTTGCGTGAAGTATGTCCGTTCTTCCGAGGTGAGGCGCTCCGGCTCGAAGATATGCGCAACGGGCTGGTATCCGATGCGAAGCGGCGAGACGCCGAACTTCTCTCTCATCCTGGACCGACTCTGGAAGGCGGTGGTCAGCCACTTCGACCCGGGCTTTCCGCGTAGGGCACGCTCGGCGCGTGTGTCGATCAGGAGCGTGGCATCGATGTTCCCGGGATCGAGCTTGACACTGACGAAACTGCCGCCGAGCCACAGCCTGTGGACGAGCGTAAGACCGTCGAGGGCGGTCGTGTACGCGTTTTCCAGCGTGAGGAAGGGGTCGAGATATTCGTGGAGACCGTCCCACAACCCTGTGCGTGTCGAGGAGTCCTCGAACTCCGGGGCACTGACGAGCATGGCTTCTGCCTCGTCGAATGAGACGGAGTATCGACCCAGCGGAAGGAATCCGTTCGCGGCGAAAGCGGGCAGCACGTGAGGTCCTGTCGGGTGAAGAGGGGTTCAGCCTGTTGAGTGGAGGCGATGGCCATGGAGCTCGCTCCTTGTCTGCCGTTTCCAGGGGGAAGAATCGTCACGCTTATATCGCCTGACCTGCAGGGGAACGGATCGGCAGTCGCGGCAGCGGCCGGGGTCTGGGGAGCGGAAGGCGCGGTCGCAGCCGTCGCAGTTCTGGAGGGGGTGCGGTTGCGAGGGTTGCGACTGCTGTGGGTGTGAGCGCGCGACCGACGGGACGGTGGCGGGCAGCCGCGGTGGCAGCAGTTCGGTGAGGCGGTGGGCCAGGAGGGACGCCGGGTGGTGCAGGCGGTCGCGGGGTAGCCCGCCCGTCAGGGTGAGGCGTACGGCTTCGGGGGCGGCGCCGCGTTCCAGCCAGGCGGCGACGGCCGGGGCGAGACGACGTACGTCGCGCTCCGCGAGCAGCAGGCGCGGGTCCTCGCGGTGCAGGCTCGCGAGGAGGACGGTGGCCGCGCGGTCCCGGTCCGGGGTGTCGGTGTCGGGGGTGGGGAGGGGGCGCTTCGGCGCGGGTGCTGGCGTGGGTGGGGCCGCCTGCGGCGCGGGGCTTACGGGGGTGGAGTTCGGCGCGGGCGCTGGCGCCGGTCCTGGCCTTGAGCTGGGAAGGGGAGCAGGGGTGAGGGGCGGCTCATGCACCGGGCCGGACGCGGAAGGGAGTTCGGGCGCATGGACAGTGCCGGGCGTCGGGACGGGGTTGGCTGCCTGGACCGGCTCAGTAACGGGGCCGTGTGTGGTGAGTCGGCTAGGCGCGGAGGCCTGCACTTCTGGCTCGACGAGCCCGTGCGGCTGGTTGTACGACACCGTGTGCGTGACGATCTGGCCACTCGGCAGCCGCTCCCGCCTGCGGGACAGGTAGCCGTGCGCTTCCAACTCCCGGAGGGCTGCCGCGATCCGCATCTCGCCTTCGGGCAGACGCGCGGCGAGCGACTTGATGTCCACGCGGGCGCCCTCGGGCAGCGACTGGATGTGCAGGGCGAGCCCTCTCGCGCTGAGTGTCAGCTCGCGGTGCTGGGCGAGGTGGTTGCCGACCACCGTGAAACGGGTGGAGTGGCGGACGTTGATGTGAGTGACACCCCGCGGAATACGGGGCTGGGCGCACGAGGGCGCGCTAAGGTTTTGGGAGCCCATCGGGAACCTTCGATTCCTCGTTGGTCAGGCCCTCGATCGGGATGCCAGTCCCGGCCGGGGGCCGTCGCATGTCTGCGGTTGCTGTGGTGACAGCGCGCTGGAGCGAAGCCGTGATGCCGTGGGGGCACTCGTACGCTGTCGCGGCGAGCATATGCCTGCCAACGGGCGCAAAATCCAGCTCAGTTAGCAATCGTCACCCTTGCGAGTGATGCGCTACCTGTGGGTGGACAGGTGGGGTTGGGGGTTTTCTTCTTCCTCCGGCTTTAAAGGCTTTTGATGTCGTGCGGCGCCGAGACGTCGATCACCGGGACGTTGAAAACCGCGATCCGGCGGTGGGGATGGCCAGTTCGGCCCAGACGGTCTTGCGCGGGGCGGGTCCGGGCGTCACGCCCCAGCGGTCGGCGAGGGCCGCCACGAGAAGCAGGCCACGTCCGCGTTCGGCGCCGGCGTCTGTCGCGCGGGCCCGTGGCAGCCGGTCTTCCCGCGTGTCGGTCACCTCGATACGGAGGGTGTCGCCGACGACGTACAGCGTCAGCCGGAAGTCCCGCCCCGGAACGTGAGCAGCACGCTGAAGTTGCGGACGGGCTCGACGAGTTGGTCACCCGGACCGGCGGTTTCTCGATTCATGTCACTCAGCGTGTCGAACCGTGCCTACTGTGAGCTGCGATGACGCCTGTGCGTACAGGGATTGTCCGGTCGCTGTCCTGCTCTGTCCCGGCTGTCCCGAGTGCCGTAGGGAACGGTGGGCGTTGGAGGTGGGTGGGCATGAACAGCGAGAGCGCGGACGAGCCCGGGTGGGACGTCAGTCCCGAGGACGAGATCGCCCCGGTGGTGGAGGCGACCGGCCGCCAGGTCAGGCTCTGGCGGGAGGCCGCCGGGATGCGGGTGGTCGAGTTCGGGCGGGCGATCGGGTACGGGGAGGACCTGGTCCGCAAGGTGGAGCGCGGGGCGCGGATTCCCAAGGCGGACTTCCTGGACCGGGCGGACGAGGTCCTGAACGCCGGCGGCCATCTCAGGGCGTTCAAGGAGGACATGGAGAAGGCCCGCTACCCGAAGAAGGTGCGCGAGCTGAAGATGCTGGAGGAACGGGCGGTCGAGCTGCTGCTGTACAGCAACCACAACATCCATGGGTTGTTGCAGACGGCGGAGTACGCACGAGCGTTGTTCGGTACGTGGAGGCCCACGCTGTCGCAGGATGAGTTGGAGCGAGCGGCGGCCGCACGATTGGCCAGGCAGACCATTTTCGACCGGTCGCCCGCACCGGAGCTCAGCTTCGTCCAGGAAGAGGTGACGCTGCGGCGCCCGGTCGGAGGCACAATGGTGCTGCGCCGTCAGCTCGAACACATGCTGGAGATGGCACAGTTGGCACACGTCGAGCTCCAGGTGATGCCCACTGCTCGCGCTGACCACCCTGGTGCGGCCGGGCGTATCCAGGTGTTGAAGTTCGGGAACGGCACGGCAGTGGGACGTACCGACGACGAGTTCAGCGGGCGCCCGGTCTCCGACCCGAGGCAGCTCCGGATCCTTGAACTGCGGTACGGCATCATCCGGGCCCAAGCTCTCTCACCGGGGGAGTCGCTGGCGTTCATCGAGCAAGCGCTGGGAGAGACATGACCAGGGAGACCTTTTCCGGGGACGCTTCCGACCTGTACTGGTTCAAGAGCAGCTACAGCGACAGCAGTAATCCCAGTGACTGCGTCGAGGTTGCGCTGGGATGGTTCAAGAGCAGCCACAGCAGCAGCAGCGAAGCCGGTGACTGCGTCGAGATAGCCCCCACCCCCACCAAGATCCACCTCCGCGACTCCAAGAACCCCCAGGGCCCGCGCCTCACTTTCGCCCCCACCGCATGGACCACGTTCCTCCCGTACGCCACTCAGGTATGAGCCAGGACAACAGCTCGCGGTGGTCTGCGGAGACGGATCGCGTCCATGCGCCGATCTCGGAAACGGGACTCGGCTATGACGTGTTCGCCCCGCTGTGGGGAATTCTGGAGCTCGGCGCGGTAACGGAATCGGCGGCGAGGGTCCTGCGGGATGTGTCACTCGCCGACTTCGTGGCGGCTCACCGCGACGAGGTCGATCGGCTCCTCGCACTGGTTCGAACCATCGGCGACTTCTCTCCCGAGACGATGGCCATCTTCGAGTGCCAGGGAGGATGGAACGAAGGCCATGAGGTGACAGCCGAGTATTTGACGATGTACTCGGGATGCATCGAGAACTACCCTCCCGAGGTCGATGACCCAGCCGTACTGCGGCGCATGGTTCGCATGGGCGGGGACCTCCAACTGGTCACCTTCATAGACGCTTTGTTGGGAACCGCCACAGTGAGAGGCCCTGGTCCTGACACGGCTGTGCCCCTGGTCGTCGATGCCGTGCGGACGGCGGGATCCTTGCTGGGTGTCCAGAGCGACCGGGCCGCGGCGGACGCCTTCCGGATGTGGCGCGTCAAGTTCCTGCCGGACATCCTGCGCCCCGACTCACCTTCGAGCACTGAGGACAAGGCCCGGCTGAGGGCGTACGCCCATGGCCTGGAGGACGTGATCGATCCGTATGCGTGAGCCGCGTCCGACGTCGAAGTGATGGGCAAGCCACCTGAGTTGGTCATCCGGGCCGACGGCGCCCAGATCCACGCATGTCGTCGTCCTCGGGTAAATTCGCTGATGCGTACGAGAGTTACTGAGGCGAACGTGACGGGGGTTGCGGCGTGGCGGGGAACCGGCCGACGGATTGGCACGTCCTGGACCTGGACAAGGACCCCACTCCCGGGGACCCGGACCGGGTGCGTCATCTGTCCAAGAATCTGCATGACTTCGCGGATGACGTGTCGGATGCGCTTCGTCTGATCAAGGGGATGGCGGACGAGGACGCGGTTCTGCGGTGGGCGGGGAAGTCGGCGAAGGCGTTCCAGGACGAGTTCTCGGGTGTTCCGAAGCAGCTGAAGAAGCTGAAGAAGTCGTACGAGATGGCGGGGGACGCGCTCGCCGATTACTGGCCGAAGCTGGAGCGCGCCCAGGCGTTGGCGGACAAGGCTCTCGCCAAGGGCCGCGAGGCGCAGGCCGATCTGTCGTCCGCCAAGTCCCGTCTGTCGTCGGCTGATTCGTGGGTGACGAAGGCCGGCAAGGAGGCGGACAAGTACAAGGACGATCCGACCGGCAGCAAGGACGCGGAGAAGCCGGACGAGGCGAAGGTGCGGGCCGCGACCCGGGACGCTCAGCATGCGAAGTCGGCGCAGACCTCGGCTCAGTCGGATGTGACGAACGCGAACAGTGCGTTGGACGCGGCGAAGAAGATGGCGGCGGATGCCCGCAGGATGCGGGAGGAGGCGGCGCGGGACGCGAAGTCGAAGATCGATGAGGCTTCGGATGCGGGAATTCGCAATCGGAAGTGGTGGGAGGAGGTCGGGGACTGGTTCTCCGACAACTGGGACACCATCGTCACGGTCTGCAAGGTCGTCGTCGCGGTAGTCGGGATCATTGCGATGATCATCGGGGGGCCGATCCTCGGCGCGATCGTGCTGATCGCCGCCCTGGTCGTCCTCGCCGACACGCTCTACAAATATTCCAAAGGCCAGGCGTCCCTGTGGGACGTGGCCTTCGCGGCGCTGGACTGCATACCCGGCATGAAGGGGCTGACCACGCTCGGTGGGCTGGCGAAGGGGCTCAAGGGCGGTCTGGGGGCCTTGAAGGGGCTCAAAGGTGGCTTGAAGGTCATGGGGCCGGCTGTTCGCGGGCTGGTGAAGAACGCCAGGGGGTCGATCGCCGACGGAGCGAAGGGCGCATTCAACCGGGCCAAGAGCGTGGTGCGCTCCAAGGGAAGCGACCCGATCGACATGGCCACCGGTGCGATGTTCCTACCGCAGACCGACGTGGAACTCCCCGGCGACCTTCCGCTGACCTTCACTCGACGGGTCGCCTCGGACTACCGCTGCGGATGGTGGTTCGGCCCCACCTGGGCCTCCACCATCGACCAGCGTCTGGAAGTCGACGACCTCGGCATTGTCTTCGTCACCGAGGAAGGTCTGCTCCTTGCCTACCCCCACCCGGCCGGTCCGGACACCTCGGCTCTGCCGGAAGCCGGGCCGCGGTGGCCACTGACCCTCCTCCCTGACCGTGGCTACCGCATCGACGATCCGCTCTCCGGTCATGCTCGCTACTTCGCCGTTCCCGCCGACGGCATCGCCCGGCTCAGCCGCATCGCCGACCACAACAACAACACCATCACCGTTGACTACGACGCGGACGGCATCCCCGTGGCCATCCGTCATTCCGGCGGATATCACCTCAAACTCGCTTCCCACGGTGGCCGCGTCACCGCCCTGGCTCTGGCGGGCGCGGCCGACGACGGCTCGGACATCGCCATCAGGCGCTACGGCTACACCGCGGACAATCTCACCGAGGTCATCAACTCCTCAGGCCTTCCGCTGCGGTTCACGTACGACGAACGTCTCCGCATCACGTCATGGACCGACACCAATCACAGCCGTTACGAGTACGAGTACGACGACCACGACCGTTGCGTCGGCGAAGGCGGCGAGGCCGGCCACATCACCGTCACCCTCGACTACGACGGAACCGACTCGGCCTGGCCGGACTGCCGCATCACGACGCTCACCACACCCGAAGGCGCCACCACACGCTTCGTCATCAACGAAAACAGCCAGGTCATCGCCGAAATCGACCCTCTCGGCGCAACAGTTCGGACCGCGTACGACGCGCATCACCACGTTGTGTCCCGTACGAACGAACTGGGCGACACCACACGACTTGCTGTCGATGAGAGGGGTTCCGTCACGGAGGTCGTCCGTCCGGACGGTGCGGCGATGCGCATCGCGTACGACGATCTGAACTGCCCCAGGACCATCCGCATGCCTGACGGCGCGTGCTGGCACAGGGAATACGACGCGTACGGAAATTGCACGTCCATGACCGATCCCGCAGGGGCGACCACGCGGTTCGCCTATAGCGCTGCGGGGCACCTCGTCGGAGTGACGGACGCCCTGGGCAACGTCAGGACCGTGCAGTGCGACCCGGCAGGACTTCCGGTTGCGGCAACCGACCCGCTCGGCGCGACGACCGCCTGGAAGCGTGACGCGTTCGGCCGGATCGTCACCTACACGGATCCGGCGGGCCACACCACTCGGATCACGTGGACAGTCGAAGGCCGGATCGCTGGCCGTACGACCTCAGACGGTGCCGTCGAGACCTGGTCGTACGACGGTGAGGGCAACTGCACCAGCCACACCACACCCGCGGGCGCCACCACGGTCTTCGAGTACACCCACTTCGACCTGCCGTCCGCCCGGACCGGTCCCGACGGGGCGAGGTACGAGTTCGTCCACGACCGGAATCTTCGACTGGCCACCGTCACCAACCCGCAAGGCCTGATGTGGAGGTACGGACACGATGCGGCCGGGCGTCTGATCTCGGAATCCGATTTCGACGGCAGGGAGGTGACGTACGCCTACGACGACGCGGGACGCCTGACCTCCCGAACCGACGCGCTCGGCCACACCATCCACTATGCACGCGACGTTCTCGGCAACGTGGTCAGGAAAGTCAGCGACGACGGTGTCACCGAGTTTGCGTACGACCTGAATCGAAGGTTGATCGACGCGACCGGACCGGATGCGTCGATCGCGATGGAGCTCGACCCGAACGGTCTCGTCATCCGCGAGACCGTCAACGGCCGGAGTACGACCTACCGACGTGACCCGCTGGGGCGTCTGACGCATCGGGCGACTCCCTCCGGGGCCTCAACGGCATGGACGTACGACGCGACAGGGAACCGCACACAACTGGACGCCTCCGGCCGCACCGTGCTCTTCGAGCGCGACTGGTCCGGCAACGAGATCTGTCGCTCCATAGGGCGACGCAACACGCTCACGCATGCCTACGACGGTCTCGGTCGCCGCACCTCACAGTCCCTGCACGTCGACGGTGAGAGTCCTACGCTGCACCGCGCCTACAGCTTCGGCGAGGACGGAAACCTGGTGGGTGTCGATGACCAGTCGTACGGCAGTCGTCGATTCGACCTTGATCTCGCCGCCCGTGTCACCGCTGTTCATGCCCACAACTGGACCGAGCGCTATGCATACGATGCGGCGGGCAACCTCACAGACGCCTCCTGGCCCACCAAATATCTTGGCGAGGACTCCACCGGAGGCCGCGTATACGCCGGTACCAGGGTCAGCGATTCGGGCAACACCCGCTACGAATACGATGCACTGGGCCGTACGGTTCTCCGACGGAAAAAGCGTCTTTCGCGCAAGCCCGATATCTGGCGCTACACATGGGATACCGAAAGTCGGCTGACATCGGTCACGACACCGGACGGATCTCTTTGGCGATATCTGTACGATCCGCTGGGTCGGCGCACCGCCAAGCAGCGCATCGCCGACGACGGGCGAACGGTCGCGGAACGAATCGATTTCACCTGGGACGGAGTCACCCTTTGCGAGCAGACTGCTCGTGAACAGTTCCTGCCTCGTCTGGTGACGGTCACCTGGGACCATGATGGCCTCCATCCGATAACGCAGACAGAACGCATCGTCACGGATGAAGCGTCTCGGGAGGAAATAGATTCCCGCTTCTTCTCCATCGTCACGGACCTGGTCGGAACGCCGACAGAACTCGTCGATGAGGACGGCGAAGTCGTGTGGCGTATGCGGTCCACTCTCTGGGGAAAGACCATATGGAATGCCAACGCAACGGCCTACACGCCGTTGCGCTTCCCGGGTCAGTACTTCGACCCGGAATCCGGTCTCCATTACAACTACTTCCGGCAGTACGACCCCGAGACCGCCCGCTACTTGACGCCGGACCCTCTTGGCCTGGCTCCCGCGCCGAACCCGGTTGCCTACGTTCACAACCCTCACACAGGAGCAGACCCCCTTGGGCTGAGCCCCTACTACAGTGAAATCGCACCGAACGGGCAGCGGGGTCCTGCCTACGCGGAGGTCACTCCACAGACATTGGACGACGCGGCGAACAATTTGATCGGAAGTCCACCGGGCCGGGGTGCCCGGTATGCGACCCCAGGGTTCCAGGGCGGTGCCGCCGGCCATTCGCGGGGCCACTTGATCGGGCAGCAGTTCGGGGGTGATGGACGAGATATGCGGAACATCGTCACGCAAGGAGCCACACAGAACAACGGCCCGATTTCCGATGCCGAAAACCTCATTGCCGACCACGTGAGATCGTCCCGCAACACGGTCATCATGAGTGTGACTCCTGAATATACTCACGGGGGAAATGTTCCCAGCCATGTCCTCATCGAGGCCGTGGACGACTTCGGCTGGTCGTTCAGCCGACGACTTTCCAACATGTAGAAAGGCAATCCGAATGGCCGACTTGAACCATGCGGACGCGGGTGATCTGCTGGGGCTCACATCGCTCTGCCCGCCTCCGGCGGAACCCCGGGAGCCGCTCTGCGATCCGTCGCGGCCGGAGACCCCCATGATTCCCGGGAGCCACCACGACCTGGTTCGCGCTTACGGCACCGGATGCTTCGACGAATTCTTGTGGATCTTCGCGGCGGGCGCAGACAATGTGAACCTCGAGATCGGGGCTGCCACCAGCGCGACGCGGTCGATCCTGAAGGGCAAAGCCGCACCCGATCTCCGCGAAGCCCTTGCCCGACACCGGGCGGCCCCGGAGGAACTCGTCCAGTGGGGCGCAACGGACAACGGGGACTCGTTGCTGTGGATTCCTGACGGAGACCCCGCCGACTGGCCGACAGTTGTCGTCCAAGCCGGGCAGCTCGATTTCACCATCTCGTCGAGAAGCTCGACGGGAGTCGTGCTGGACCTGATGACCGGAGAATTCCATCCCCGCTTCTTCCCTGATGACTTTCCGAGCGGTCACCCCGAATTCTCGCCGAACCCGTATGCGTAGACGACCGTCGCTGGGATATCGGGGAGGCCGGCGGGTGGGGCCGTTCGCGCCGCAGTCCACGTTGTGTACCGAGCGTCGTCCATGACGCCCGAGCCTGACTGGGAGACCGGCAAGGGCCTGCTCGGTCTCGACGACCCCGGCGAGTGGGACGCCGCGTTCGAGCGCGGCGAGCAGCGTCTCGGTACGGCGGTGATCGGCTTGGCCTTCAATTGCACCCTGGCCGAGGCCTCGCCGCGGATCGTCAGGGCGATGCGGTTGCCGGACCTCGCTCAGCGCGGGTTCGCGTTCACGGCGGCCGGTGCCGCGGCGCGGATCAACGGCCGACTGACCCCCGAGCTGTACGCGGCGCTGCGGGCGGAGGGGCCCAAAAGCATTGCCGAGTACGCCATCAAGGACACCCTGACCTTCGTGCCGTTCCGGCAGCTGCCTCCGTGGTTCAAGTGGTGGAAGGTCGTGTCAGGGGTGCGGAACAAGCTGGAGAGCTGGTGGCTGCGGTCCGCGGAATCGGTCGAAGACGCCTGGCGGGCTCTGCGTCGACGGCACTGACACGGGGGGAGTCGGACATGGCACCGGAGTGGAACTGGGAAAGCGGCGAAGGGCTGTTGCGCATCGACGACCCCGCCGATTGGGACGCGGCGTACGAGCGCGGCGAAAGTTGTCTTGGTACGGCGGTGATCGGCCTGGCCTTCAATTGCACCCTGGCCGAGGCCTCGCCGCGGATCGTCAGGGCGATGCGGTTGCCGGACCGTGCTCAGCAGGGGTTCGCGTTCACCGCGGCCGGTGTTGCTGCCCGACTCAACGGCGCGTTGACGCCGGAGCTGTACGCCGCGCTGCGGGCGGAAGGCCCGGGTTGCATGAGCATCGCCGTGAACGCCATCGACGACACCCTCGACTACGTGCCGTTCCGGGATCTGCCGCTGTGGCTCAAGTGGTGGAAGGTCGTGTCGAAGGTGCTGGACAAGCTGGAGACCTGGCGGCTGGAGTCCTCGTACGCGGTCAGTGACGCCTGGAAGGCCCTGCGCCGACGGCGCTGATGGAAGGGGAGAAGGGGATGTTGGTCATCTGTTCCGGGAGTCAGCGGTACACCGACGGACTCCTCATCGCCGGCCAGGGATATGTCGGCCGGGAGAGGGCGGCGGAATGGGCGGCAGCGGTTCCCGAGTCACGCACCCGCATCCTCGATTGGCTGCGGTGCGCCTCCGACTCCGGAGACTGGCGGAGGTTCGAGCGGCTCGCAGGTGCGGCTGTTCATCTGCGTCCCGAGGGGCTTGCCCCGACCCTGGCGGCGGTGCTTGCGTCGGGCGCACAAGGGGTGAACGCAGAGGATCTGGTCGACATGCTCGGCGAACTGCGCGCCCCCGAGGCGGTGGACGCGATCAGCGCTCTCGTTCGGGAGAGGAAGGGCTCCGACGGGCCGTTCTTCCCTCTGTGCGTGAAAGGGGTCCAGTCACTCGGAGAGATCGGTACTCCTGGCGCGCTGGTATTCCTCAGAGGCATCGCCACGAGCGCGCCGGACGAATGGCCTGACCCGCTGAGGTGGCACGCGGCGGAGCAACTGGGAATCGAGGAGGAACTCGGATTCGACGAGGACGAGATGCTGGGGGGCGGGTAGCCGTCGTGGGGAAGCCAGATTCTGGCGCTGCCGGGGGCCGGCGCGTCGCCGGCCCGGACGAACATGTCGCCCCGCTCACCGAGCAGGCATACGCGCGGGAGGTTTTCGCAGCCCTCGGCGGGATCGTGGAGATCGGCTCGGTGGTCGCCACCGGTACCTGGGCCGTCGCGGACGCCTCGGTAGGGGGTCTGGTGCGTGCGCGGCAGGCCGAGGTGGGCCGGTTGCTCGCCGTCGTCCGCACGCTCGGCGGGTTCAGCGACGCGTCCATGGCCATCGCCGACGAACTGGGCTATCTGCGCGACTACCCGGTGACCGCGCCGTCCCTGCTCCTGTGGTCCGGCTGCATCGAGGAGATCTCGCCACGGCTCACGGAACTCGAACGCCCGTCGGCTGTGCGGCGCATGTGCCACATGGGGGCGGATCTCCAACTCGCCCGTTTCCTGCAGGCGTTGGTCACGGCCGCCATCGCCGGGGGGACCGAAGTGGAGCGGGGCGCGGTATGGGTGGCTGAGGCTCTCGCCGCCGCCGTTGCCCTGGCGGACGATGCGGGGAGAAGCAGTACCGCCGCCACCTTCCGGGCCTGGCGGGTCGCCTTCCTCCCGGGCATCCTCCGCCCCGACTCCAGCGCTCCGGACTACGGCAGGGCAGGCTTCCGGGCCTACGCCCACGCCCTGGAGGACCTGCTGGAGCGGGTCGACGGAGGCGCCGGGCCGCGGTGCGGCGACGGGTCGGAGCAAGGCTGAGGCAAGCCGTTCGCGCGGGGCTGCCAGACCGCGCCCGGCAGAAGCAGGGGTGGCGGGCCCGGCTCGGGCACTCCGGGAGGGGTGGCGGGCCCGGGGGAGAGGCTCGGTGGACCGGCGTCGGGAACCAGGTCGTGCCGGGGTTTGACCTTCGTCACCTTAGGGGTACGATCTCCGGCTCGATTGGCCAGCCCCCCGTCCGGTATGGCAGACTAGCGGGGTTGCTCGGTCGAGTGCCGATGCTGCGCGCCTCCCGTCGGGAGGACTGGAAGCGAGTCCCACAGTACTCGTCGCCCCATCTGTCGTAAGGCAGCGCTGGGGCGGACGTACGGGAATCTTCCGGGAAGTGTCAGCGGGGTGCAGACCAGGCACCCGGTGGGTGTTCTCACCCCCGGTCCTGCGGTTGCTTTTGGGCGGAGCCGCGTCCCTCGTAGGGAAATCCATAACGGATATCCCTGTCGGCAGGAGCGCGACACACCCGACCGCGTGGGTCGGAGGACAGGACGCGAACCCCCGGGTTCCGGAGCGTTTCACTAGACAAAGGACTACTGAGTAGCCATGGCGGGACAGAAGATCCGCATCCGGCTCAAGGCCTACGACCACGAGGTCATCGATTCCTCGGCGAAGAAGATCGTCGAAACGGTGACCCGCACTGGTGCGTCGGTCGCAGGCCCGGTGCCGCTGCCCACTGAGAAGAACGTGTACTGCGTCATCAAGTCGCCGCACAAGTACAAGGACTCTCGCGAGCACTTCGAGATGCGCACGCACAAGCGCCTCATCGACATCCTCGACCCCACGCCCAAGACCGTTGACTCCCTGATGCGACTCGACCTCCCGGCCGGTGTCGACATCGAGATCAAGCTCTAGGGATCGGTGATCTGAGAATGGCTAAGCAGATCAAGGGCATCCTCGGCGAGAAGCTCGGCATGACGCAGGTGTGGGACGAGAACAACCGCGTTGTTCCCGTCACCGTCGTCAAGGCCGGCCCGAACGTCGTGACCCAGGTCCGTACGAATGACTCCGACGGCTACGAGTCGGTCCAGATCGCCTTCGGCGAGATTGACCCGCGCAAGGTGAACAAGCCCCTCAAGGGTCACTTCGCCAAGGCCGACGTCACCCCCCGCCGCCACCTCGTCGAGATCCGTACCGCTGACGCCAGCGAGTACACCCTCGGCCAGGAGATCACCGCTGAGGTGTTCGAGGCCGGCATCAAGGTGGACGTGACCGGCAAGAGCAAGGGCAAGGGCTTCGCCGGTGTCATGAAGCGTCACAACTTCAAGGGCCTCGGCGCCGGACACGGTGTCCAGCGCAAGCACCGCTCCCCCGGCTCCATCGGTGGCTGTGCCACCCCGGGCCGTGTGTTCAAGGGCGTCCGCATGGCGGGCCGCATGGGCAACGAGCGGGTCACCACCCAGAACCTGACCGTTCACGCCGTTGACGCGGAGAAGGGCCTGCTCCTCATCAAGGGAGCCATCCCGGGTCCGAACGGCGGCCTCGTCCTGGTCCGTACCGCGGCCAAGGGGGCTTGAGGACATGAGCACCATTGACATTCTGTCGCCCTCCGGCGACACCGCCGGGACCGTTGAGCTCCCGGCCGAGATCTTCGACGTCGAGAAGATCAGCATCCCGCTGCTTCACCAGGTTGTCGTCGCGCAGCTGGCCGCGGCCCGTCAGGGCACGCACAAGGTCAAGCGTCGTGGCGAGGTCCGTGGTGGTGGCCGCAAGCCTTACCGCCAGAAGGGCACCGGCCGCGCCCGTCAGGGTTCGACCCGCGCGCCGCAGTTCGCCGGCGGTGGCGTCGTTCACGGCCCCACCCCGCGTGACTACTCGCAGCGGACCCCGAAGAAGATGAAGGCCGCGGCCCTGCGCCACGCCCTCACCGACCGGGCCCGCAACGCTCGCATCCACGTCATCACCGGCGTGATCGAGGGCGAGACCCCCTCCACCAAGGCCGCGAAGAGCTTCCTCGGCAAGGTCAGCGAGCGCAAGAACGTGCTCCTGGTCATCGAGCGCTCCGACGAGGCCGCGCTGCTCTCCGCGCGCAACCTGCCCCAGGTCCACATCCTGGAGCCGGGCCAGCTGAACACGTACGACGTTCTCGTCTCGGACGACGTGGTCTTCACCCAGGCCGCTTTCGAGTCCTTCGTGTCTGGCCCCCAGGCCGCTGACACCGAAGGGAGCGAAGCCTGATGGCTACGCGTCACCCGAGCATTGCCTCGAAGGCCGCCAAGGCCAAGAAGGTCGCGCGCGTCGCCAAGGCGAAGCGCCACGAGGCCGAAGGCAAGAACACAGTCGAGACCCCGCTGAGCAAGAGCTTCACGGATCCCCGTGACGTCCTCCTCAAGCCGGTCGTCTCGGAGAAGAGCTACGCGCTGCTCGACGAGGGCAAGTACACCTTCGTCGTGGACCCGCGGGCCAACAAGACCCAGATCAAGCAGGCCGTCCAGGCGGTCTTCTCGGTCAAGGTCACCGGGGTCAACACGATCAACCGTCAGGGCAAGCGCAAGCGCACCAAGACGGGCTTCGGCAAGCGTGCTGACAGCAAGCGCGCGATCGTGACCCTCGCTGAGGGCGACCGTATCGACATCTTCGGCCAGGCCTCCTAACGGAGTGCCCTGGTCCGAATATCGGACGAGGACTGAGAAATGGGAATCCGCAAGTACAAGCCGACTACGCCGGGCCGTCGTGGCTCCAGCGTCGCCGACTTCGTCGAGGTCACGCGGTCCACGCCGGAGAAGTCGCTGGTTCGCCCCCTGCACAGCAAGGGCGGCCGTAACAATTCCGGTCGTGTGACCGTTCGCCACCAGGGTGGCGGACACAAGCGCGCCTACCGAGTGATCGACTTCCGTCGTCACGACAAGGACGGCGTGCCGGCGAAGGTCGCGCACATCGAGTACGACCCCAACCGCACCGCGCGCATCGCGCTGCTGCACTACGCGGACGGCGAGAAGCGCTACATCCTCGCCCCGCGCAACCTGTCGCAGGGTGACCGCGTCGAGAACGGTCCTGGGGCCGACATCAAGCCGGGCAACAACCTGGCGCTCCGCAACATCCCGGTCGGTACCACGATCCACGCGATCGAGATCCGTCCCGGTGGCGGCGCCAAGTTCGCCCGCTCCGCCGGTGCCTCGGTGCAGCTGCTCGCGAAGGAGGGCACCATGGCCCACCTCCGCATGCCCTCCGGTGAGATCCGCCTGGTCGACCAGCGCTGCCGCGCCACGGTCGGCGAGGTCGGCAACGCCGAGCAGAGCAACATCAACTGGGGTAAGGCCGGCCGTAAGCGCTGGCTGGGCGTTCGCCCGTCCGTCCGCGGTGTGGCGATGAACCCGGTTGACCACCCGCACGGTGGTGGTGAGGGCAAGACCTCCGGTGGTCGCCACCCGGTCTCCCCGTGGGGTCAGAAGGAGGGTCGTACTCGTTCGCCGAAGAAGGCTTCGAACAAGTACATCGTCCGCCGCCGCAAGACGAACAAGAAGCGCTAGGAGCGGGTTTAGATGCCGCGCAGTCTCAAGAAGGGACCCTTCGTCGACGGACACCTTGTAAAGAAGGTGGACGTACAGAACGAAGCCGGTACCAAGAACGTCATCAAGACCTGGTCCCGTCGCTCGATGATCATCCCGGCCATGCTCGGCCACACGATCGCGGTGCACAACGGCAAGACCCACATCCCGGTGTTTGTCACCGAGTCGATGGTCGGCCACAAGCTCGGCGAGTTCTCGCCGACGCGCACCTTCCGGGGTCACGTCAAGGACGACCGGAAGTCGAAGCGCCGCTAACGCGGGGTGGAATCGACCATGACAGACACTGGAAGGACAACCATGGAAGCCAGGGCCCAGGCGCGGTACATCCGCGTTACGCCCATGAAGGCCCGCCGAGTGGTGGACCTTATCCGTGGCATGGATGCCACGGAGGCTCAGGCGGTCCTGCGTTTCGCCCCGCAGGCCGCGAGCGTGCCGGTTGGCAAGGTGCTTGACAGCGCCATCGCCAACGCCGCGCACAACTACGACCACACCGACGCCGGCAGCCTTGTCATCTCTGAGGCGTACGTCGACGAGGGTCCGACCCTGAAGCGGTTCCGGCCGCGCGCCCAGGGCCGTGCCTACCGGATCCGCAAGCGGACCAGCCACATCACCGTGGTCGTCAGCAGCAAGGAAGGAACCCGGTAATGGGCCAGAAGGTTAACCCGCATGGGTTCCGGCTCGGCATCACCACGGACTTCAAGTCCCGTTGGTACGCCGACAAGCTGTACAAGGACTACGTCAAGGAAGACGTCGCCATCCGTCGGATGATGACGTCCGGCATGGAGCGCGCCGGCATCTCGAAGGTTGAGATCGAGCGCACCCGTGACCGCGTGCGGGTGGACATCCACACCGCGCGTCCGGGCATCGTCATCGGCCGCCGTGGCGCCGAGGCCGACCGCATCCGCGGTGACCTCGAGAAGCTCACGGGCAAGCAGGTCCAGCTGAACATCCTCGAGGTCAAGAGCCCCGAGACCGACGCTCAGCTGGTTGCCCAGGCCGTTGCCGAGCAGCTGTCCTCCCGCGTCTCCTTCCGTCGCGCCATGCGTAAGAGCATGCAGGGCACGATGAAGGCCGGCGCCAAGGGCATCAAGATCCAGTGTGGTGGCCGTCTCGGCGGCGCCGAGATGTCCCGCTCGGAGTTCTACCGCGAGGGCCGTGTGCCCCTGCACACCCTCCGCGCGAACGTCGACTACGGCTTCTTCGAGGCCAAGACGACCTTCGGCCGTATCGGCGTGAAGGTCTGGATCTACAAGGGCGACGTCAAGAACATCGCCGAGGTTCGCGCCGAGAACGCCGCTGCCCGTGCGGGTAACCGCCCGGCCCGTGGTGGTGGCGCGAGCGACCGTCCGGCCCGTGGTGGTGGCCGTGGTGGCGAGCGTGGCGGCCGTGGCCGCAAGCCGCAGCAGCAGTCCGCGCCGGCTGCCGAGGCCCCCAAGGCCGAGGCTCCCGCCGCCGCTGCCGCTCCGGCTGAGAGCACCGGAACGGAGGCCTGACCGACATGCTGATCCCCCGCAGGGTCAAGCACCGCAAGCAGCACCACCCGAAGCGCCGTGGTCAGGCCAAGGGCGGTACGCAGGTTTCGTTCGGCGAGTACGGCATTCAGGCCCTCACGCCGGCGTACGTGACGAACCGCCAGATCGAGGCCGCTCGTATCGCGATGACCCGCCACATCAAGCGTGGCGGCAAGGTCTGGATCAACATCTATCCGGACCGCCCGCTCACGAAGAAGCCCGCCGAGACCCGCATGGGTTCCGGTAAGGGTTCCCCCGAGTGGTGGGTCGCGAACGTGCACCCGGGCCGGGTCATGTTCGAACTGTCCTACCCCAACGAGAAGATCGCCCGTGAGGCCCTCACTCGCGCAGCCCACAAGCTGCCGATGAAGTGCCGGATCGTCAAGCGCGAGGCAGGTGAAGCGTGATGTCGGCCGGTACCAAGGCGTCCGAGCTGCGCGAACTGGGTGACGAGGAGCTTCTCGCGAAGCTCCGCGAAGCCAAGGAAGAGCTGTTCAACCTCCGCTTCCAGGCGGCGACCGGTCAGCTCGAGAACCACGGGCGGCTCAAGGCCGTCCGAAAGGACATCGCGCGGATCTACACCCTGATGCGTGAGCGCGAGCTGGGCATCGAGACGGTGGAGAGCGCCTGATGAGCGAGAGCAACGTGACTGAGCAGAAGACCGACCGCGGTTTCCGCAAGACCCGTGAGGGTCTGGTCGTCAGCGACAAGATGGACAAGACCGTCGTCGTCGCTGTCGAGGACCGCGTGAAGCACGCGCTGTACGGCAAGGTCATCCGCCGTACGAACAAGCTCAAGGCCCACGACGAGCAGAACGCCGCCGGCGTCGGCGACCGCGTCCTCCTGATGGAGACCCGGCCGCTGTCCTCGACGAAGCGCTGGCGCATCGTCGAGATCCTCGAGAAGGCCAAGTAACCATCTGAGGCCCTGGGAGGAATTCCCAGGGGCCCCTCAGGTTCGTTCCGCCAGGCTCGGGGCGGGACCGTCCTTCGACGGTCCCGCCTCGGGAACCGGCAGACAAACAGGAGATAGACGTGATCCAGCAGGAGTCGCGACTGCGTGTCGCCGACAACACTGGTGCGAAGGAAATCCTTTGCATCCGTGTGCTCGGTGGCTCCGGTCGCCGCTACGCGGGCATCGGCGACGTCATCGTCGCCACCGTCAAGGACGCGATCCCCGGCGGCAACGTGAAGAAGGGTGACGTCGTCAAGGCTGTCATCGTTCGCACCGTCAAGGAGCGCCGCCGTCCGGACGGCTCGTACATCCGCTTCGACGAGAACGCCGCCGTCATTCTGAAGAACGACGGCGACCCTCGTGGCACCCGTATCTTCGGCCCGGTCGGCCGGGAGCTGCGCGAGAAGAAGTTCATGAAGATCATCTCGCTCGCGCCGGAGGTGCTGTAAGCATGAAGATCAAGAAGGGCGACCTGGTTCAGGTCATCACCGGTAAGGACAAGGGCAAGCAGGGCAAGGTCATTGCCGCTTACCCGCGCGATGAGCGCGTCCTGGTCGAGGGTGTCAACCGGGTCAAGAAGCACACGAAGGCCGGCCCGACCGCCAAGGGTTCGCAGGCCGGTGGCATCGTCACGACCGAGGCGCCCGTCCACGTCTCCAACGTCCAGCTGGTCGTTGAGAAGGACGGCAACAAGGTCGTCACGCGCGTCGGTTACCGCTTCGACGACGAGGGCAACAAGATCCGCGTTGCCAAGCGGACGGGTGAGGACATCTGATGGCTACCACCACTCCGCGTCTCAAGACGAAGTACCGCGAGGAGATCGCGGGCAAGCTGCAGGAAGAGTTCTCCTACGAGAACGTCATGCAGACCCCGGGCCTCGTGAAGATCGTGGTCAACATGGGTGTCGGCGACGCCGCCCGTGACTCGAAGCTCATGGACGGTGCCGTCCGTGACCTGACCACGATCACCGGTCAGAAGCCGGCCGTCACCAAGGCCCGCAAGTCCATCGCGCAGTTCAAGCTGCGCGAGGGTCAGCCGATCGGTGCCCACGTCACGCTCCGTGGCGACCGCATGTGGGAGTTCCTGGACCGCACCCTGTCGCTCGCGCTTCCGCGTATCCGCGACTTCCGTGGTCTGTCCCCCAAGCAGTTCGACGGCCGTGGCAACTACACCTTCGGTCTCACGGAGCAGGTCATGTTCCACGAGATCGACCAGGACAAGATCGACCGCACCCGGGGTATGGACATCACCGTGGTGACCACGGCGACCAACGACGCTGAGGGCCGCGCGCTCCTTCGTCACCTCGGCTTCCCCTTCAAGGAGGCGTAAGCGAGATGGCGAAGAAGGCTCTGATTGCCAAGGCTGCTCGTAAGCCCAAGTTCGGTGTGCGTGGCTACACGCGCTGCCAGCGCTGCGGTCGTCCGCACTCCGTGTACCGCAAGTTCGGCCTGTGCCGCATCTGCCTTCGTGAGATGGCTCACCGTGGCGAGCTGCCGGGCGTGACCAAGAGCTCCTGGTAGTCCCTGTAATTCAGGGATCCAGGACTCTCGGTAAGTAAAGGGTCCTGTCAGGTGCCCACCTCTCCATGGCTTAGGCTAGGAGGGTTGGGCGCCTGACGCCCAGACGACTTACTACGCCGTAGGTCCCCGCACCGCACCCGTCCCGCCACTGAGTGGGGAGAGGGATGGCGCATACAGGAAACCCCGGCGAGAGAGGCCGAAGGCCAATTCATGACCATGACTGATCCCATCGCAGACATGCTTACCCGTCTGCGTAACGCGAACTCGGCGTACCACGACGATGTCGCGATGCCGCACAGCAAGATCAAGTCGCACATCGCAGAGATCCTCCAGCAGGAGGGCTTCATCACCGGCTGGAAGGTCGAGGACGCCGAGGTCGGCAAGAAGCTCGTCCTCGAGCTGAAGTTCGGCCCGAACCGTGAGCGCTCCATCGCGGGCATCAAGCGGATCTCGAAGCCGGGTCTGCGTGTGTACGCGAAGTCCACCTCCCTGCCCAGGGTGCTCGGTGGCCTCGGCGTGGCGATCATCTCCACGTCACACGGTCTCCTCACCGACAAGCAGGCCGGCAAGAAGGGCGTAGGCGGAGAAGTCCTCGCCTACGTCTGGTAGAAGGGAACGGAGGAAACAGCTATGTCGCGTATTGGCAAGCTCCCCATCACGGTTCCCGCCGGCGTGGACGTCACCATCGACGGCCGTACGGTTGCGGTGAAGGGTCCCAAGGGCACCCTCTCTCACACCATTGCGGCGCCGATCGAGATCGCTAAGGGCGAGGACGGCGTTCTGAACGTCACCCGCCCGAACGACGAGCGTCAGAACAAGGCCCTCCACGGCCTGTCCCGCACGCTGGTGGCGAACATGATCACCGGCGTGACCACGGGTTACGTGAAGAAGCTCGAGATCAGCGGTGTCGGTTACCGCGTCCTGGCGAAGGGCTCCAACCTGGAGTTCTCGCTCGGCTACAGCCACTCGATCACTGTCGAGGCCCCCGAGGGGATCTCCTTCAAGGTCGAGAACCCGACGCGGTTCTCGGTCGAGGGCATCGACAAGCAGAAGGTCGGCGAGGTTGCGGCCAACATCCGCAAGCTGCGCAAGCCCGACCCGTACAAGGCCAAGGGCGTCAAGTACGAAGGCGAAGTCATCCGCCGCAAGGTCGGAAAGGCGGGTAAGTAAGCCATGGCATACGGTGTCAAGATTGCTAAGGGCGACGCTTACAAGCGTGCTGCCATCAAGCGTCGTCACATCCGGATCCGTAAGCACATCTCGGGTACGGCTGAGCGTCCGCGCCTGGTCGTGACGCGCTCCAACCGTCACATCGTGGCCCAGGTCATCGACGACGTTAAGGGTCACACCCTCGCGTCGGCGTCGACCCTGGACACCACGGTCCGTGGTGCCGAGGGCGACAAGTCCGCGCAGGCCAAGTCGGTCGGCGCCCTGGTCGCCGAGCGCGCCAAGGCCGCCGGTGTCGAGGCTGTCGTATTCGACCGTGGTGGTAACCAGTACGCCGGGCGCATCGCCGCCCTGGCGGACGCCGCCCGCGAAGCCGGACTCAAGTTCTGAGTCGCCCGTCGCGCAGTGACTTCATTGACGCTGCGTAGCTAGCGGAAAAAGAGAGAGGTAATCCAATGGCTGGACCCCAGCGCCGCGGAAGCGGTGCCGGTGGCGGCGAGCGGCGGGACCGGAAGGGCCGTGACGGCGGCGCAGCTGCTGCCGAGAAGACCGCGTACGTTGAGCGCGTTGTCGCGATCAACCGCGTCGCCAAGGTTGTGAAGGGTGGTCGTCGCTTCAGCTTCACCGCGCTGGTCGTGGTAGGCGATGGTGACGGCACCGTGGGTGTCGGTTACGGCAAGGCCAAGGAGGTGCCGGCCGCGATCGCCAAGGGTGTTGAAGAGGCCAAGAAGCACTTCTTCAAGGTCCCCCGTATCCAGGGCACCATCCCGCACCCGATCACGGGCGAGAAGGCCGCGGGCGTCGTCCTGCTCAAGCCTGCTTCCCCCGGTACCGGCGTTATCGCCGGTGGCCCGGTGCGTGCAGTGCTCGAGTGCGCCGGCGTTCACGACATCCTGTCGAAGTCGCTCGGCTCGTCCAACGCGATCAACATCGTGCACGCGACCGTGGCGGCCCTCAAGGGCCTGCAGCGTCCCGAGGAGATCGCGGCTCGCCGTGGTCTGCCTCTCGAGGACGTCGCCCCCGCGGCTCTCCTTCGTGCACGTGCCGGGGCGGGTGCGTAATGGCTCGCCTCAAGGTCACGCAGACGAAGTCGTACATCGGCAGCAAGCAGAACCACCGTGACACCCTGCGCTCCCTTGGTCTCAAGGGCATCAACACGCAGGTCGTCAAGGAGGACCGCCCCGAGTTCCGCGGAATGGTTCACACCGTCCGCCACCTCGTGACGGTCGAGGAGGTCGACTGATCATGGCGGAAAACAACCCGCTCAAGATCCACAACCTCCGTCCCGCCCCGGGCGCCAAGACCGCCAAGACCCGTGTCGGTCGTGGTGAGGCGTCGAAGGGTAAGACGGCTGGTCGTGGTACCAAGGGCACGAAGGCCCGCTACCAGGTTCCGGAGCGCTTCGAGGGTGGCCAGATGCCCCTCCACATGCGTCTTCCGAAGCTGAAGGGCTTCCGTAACCCGTTCAAGACCGAGTTCCAGGTCGTGAACCTCGACAAGCTGGGCGCGCTGTACCCGGAGGGTGGCGAGGTCACCGTCGAGGGTCTCGTCGCCAAGGGTGCCGTTCGCAAGAACAGCCTCGTCAAGGTCCTCGGCCAGGGCGAGATCTCCGTGGCGCTGCAGGTGACGGTCGACGCCGTCTCCGGCTCCGCCAAGGAGAAGATCACCGCCGCCGGCGGTACCGTCACCGAGCTCGTCTGATTTCAGCAGGCGTCTCGATGACCTGAGCGATCCCGACCGGGGATGCCCCACAAAAGGGGCATCCCCGGTTGGTCGTTCCTAGGGGGGCAGTGTCGCCGGTAAGGTGGCCTGCACTGTTAATTTTCGTCCGGTGTGCCTCATGGGAACTCCGGACGGGCTTTGACTGTTGGTTAGCTGTCAGTCATCCGTCGAACCTCAAGACCGTCACCTCTGACGCAGTAGCGCGGGGGTCGCAGGAGGCACCGTGCTCACCGCGTTCGCCCGGGCGTTCAGGACGCCCGACCTGCGCAAGAAGCTGCTCTTCACGCTCGGCATCATCGTGGTCTACCGCGTCGGTACCCACGTTCCGATCCCCGGTGTGGACTACAAGAACGTCCAGTCGTGCATGGACATGGCCGACACGAACCGCGGGCTGTTCAGCCTGATCAACATGTTCAGTGGCGGTGCGCTGCTGCAGATCACGGTCTTCGCGCTCGGCATCATGCCGTACATCACGGCGAGCATCATTCTCCAGCTGCTCACCGTGGTGATCCCGCGACTGGAAGCCCTCAAGAAGGAGGGCTCGGCCGGTACGGCGAAGATCACGCAGTACACCCGTTATCTGACGGTCGCGCTCGCCGTCCTGCAGGGCACGGGCCTGGTGGCCACCGCCCGCAGCGGCGCCCTGTTCTCGGGCTGCCCCGTGGCCAACCAGATCGTGCCGGACCAGTCGATCTTCACCACCATCACGATGGTCATCACGATGACCGCCGGTACCTGTGTCGTCATGTGGCTCGGTGAGATCATCACCGACCGCGGCATCGGCAACGGCATGTCGATCCTGATGTTCATCTCGATCGCCGCGACCTTCCCGAGCGCGCTGTGGACGGTCAAGGTCCAGGGCAAGCTGGCCGGTGGCTGGATCGAGTTCGGCACGGTCATCGCGGTGGGTCTGTGCATGGTCGGCCTGGTGGTCTTCGTCGAGCAGGCGCAGCGCCGGATTCCCGTCCAGTACGCGAAGCGCATGATCGGCCGCCGTTCCTACGGTGGCACCTCGACCTACATTCCGTTGAAGGTCAACCAGGCAGGTGTGATCCCTGTCATCTTCGCGTCGTCGCTGCTCTACATTCCGAGCCTCATCGCGCAGTTCTCGAAGAGTGATTCCGGGTGGAAAACGTGGGTCACGCAGAACCTGACCAAGGGTGACCACCCGATTTACATCACGATGTACTTCCTTCTGATCGTTTTCTTCGCGTTCTTCTACGTGGCGATCTCGTTCAACCCCGAGGAAGTAGCCGACAACATGAAGAAGTATGGTGGCTTCATCCCGGGCATCCGGGCTGGCCGGCCGACCGCTGAGTACCTCAGTTACGTACTCAACCGGATCACCTGGCCGGGTTCGCTGTATCTGGGGCTGATCGCTCTCGTGCCGACAGTGGCGTTGGTTGGTTTCGGGGCAAACCAGAACTTCCCGTTCGGTGGTACCAGCATCCTGATCATCGTGGGTGTCGGTCTCGAGACGGTGAAGCAGATCGAGAGTCAGCTTCAGCAGCGCAATTACGAAGGGTTCCTCCGCTGATGCGAATCGTCCTCGTCGGGCCTCCCGGTGCCGGGAAGGGAACGCAGGCCGCGTTCCTCGCCAAGAATCTGGAGATCCCGCACATCTCAACGGGCGACCTGTTCCGTGCCAACATCTCTCGGCAGACGGAGCTCGGCAAGCTGGCGAAGTCCTACATGGACAAGGGCGAACTGGTACCGGACGAGGTCACCATCGCCATGGCCAAGGACCGCATGGAGCAGCCCGACGCGGAGCACGGCTTCCTGCTCGACGGCTTCCCGCGCAACGTCTCGCAGGCCGAGGCGCTCGACGAGATGCTGAGCACCGAGGGCATGAAGCTGGACGCGGTGCTGGACCTTGAGGTCCCCGAGGACGAGGTGGTCCGCCGTATCGCGGGCCGTCGCATCTGCCGCAACGACTCGTCGCACGTCTTCCACGTGTCGTACAAGGCGCCGAAGCGGGAAGGCGTCTGTGACGTCTGCGGCGGCGAGCTCTACCAGCGCGACGACGACTCCGAGGAGACCGTCCGTACGCGGCTGGAGGTCTACCACACGCAGACCGAGCCGATCATCGACTACTACATGGCCCAGGGCCTGGTCGTCACGATCGCGGCGCTCGGCAAGGTGGACGAGGTCACGGCGCGCGCGATGGAGGCACTGTCCCGCGAGGCCGCCTAGGTCTCCGCGGGGTTCGCTCCGTGGTACGTGCGTACCGCGGGCGCGTGAAGCAGTACGTCGCATCGGCCGCGGCACCCGGAAAGGGTGCCGCGGCCGACGTGCGAGGCGAGGGGCCGAGGGCCCCGTGCGCCGCGGGGTCCAGGACCCCGGGCGGGGTGGGCGCAGTCCCCCGTATCGTTGGAGTAGTCCGTCGTTCCGGTCCAGAAAGGCCGCAGCCACCATGGTGCAGATCAAGACCCCCGAGCAGATCGCCAAGATGCGTGAGGCGGGGCTGGTCGTCGCGGCCATCCATGCGGCCACGCGGGAAGCGGCCGTGCCGGGTGCGACGACCCGCGATCTGGACGAGGTCGCGCGCAAGGTGCTCGCGGAGCACGGCGCCAAGTCGAACTTCCTCGGGTACGGCGGTTTCCCCGCGACGATCTGCACCTCGGCCAACGAGGTCGTCGTCCACGGCATCCCGGACGACAAGACCGTCCTGAAGGACGGCGACATCATCTCCATCGACGCCGGCGCGATCGTGGACGGCTGGCACGGAGACGCCGCGTACACCGCGTTCGTGGGCTCCGGCCACGCTCCGGAGCTGATCGAGCTCTCCCGGGTGACCGAGGAGTCGATGTGGGCCGGTATCGCGGCCATGAAGCTGGGCAACCGGCTCGTGGACGTCTCGCGGGCCATCGAGACCTACATCCGCCGCCAGCCGAAGCCGGGCGGCGGCAAGTACGGGATCATCGAGGACTACGGCGGCCACGGCATCGGCACCGAGATGCACATGGACCCGCACCTGCTGAACTACGTCGAGCGGAAGCGGGGGAAGGGGCCGAAGCTGGTCCCCGGCTTCTGCCTGGCGATCGAGCCGATGGTGTCGCTCGGCACACCGCGGACCGAAGTGCTCGAGGACGACTGGACCGTGATCACCACGGACGGGACCTGGTCCTCGCACTGGGAGCACTCCGTGGCGCTGACGGCGGACGGGCCGCTGGTCCTCACGGCACCCGACTGCGGCAGGGCGAAGCTCGCCGAGTACGGGGTCACGGCGGCGCCGGATCCCCTCGCGGGCTGAGGCACCGCCCGCGCGTACGTTCGTAAGATCCTTTAAGATCGATCTTACGTTCGATTTCTCTCTTCACTTTCGCCCGCTCCACCTCTCCGCCGACCGTGCAACCGGTCAGCCCTGCCCCTCGCGCATACCGCGTCGACGGGTGGGGCATCGTCATGAATGGCGGAGGAGGCCGGAGGCGAATTCGTCTTTCCGGGAGCCCTGACGTAGACTGACTCGTCGGCTCTCGTGCACCCGCATGTCTGCATGCGGTTCGCGCGGAGTCGATCAAGGTAGTCGATTCGAAGGGCAAAGCGTGGCCAAGAAGCAAGGTGCCATCGAGATCGAGGGCACTGTCGTCGAGTCTCTCCCGAACGCCATGTTCAAGGTAGAGCTCCAGAACGGCCACCAGGTCCTGGCGCACATCAGCGGCAAGATGCGCATGCACTACATCCGCATCCTCCCTGACGACCGGGTCGTGGTGGAGTTGTCTCCGTACGACCTGACGCGCGGCCGGATCGTCTACCGCTACAAGTAGATCTTGCCTTGCTCCGTGTTCCCGGTTCCGGGTACGCGGGGGGTGGCACTGACCCGGAGAACCTCACCTAATGAAGGTCAAGCCGAGCGTCAAGAAGATCTGCGACAAGTGCAGGGTGATCCGCCGTCACGGTCGGGTCATGGTCATCTGCGAAAACCCGCGCCACAAGCAGCGCCAGGGCTGACGCACGACCGCACCTTCTGCACCCGCAGATACTTCGCGCGACGCAGTAGTACATGTTCATACGCAGGATCCAGGGCTGAGTCTCATCAGTCCTGACACCCCCGGTCGGAGGCCGGGGACCCGGCCCGTACCGAATTCCCGATCCTTCGGATCTGGGGACGACGGCGGGCGGGATCCGGTTCTGCGGAAGACCTCCGAACGACAACTGGAGCCATTGAATGGCACGCGTTTCCGGTGTTGACATCCCGCGCGAAAAGCGTGTGGAGGTCGCCCTCACCTACGTGTTCGGCATCGGCCGGACCCTTTCCCAGCAGACGCTGGCCGAGACTGGCGTGAACCCCAACACGCGCGTTCGTGACCTCTCCGAGGAGGAGCTGGTCAAGATCCGCGAGTACGTGGACGCCAACATCAAGACCGAGGGTGACCTCCGTCGCGAGGTTCAGGCCGACATCCGCCGCAAGGTGGAGATCGGCTGCTACCAGGGTCTGCGTCACCGTCGTGGCCTGCCCGTCCACGGTCAGCGCACCAGCACGAACGCTCGTACCCGCAAGGGCCCGCGTCGCGCCATCGCCGGCAAGAAGAAGCCGGGCAAGAAGTAGTCCTCAGCGGACAACGCTTCACCAGCGGTCTTCGCTGTAGGACCGACCACCTCCCCGTAGGAGAAATAGATGCCCCCCAAGGGTCGTCAGGGCGCTGCCAAGAAGGTGCGCCGCAAGGAAAAGAAGAACGTCGCTCATGGGCACGCTCACATCAAGAGCACGTTCAACAACACCATCGTCTCGATCACGGACCCCGCGGGCAACGTGATCTCCTGGGCCTCCGCCGGCCACGTCGGCTTCAAGGGCTCGCGCAAGTCCACCCCCTTCGCCGCGCAGATGGCCGCCGAGTCGGCCGCCCGCCGCGCGCAGGAGCACGGCATGCGCAAGGTTGACGTCTTCGTGAAGGGCCCGGGCTCCGGTCGCGAGACCGCGATCCGCTCCCTCCAGGCCACTGGCCTCGAGGTCGGCTCCATCCAGGACGTCACCCCCACCCCGCACAACGGTTGCCGTCCGCCGAAGCGCCGCCGCGTCTGACGCACGGCCGCTCGGTCGTCGTCCTCGACGGCCACGTGTCGGTTCGAGGTTTCCGGGCGGTACGGCTCCGTAAAAGGGCCGTATCGCCCGTACCCTTGCTATACCCGGCCTCTCGCGAGGCGCGGTTCCGTCGGGCGTCAAATAGCGGGCGTCCACGAAAAAAAGGATTGATCCACACATGCTGATCGCTCAGCGCCCCTCGTTGACCGAAGAGGTCGTCGACGAATTCCGCTCCCGGTTCGTGATCGAGCCGCTGGAGCCGGGCTTCGGCTACACCCTCGGCAACTCCCTGCGCCGCACCCTCCTCTCGTCGATCCCCGGCGCTGCTGTCACCAGCATCCGCATCGACGGTGTCCTGCACGAGTTCACCACCGTGCCGGGCGTCAAGGAGGACGTCACCGACCTGATCCTCAACATCAAGCAGCTGGTCGTCTCCTCGGAGCACGACGAGCCGGTCGTGATGTACCTGCGCAAGCAGGGCCCGGGTCTGGTCACCGCCGCCGACATCGCGCCCCCGGCCGGTGTCGAGGTCCACAACCCCGACCTCGTCCTCGCCACGCTCAACGGCAAGGGCAAGCTGGAGATGGAGCTGACCGTCGAGCGCGGTCGCGGCTACGTCTCCGCCGTTCAGAACAAGCAGGTCGGTCAGGAGATCGGGCGCATCCCGGTCGACTCGATCTACTCGCCGGTGCTGAAGGTCACGTACAAGGTCGAGGCGACCCGTGTCGAGCAGCGCACCGACTTCGACAAGCTGATCGTCGACGTCGAGACCAAGCAGGCCATGCGTCCCCGTGACGCCATGGCGTCGGCCGGTAAGACCCTGGTCGAGCTGTTCGGTCTGGCCCGCGAGCTCAACATCGACGCCGAGGGCATCGACATGGGCCCGTCCCCCACGGACGCCGCCCTTGCCGCCGATCTCGCGCTGCCGATCGAGGAGCTGGAGCTCACGGTCCGCTCGTACAACTGCCTCAAGCGTGAGGGCATCCACTCCGTGGGTGAGCTCGTCGCCCGCTCCGAGGCCGACCTCCTGGACATCCGCAACTTCGGTGCGAAGTCCATCGACGAGGTCAAGGCGAAGCTGGCCGGCATGGGCCTGGCCCTCAAGGACAGCCCGCCCGGATTCGACCCGACCGCCGCCGCCGACGCCTTCGGCGCCGACGACGACGCGGACGCGGGTTTCGTGGAGACCGAGCAGTACTGAGCCAGTACTGGGACGGCTTCCGTCCTCCGGGGTCCTTCGGGACCCCGGATCTTCGACGGGCAATCGCCCGCTCGGACACTGTCCCCGGTACCTGATACGGCCGGGGCAGACACCTAGGAGAAACCATGCCGAAGCCCGCCAAGGGTGCCCGTCTGGGCGGCAGCGCCGCGCACGAGAAGCTGCTCCTCGCGAACCTCGCGAAGTCGCTCTTCGAGCACGGCCGCATCACCACCACCGAGGCCAAGGCCCGTCGCCTGCGTCCCTACGCGGAGCGTCTGGTCACCAAGGCGAAGAAGGGTGACCTTCACAACCGCCGTCAGGTGCTCTCGGTGATCACGGACAAGAGCATCGTGCACACGCTCTTCACCGAGATCGGCCCGCGCTACGAGAACCGCCCGGGTGGCTACACCCGTATCACCAAGATCGGTAACCGCCGTGGCGACAACGCGCCCATGGCTGTCATCGAGCTGGTGGAGGCCCTGACCGTGGCCCAGCAGGCCACCGGTGAGGCCGAGGCTGCCACCAAGCGTGCCGTCAAGGAGACCGAGGCCCCGGCCAAGGTCGAGGACACCAAGGTCGAGGACGCCGCTGAGGCTCCCGCCGAGGAGTCGAAGGACGCCTGAGGCACTGCCTTGCTGTGAGCGGGTCCGTCCCTTCGGGGGCGGGCCCGCTTTCGCGTTGCCGGGCAGAAGCCCGGTGCTGAGAGGATCTAGGTGTGAGTGACGAAGCGGAGCCCGGGTTCGTACGGGTGCGGTTGGCTCTGTCGTACGACGGGAGCGAGTTCTCCGGGTGGGCCAAGCAGGCCGGGGGGCGCAGGACCGTGCAGGGCGAGATCGAGGACGCGCTGCGGACGGTGACGCGGACGAAGGACACCACGTACGAGCTGACCGTCGCCGGGCGGACCGACGCCGGGGTGCACGCGCGCGGCCAGGTGGCCCATGTCGACCTGCCCGAGGAGTTGTGGGCCGAGCACCGCGAGAAGCTGCTGAAGCGGCTGGCCGGGAGGCTGCCGAAGGACGTACGGGTGTGGACCCTCACCGAGGCGCCGGCCGGCTTCAACGCGCGGTTCTCGGCGATCTGGCGGCGCTACGCCTACCGCGTCACCGACGAACCCGGCGGCGTCGACCCGCTGCTGCGCAGTCATGTCCTGTGGCACGACTGGCCGTTGGACGTCGACGCGATGAACGAGGCGGCCGGGCGGCTGCTGGGGGAGCACGACTTCGCGGCCTACTGCAAGAAGCGCGAGGGCGCGACGACCATCCGTACGCTCCAGCAACTGAGCCTGGTACGCGGGGAGGACGGCGTCATCACCGCCACCGTGCGGGCCGACGCCTTCTGCCACAACATGGTGCGGTCGCTGATCGGGGCTCTGCTGTTCGTGGGGGACGGGCACCGTGGGCCCGACTGGCCGGGGAAGGTGCTCGCCGCCGGCGTACGGGACTCGGCCGTTCATGTCGTACGGCCGCACGGGCTGACGCTCGAAGAAGTCGGTTACCCGGCCGACGAGTTGCTGGCCGCACGGAACAAAGAGGCGCGGAACAGGCGGACGTTGCCGGGTGCGCCGGGCTGCGACACCTGCTAGCACCCGGGGCGGCGGCCGGTGGTCCCGGACGCCGCCCGGGGCCGCTACTGGTTGGCCGCGGCCGACGCCTGGGCCTCGCCCCGGCGGCGGATCTGCCGGAAGGCGAACTCGGCGAGGTCGTCGCCGGTCGTGAACACCTGGGTGTCCTTCGTCGTCACGTCCTTGCCGTTGGTGAAACCGGCGATGGTGAAGTAGGCGTAACGGCCGTAGGAGTTGGTGGTCGAACGGCAGACGGCCGAGTCGCAGAACGACTTGATGCCGTTGCCGGGGAGTGAGGCGATGATGCTCTTCTTGTCCGCGTCGCCCTTGGCCTTGAGCGCCTTGGCCTCCGTGTCGAAGACCGCGACGCCGACCGTCACCGCCACACCGTCCTTGATGTAGGTGACCCGCAGGAAGCGCGTGCAGCCGTCCTTGGTGAGGACCGGCGGGAGCGTGCCCTTCGCGGCCGAGGCGCAGTTCTTCGTCTCGGACGTCGGACCCTTGCGGTAGACGCGGTTGCCCATGGTGAGCTGCGTACCGGGGAAGAGGATGTCCGGGCTCAGCGGTGCCGTGTCCTTCTGCGCGCTGGATATGAACTCCTTCGGATCCAGCGGCGGTGGAGCCGAGGTCGGCTCGAAGGACGGTGCCGGCGCCGTGCTGGAGCTCGGGATGTCCGAGGCGGCGGGGAGATTGGACGGCTGGTTCGACGCCTGGTTGTTCCCGTTCGCGTTGACGACGGCCATGGCGACGGCCGCGCCGACCGCGACGGTGGCCAACGCCCCGCCCACGATGAACAACACCTTGCGGCGCTTGTTGCGCGTTTCGGAAGCCTCTGCCAGCGCAGCCCAGTCGGGATTCCCGCCGGATCGCTGATTGCCCCACTGAGGCGGTTGCTGAGACCCTGGCTTCCAGGGATCCCACGGGGGCTGCCCCTGCCCACCCTGCCCATAACTCATGCGCCGCATCTTAGACGTGCGTTGGGGGGTGCCGGTCCGCTCCACCGGTCACTTGAGCCCCTAGCGTGATCTGAATGCGTGCGGGCAAAAGTGACATCTCCGGGTGGTTGGTACGTCGGGCCTCCTGGCACGCGTGGACGGTGTCGGTCGTGGTGCTGTCCGCGCACGTCGTGGGCGTCGCCCGCGGCACCTCGGTGGGGGTGGTCCGGCGTGGTCATCGGCGCGTCCCTCGCCCTCAAGCCGCTGCTTGCGCCGGTGGCGCTGCTCTTCGTCTTCGCCCGCCGATGGCGGGGGCCGGCCGCGGTGGTCCTGGTGCCGGCCGTGGCGTCCGGCGGGGCGGCGCTGCTGATGCCCGATCCTGCGGGATTCGTCACACGGACGCTGCCGTTCCTGCTGCGCGGCCACGATGAATTCGTACGTCTTTACGAGGCTTCTCCGGTGGCCGTGCTGCCGCGGCTCGGGGTGCCGTCGTGGGTGGCGGTCCCGCTCTCCGGCGCGGCGGCCGGTGCCGGGGTCCTGGGCGCGTACCACCGCTGGTCGCGCGGTGTTCCCGGGCCGCTGCGGCTTGTTGGGACCGCGGTGCTGCTGATGCTCTCGGCGTTCCTGGTGTCCCGGCCGTCGTACGACCACTGTCTGCCGGCCGTGGTGCCGCTGCTGCTCGCGGGGCTGCCGTACCCCGGCTCGGTGGCCCGGAGGCCGTGGTTCTGGATGGCGCTGGTGTCGCAGACGCCGGGTGTCGACTGGCCCGGGCTGGAACCGGTGACCCGGCGTTCCTTCCGTGACTGCTTTACCCTGTGTGTATTGACTGCATCGGTGGCGCTTCGGCGCCCCCGGCATCTGCCGCTCGGCGGCCCCGACCACTTCGTCGCTCCGCGACAGGGACGACGGGTCACGGGGGTGTGAGCACTCGCGTTTTGACCCTTCCGGGCCACCGCGGGTAAGCTTGCAGTTCGTTATGTGTATTGGCTTGCTCATTCTCACGTGAGGGGCCCTTACACCGGTCCACCGGGGCTGATGACCAGCGACCAGCACGCGGTATGCGTCACCGCAGTGCGGTCAGGGCTGTCGTGATCGTCCGTGGTGGCCATGTCAGGACCCACTCACTGAAGAAGCGAAGGCTACGACCGTGCGTACGTACAGCCCCAAGCCCGGCGACATCACTCGCCAGTGGTACGTCATCGACGCCCAGGATGTCGTCCTGGGCCGTCTGGCGACCACTGCTGCGAACATTCTGCGCGGCAAGCACAAGCCGATCTACGCGCCCCACGTCGACGCTGGTGACTTCGTCATCATCATCAACGCCGACAAGGTGCACCTCTCCGGCAACAAGAAGACCCAGAAGCTGGCGTACCGCCACTCCGGTTACCCGGGTGGTCTGCGCTCCGTCCGTTACGACGAGCTGCTGGCGAAGAACCCCGAGAAGGCCGTCGAGAAGGCCATCAAGGGCATGGTTCCCAAGAACACCCTGGGCCGTCAGGTGCTCTCGAAGCTGAAGGTCTACGCGGGCGAGAACCACCCGCACGCTGCGCAGCAGCCGGTCCCGTTCGAGATCACCCAGGTCGCGCAGTAGTTCCGGCCACCCCCTAAGACGAAAAAGAATCTGAGGAGAATCGTGGCCGAGACCACCGTTGAGCAGCCGGTCGAAGAGACTGAGACCGAGCTTGTCGACATCGAGAGCTACACCAGCGAGTCCGAGGTCCCCGTCGAGGGCGAGTACACCTCGGAGTCCCTCGCCGGCCGCTTCGGCGACCCGCAGCCGGCCGCCGGCCTGGGCCGTCGCAAGAACGCCATCGCCCGCGTCCGGATCGTCCCGGGCACCGGCAAGTGGAAGATCAACGGTCGCACCCTTGAGGACTACTTCCCCAACAAGGTGCACCAGCAGGAAGTCAACGAGCCCTTCAAGGTGCTCGAGCTCGACAACCGCTACGACGTCATCGCCCGTATCTCGGGTGGCGGCGTCTCGGGTCAGGCCGGTGCCCTGCGCCTCGGCGTGGCCCGTGCGCTGAACGAGGCCGACGTGGACAACAACCGCGGCGCCCTCAAGAAGGCCGGCTTCCTCAAGCGCGACGACCGTGCGGTCGAGCGCAAGAAGGCCGGTCTCAAGAAGGCCCGTAAGGCCCCGCAGTACAGCAAGCGTTAATCTTCGCTGCTTGCTTCTGCGCGTATGTACGCGTAGCTCCGAACGCCCCGGCGGCACGCCACAGTGCCGCCGGGGCGTTCGTTTATCACAGTGGTTGGGCGTATAACGGCACAAGGTGCTCAAAGGCTCATGTGATCGGATGGCCTCCGTATTCTGCGGGGGACTTCCGTACTCTGAAGCTTTCTCAGGAGGACAAGTGGGACGACTCTTCGGCACGGACGGCGTGCGCGGTGTCGCCAACGCGGATCTGACGGCCGAGCTCGCGCTCGGGCTCTCCGTGGCAGCGGCACACGTACTCGCCGAGGCGGGCACGTTCGCAGGCCACCGGCCCGTGGCCGTGGTCGGGCGGGATCCGCGCGCGTCCGGGGAGTTCCTGGAGGCCGCCGTGGTCGCCGGCCTCGCCAGCGCCGGCGTGGACGTCCTGCGCGTCGGTGTGCTGCCCACCCCGGCGGTGGCCCACCTCACCGGGGTACTGGGCGCCGACCTCGGTGTGATGCTCTCCGCCAGCCACAACGCCATGCCGGACAACGGCATCAAGTTCTTCGCCCGCGGCGGGCACAAGCTCGCCGACGAGCTGGAGGACCGGATCGAGGGCGTCTACGAGGAGCACCGCACCGGCGCTCCCTGGGACCGTCCGACCGGCTCCGGCGTCGGCCGGGTCAACTCCTACGACCAGGGCTTCGACCAGTACGTCGCCCACCTCATCGGTGTCCTCCCGAACCGCCTCGACGGTCTGAAGGTCGTCCTCGACGAGGCGCACGGCGCGGCCGCCCGTGTCTCGCCCGAGGCCTTCACGCGGGCCGGTGCCGAGATCGTCACGATCGGCGCGGAGCCCGACGGGCTCAACATCAACGACGGTTGCGGCTCCACCCACCTGGAGCTCCTCAAGGCCGCCGTCGTCGAGCACGGCGCCGACCTCGGCATCGCGCACGACGGCGACGCCGACCGCTGCCTCGCCGTGGACCACACGGGCGACGAGATCGACGGCGACCAGATCCTGGCCGTCCTCGCGCTGGCGATGCGGGAGCGTTCCGCACTGCGCTCCGACACCGTTGTCGCGACGGTCATGTCCAACCTGGGCTTCAAGCTCGCCATGGAGCGCGAGGGCCTCGCCTTCGTCCAGACGGGGGTCGGCGACCGCTACGTCCTGGAAGAGATGAAGCGGCACGGCTACGCCCTCGGCGGCGAGCAGTCCGGGCACGTCATCATCCTCGACCACGCCACCACCGGCGACGGCACGCTGACCGGCCTGCTGCTCGCCGCCCGGGTCGCGCAGACCGGCCGTACGCTCCGGGACCTCGCCTCGGTCATGGAGCGGCTGCCGCAGGTCCTCATCAACGTGCCCGACGTCGACAGGTCGCGGGTGAACACCTCCGCCGAACTGGCCGGCGCCGTGGCCGACGCCGAGCGTGAACTCGGAACCACCGGACGGGTGTTGCTGCGCCCCTCCGGCACCGAGCCGCTCGTCCGCGTCATGGTCGAGGCCGCCGACATCGACCACGCCCGCTCGGTGGCCGCCCGGCTGGCCGACGCCGTGAAGTCGGCGCTCGGATAGTCCCTCCGCCTGCATCCGTGAGGCCCGGCACCCCAGGGGTGCCGGGCCTCACGGCTGTCCGCGGCGGTGTCTTCGCCGGGCGGCCCGTTACCGGGCGAGGTCCGGCCGGACGACCTGGCGCCTGCGCTGCATCGCCCAGAACCACTTCTGGGCGAGCAGGGTGAGCGTGCCGGCGACCACGATGCCGAGCAGGTTGAACAGCAGCTGCTTGGTGGATCCCCAGGTCTGGGCGTAGTCCGTGTAGCTGAGGGCCACGGCGGCGTTCGCGGCGGCCGGGACCGTGGTCACCGAGATCGCGACGCCGATCAGGGCGCCCGACTTGGCGGACGTGAGGGACAGCACCCCGGCGATGCCGGCGAGGAACGCCACCACGAACGACATCCAGTCCGGCTTCCAGATGAAGGCCGTGTTCGGCCGGGGCGCCTCCACCATGGACTTCTCGAACAGTCCGAAGACGTCCATCAGCCAGCTGAAGCCCGCGGTGATGACCATCGCCGCGGCGAAACCGGCCAGCAGTGCCCACAGCGACCGCCACACGAGATACGGGGCGCGCTGCACCAGCGCGGTGCAGATGCCCGCCAGCGGTCCGAACTCCGGGCCCACGGCCATCGCGCCGACGATCAGGATCGCGTTGTCGAGCATCACACCGCAGGCCGCCAGCATCGTGGCCACGGTGAGGAACGCGAGATAGGTGACGTTGAGCGTCGACTCCTCGTGCGTCGCGTCCCGCAGCTGCTCCCACAGCACCGCGTCCGCGCCCTCGCCCGGTGCCTCCTCCTCCGCCTTGTCGGCCCGCTTCGACAGCGAGAGCTCGATGGTCTCGACGGCGATCGATCCGGTCCGGTCGAGCCCCGACTCCCGGAGCGCGCCGATGAGTTCGTCGCCCGCCTCGCGCGCGACGTCGCACATCACGACATCGCCGACCGGGTTGCGGGCGGCACCCGGGAGCACGACGAGGTGCGTGGTGCCGACCGTCTTCTCGATGAGACGTACCACGTCGTCGGTCCGGTCGGCGGGAGTGATCAGGCGCAGGTGCAGCATGGCCGCAGACTAGTCGTATGTACGGGACGGCCGTACGGGACTACAGCTTGCGCAGGCTCAGGCGTTGCACCTTGTGGTCCGGGCCCTTGCGCACGACGAGGGTCGCCCGGCCACGGGTGGGGGCCACGTTCTCCAGCAGATTGGGCTTGTTGATGGTGCGCCAGGTCGTACGGGCGTAGTCGAGGGCCTCCTCCTCCGAGACCTGGGTGTACTTGCGGAAGTACGAGTCGGTCTTCTGGAAGGCGGTCGCGCGGAGCTTGCGGAACCGGTTCAGATACCAGCGCTCGATGTCCTCGGGGCGGGCGTCGACGTACACACTGAAGTCGAAGTAGTCCGCGAGGCCGACCCGCGTGCGGCCGTCCTTGCCGGGCAGGGCCGGCTGCAGCACGTTCAGGCCCTCGACGATGAGGATGTCGGGGCGGCGGACCGTGAGCCGGTCGCCGGGCACGATGTCGTAGATCAGGTGCGAGTAGACGGGGGCGGTCACCTCGTCCTTGCCCGCCTTGATGTCGGCGACGAATCGGGTCAGGGCCCGGCGGTCGTACGACTCGGGGAACCCCTTGCGGGACATCAGCCCGCGCGTTTCGAGTTCCTTGGTGGGGAGCAGGAAGCCGTCCGTGGTGACCAGCTCGACGCGGGGGTGCTCGGGCCAGCGGGAGAGCAGCGCCTGGAGCAGCCGGGCGACCGTGGACTTGCCGACGGCCACGGAACCGGCGACGCCTATGACGAACGGCGTGCCGGACTGCGAGCCCTTCTCGCCGAGGAAGGTGTTCAGAGCGCCTCGGAGCCCGTCGGTGGCACCGACGTACAGATTCAGCAGCCGGGAGAGCGGCAGGTAGATGTCCCGCACCTCGTCGAGGTCGATGACATCGCCCAGGCCGCGCAGCTTCTCCAGCTCCTCGGCGTTCAGCGTGAGCGGCGTCTTTTCACGCAGCGCGCTCCACTCGGCACGAGTGAGATCGACGTAGGGAGTCGCCTCCGGCTTGGACCGGTGGGCGCTCCGCGGCAACGGGGAGACCGGAGAGATCACAGTCCATTGTTACGGGAGTATGGACGGGATGGAGGGTGGGGTCCGTCACGCCGGGTGACGCCGGACGGAGCCGAGGAGCCCCGCGGCCGCCGTTAAGGGCGCCAGAATTTCCGATATCGGGCACGCTAAGCCTGATTCGGACGGGCGGGGGACCGTACGCTGCCGCCATGTGCGGAATCGTGGGTTATGTGGGGTCGCAGTCGGCGCTCGACGTCGTGATGGCCGGACTGAAGAGACTCGAGTACCGGGGATACGACTCGGCGGGTGTCGCCGTCCTGGCGGACGGGGGACTCGCCGTCGCGAAGAGGGCCGGGAAACTGGTCAACCTGGAGAAGGAGCTGGGCAGCCGGCCGCTGCCGGCCGGAACGACGGCGATCGGGCACACCCGCTGGGCCACCCACGGGGGACCCACGGACGCCAACGCCCATCCGCACCTCGACAACGCGGGCCGGGTCGCCGTCGTCCACAACGGCATCATCGAGAACTTCGCCCTGCTCCGCGCCGAGCTGGCCGACCGGGGCCACGACCTGGCCTCCGAGACGGACACCGAGGTGGTCGCCCATCTGCTCGCCGAGGAGTTCTCCTCGTGCGCGGACCTTGCGGAGGCGATGCGGCTGGTGTGCCGGCGTCTGGAGGGCGCGTTCACGCTGGTCGCGGTGGACGCCGATGATCCGGACGTGGTCGTGGGGGCGCGCCGGAACTCGCCGTTGGTGGTCGGCGTCGGCGAGGGCGAGGCCTTTCTCGCCTCGGACGTGGCGGCGTTCATCGCCCACACCCGGTCGGCGATCGAGCTGGGGCAGGACCAGGTGGTCGAACTGCGCCGCGACGGCGTGACCGTCACCGGCTTCGACGGCAGCCCCGCCGAGGTCCGCTCGTACCACGTCGACTGGGACGCTTCGGCGGCCGAGAAGGGCGGCTACGACTACTTCATGCTCAAGGAGATCGCCGAGCAGCCCAAGGCGGTCGCCGACACCCTGCTGGGCCGGATCGACGCGGCCGGCTCGCTGACGCTCGACGAGGTGCGCATCCCGGTCCAGGTGCTGCGGGAGGTGGACAAGGTCGTCATCGTCGCCTGCGGGACCGCCTTCCACGCCGGGATGATCGCCAAGTACGCCATCGAGCACTGGACGCGCATCCCGTGCGAGGTGGAGCTGGCCAGCGAGTTCCGTTACCGGGACCCGATCCTGGACCGCCGTACGCTCGTCATCGCGATCTCGCAGTCCGGCGAGACCATGGACACGCTGATGGCGCTGCGGCACGCCCGCGACCAGGACGCCAAGGTGCTGGCGATCTGCAACACCAACGGCTCGACGATCCCGCGCGAGTCCGACGCCGTGCTGTACACGCACGCAGGACCCGAGGTCGCCGTCGCCTCCACCAAGGCCTTCCTGACCCAGCTGGTGGCCTGCTACCTGGTGGCGCTGTACCTGGGCCAGGTGCGCGGGACCAAGTGGGGCGACGAGATCCAGGCCGTGATCCGCGAGCTGTCCCGCATCTCCCGCGAGGTCGAGCGGGTCCTGGAGACCATGGAGCCGGTACGGGAACTCGCGCGCTCCCTCGCCGACAAGGACACGGTGCTGTTCCTCGGGCGGCACGTGGGCTATCCGGTCGCGCTCGAAGGCGCGCTGAAGCTCAAGGAGCTGGCGTACATGCACGCCGAGGGCTTCGCGGCGGGCGAGCTCAAGCACGGCCCGATCGCGCTCATCGAGGACGATCTGCCGGTCGTCGTCGTGGCCCCCTCGCCGCGAGGGCGCTCGGTCCTGCACGACAAGATCGTCTCCAACATCCAGGAGATCCGGGCCCGGGGCGCCCGCACGATCGTCATCGCGGAGGAGGGCGACGAGGCGGTCGTCCCCTACGCCGACCACCTCATCCGCATCCCGGCCACACCGACGCTGTTGCAGCCGCTGGTGGCGACGGTGCCGTTGCAGGTCTTCGCCTGCGAACTGGCCACGGCCCGGGGCAACGAGGTGGACCAGCCGCGCAACCTGGCGAAGTCGGTGACGGTGGAGTGAGCGGGGCCGCGGGGTGAGTCCGTGGCACGGCCCCGCCCTCTAGGGTGCGGGCATGAGCATCATCGGGGTCGGTATCGACGTGGCCGAGATCGACCGGTTCCGGGCGTCGCTGGAGCGGACGCCCGGGCTGGCCGAACGCCTTTTCGTGGAGCGTGAGTTGCTGCTGCCCAGCGGCGAGCGGCGGGGTATCGCCTCGCTCGCGGCCCGGTTCGCGGCGAAGGAGGCGCTCGCCAAGGCGCTGGGCGCCCCTGCGGGGCTGCACTGGACGGACGCCGAGGTCTTCGTCGAGGACAGCGGTCAGCCGCGGCTGCGCGTGAAGGGCACGGTGGCGGCCCGGGCGGCCGAACTCGGCGTGCGTTCCTGGCATGTGTCGCTCAGTCATGACGCCGGGGTGGCTTCGGCGGTGGTGGTGGCGGAGGGGTAGTCGGGGCGGCGGTTCGGCGGTCCGGGACGGTCGGTCGTGGCCGGGGCGTGCGGCGGTCCGGGAGGGTCGGTGGTGGCCGGGGCGGTACGGCGGTTCCGGGGAAGCCCGTTGTGGGCGGGGCGGGTACGGCGGCCGGAAGGGCCCGCGCCCCAGCGGGGTGGTTCGGTGGTCCGGGTGAGCCCGCTCCGGCCGGGGCGGGCGCGGTGGGCGCCGGGAGTGCCTGCGTCGCCGGGGGCGGGCGCGGTGGGTCGGGAGGGCTCGCTCCGGACGGGGCGCACGGTGTGCGCCGGTGCGGGAGACTCGGCAGCATGCGTACTGCGTACAGCGTGGAGACCGTAAGGGCCGCCGAACGGGAGCTGATGGCACGGCTTCCCGAGGGGGCGTTGATGCAACGGGCGGCCGCCGGGCTCGCCGCCGCCTGCGCGGACCTGCTGGGCCGGGTGTACGGCCGCCGGGTGGTGCTGATGGTGGGCAGCGGCGACAACGGGGGCGACGCCCTGTACGCCGGGGCGCGGCTCGCCCGGCGCGGCGCCGGCGTCACCGCGGTGCTGCTCGCCCCCGAACGGACCCACGCCGGAGGACTGGCGGCGCTGCTGGCCGCGGGCGGCACCTCGGCAGCGCCCGCCGCCGCCGAACCCCTCGTGCGGCGGGCCGACCTCGTCGTCGACGGCATCGTCGGGATCGGCGGCAAGGGCGGCCTGCGGCCGGACGCCGCGCGGCTCGCCGAGCTCGCGCACGCGTCCCGTGCCGCCGTCGTCGCCGTCGATCTGCCGAGCGGTGTCGAGGCGGACACCGGAGAGGTGCTCGGCGCCGCCGTCCGCGCCGATCTGACGGTCACCTTCGGCACCCACAAGCCGGGGCTGCTCATCGAACCGGCGCGCGGGTACGCCGGGTCCGTACGCCTCGTCGACATCGGGCTCGACCTGCCGGACCCGGCCGATCTGGAGGCTCTCCAGCACGCCGACGTGGCGGCCCGGCTGCCCCTGCCGGGGGCGGAGAGCGACAAGTACCGGCGCGGTGTCGTCGGGATCGCCGCGGGGTCCGCCCGCTACCCCGGAGCCGCGGTGCTAGCCGTGTCCGGGGCGCTGCGCGGCGGGGCCGGGGCCGTGCGGTACGTCGGGCCCGCGGCGGACGCCGTCATCGCACGCTTTCCCGAGACGCTGGTGTCCGACACGGGGCCGTCGAAGGCGGGCCGGGTGCAGGCCTGGGTGGTGGGCCCCGGCGCCGGGGACGACGCCTCGGCGGTCGCGGAGGTGCTGGACGCGGATGTGCCGGTGCTGGTGGACGCGGACGGGCTGCGGCTCGCCGAGCGGGGGACCGTACGGGCCCGCAGCGCGCCGACGCTGATGACCCCGCACGCCGGGGAGGCGGCCGCGCTGCTCGGGGTCGCGCGGGAGGCGGTGGAGGCGGCCCGGCTCGCTTCCGTGCGGGAGCTCGCGGGGCTGTACGGGGCGACCGTGCTGCTCAAGGGGGCGACGACCCTGGTCGCCGATCCCGCGGGCGGGGCGGTACGGGTGAACGCGACGGGGACGGCGTGGCTGGCCACCGCGGGGAGCGGGGACGTGCTGTCGGGGCTGGCGGGGTCGCTGCTGGCGGCGGGGCTGAGCGCGCTCGACGCGGGGAGCGTCGCCGCGTATCTGCACGGGCTCGCGGGGCGCTTCGCGGCGGACGGAGCGCCCGCCGGTGCGCACGACGTGGCCGCCGCGATCCCGGAGGCGTGGCGGGACGTACGCGACTGACCGCCGGGCGGCCCCGTTCCCGCACGTGCCTCCTGACCGGGCGAGCCCGGGAGCCGCTGCGCGCGGGCACCGGCTTCGGGCTGAAGAGCCTGAGGGGCCTGAGGGCCCTAAGGGACTAAGGGGCCGGGAGGCCGGAGGGACCACAGGGCCGGGGAGGGTGGCCGGACGGGTCTGAAAGGTGTCGTCCGCACGCGCCGGACGGGCCGGACCTCGGCCCCCCCGGACGCGTTGCCCAGATCGGGCGACCCTTTCCGCGCGGCTCACCCGGGGGCTTCGCGTCGTTGCGTATGGCTGATCTCATGATGAGCAGACGAAGCGTGTGCCGGGGGATCGCGGTGCTGCTGGCGGTGGTGGCGGCCGTGCCCGCGGGGACGGTGGCGGCCGTGTCCGCGCCGCCGGTACCCGCCTCCGGTTCCGTCGGCGCGTCGGCGCCCGCCGCGGTGAGAGGTTCCCGTCCGCCCTGGCAGGACGGGAACCCCGGCCCGGTGCGGCCACCGGCCGTGGACACGCCAACCGCCGGGGAGGACGCGCGGGATCCGCGGGACGCGCCCGCGGACGAGCCGGTCGATCACGTGCCGTTCGGCGACGCGGGCGCCCGTCCGGCGGTGGCGTGCGGCGGGCGGACGGGCCGGTACCAGCGGCGGGTCGAGCGGTGGCTGAAGCGGAGGGTGGACGGGAAGCAGTCGGCGGCCGACTGCCGGGCCATCCGCGCCTTCCAGATCAAGCAGGGCATCGAGCCGGCCAGTGGATTCGCCGGACCGCTGACCTGGGCCCGTATGCGGCTGCTCTCCGCCCGGAGCGCCCCGGACGCCTCTCCCGCCTGTCCGGCCCGCTCCTACCGGGTCGCCTGCGTCGATCTCACCCGTCGGCTCACCTGGGTGCAGCAGGGCGGCAAGGTCCTGTACGGGCCGGTGCCGATGCGCAGCGGCGGGGCCGGGCACCGCACCAGAACCGGCTGGTTCACGATCTACCTGAGGCACCGGAACCACTGGTCGACCCTGTACAACACCCCCATGCCGTACGCCCAGTTCTTCAGCGGCGGGCAGGCCTTCCACGCCATCCACGGCAGCATCCGCACGGTCGGCGGTTCGATGGGCTGCGTCAATCTGCGGCTCACCGACGCCCGCGGCCTCTGGAAGGTGCTCAGGACCGGTGACCGCGTCTACGTCTGGGGCCGAAGGTCCGGCGGCTAGTGCCGGAGCACCGGCCCGTGGCACCGGCCCCCGGCCGTCCCGGGGCCGTCCCCGGCCCGTCCCGGGGACCGGCGCCGGAAGGCTGTCCCGCCGCTCTGAGAGACTGGGGCGCGATGACAGAGACACCACACCCGCGGACGGCACCCCTGCGCGCCCGCGCCGAGATCGATCTGGCCGCCCTGCGAGCCAACGTGCGGACCCTGCGTGCCCACGCGCCGACCGCGGCCCTGATGGCCGTGGTCAAGTCCGACGCGTACGGCCACGGCGCGGTCCCGTGTGCCCGCGCGGCGCGCGAGGCGGGCGCCACCTGGCTCGGCACGGCCACCCCGGAGGAGGCGCTCGCCCTGCGGGCGGCCGGCCTGCCGGGGCGCATCATGTGCTGGCTCTGGACCCCGGGCGGCCCCTGGGCGGAGGCCATCGAGGCCGATGTCGACGTGTCGGTCAGCGGGATGTGGGCGCTGCGGGAGGTCGTGGTGGCCGCCGAGGCCGTCGGCGCGCCCGCCCGGGTGCAGCTCAAGGCCGACACCGGCCTCGGGCGCGGCGGCTGCCAGCCCGCCGACTGGCCGGAGCTCGTCACCGGGGCCCTGGCCGCCGAGGCGCGCGGGCTGATCACCGTCACCGGGCTCTGGTCGCACTTCGCCTGCGCCGACGAGCCGGGGCACCCCTCGATCCAGGCCCAGCTCGCGCTCTTCCGCGAGATGGTCGCGTACGCCGAGGAGCAGGGCGCGCGCCCCGAGGTGCGGCACATCGCCAACTCGCCCGCGACGCTGACCCTCCCCGAGAGCCACTTCGACCTCGTACGCACCGGGATCGCGGTCTACGGGATCTCGCCGAGCCCGGAGCTCGGCACCCCGGCCGACTTCGGACTGCGCCCGGTGATGACGCTGAGCGCGTCGATCGCGCTGGTGAAGCACGTTCCGGCCGGCCACGGCGTGAGCTACGGCCATCACTACATCACCCCCGGCGAGACCACGCTCGGCCTCGTCCCCGTCGGCTACGCGGACGGCATCCCGCGGCACGCCTCCGGCACCGGCCCCGTCCTGGTCGGCGGCAAATGGCGTACGGTCGCGGGCCGGGTCGCCATGGACCAGTTCGTCGTCGACCTCGGCGGTGACGAGCCGGAGCCCGGCGCCCCGGCGGTCCTGTTCGGGCCCGGCGACGGCGGTGAGCCGACGGCCGAGGACTGGGCGCGCGCGGCGGGCACGATCGCGTATGAAATCGTCACGCGCATCGGAACCCGTGTTCCACGCGTCTACGTGAATGTGAAAGAGGAACAAGACGGGTAACACCCCTTAGTCGAACAGGCGCGCGGGGCCCGGCGAGCGGAGAGCGGCGGGCGGCACACGGCGGACGGGAGCCGGACCGAAGCGCGCACGGCCGACAGCGCACAGCCGCAGAACACAGCCGACAGAACACAGCCGAGAGCCGGCAGCCGGAGCGAAGAGGAGCGGGACGTGAGCGAGAGCAGCGCGGAGGCCGTCGTGAGCACGGCCTCGGCGGCCGCCGCCTCCGCCGGGAACTGGCGCAAGGCCGGAGTCGCCGGCGCCGCGATAGGCGTGGTCGCGGCGGGCGCCGCGGCCGGAGTCGCGATCGAGCGGCTCACGGTCGGCCGCGGCATGCGCATGAAGGCGCGCCTCGCCCTCGACTCCACCGGCCCGTACGGCACGCTGCGCGGCACGCCCGGCAAGGCGTACGCCGACGACGGCACCGAGCTGTACTACGAGGTCGACGAGGCCGAGCCGGAGGCCTCGCTCGCCCCGCGCCGGCGCAGGCTCTTCGGCCGAAAGGCCCCCGCCCCCGTCACCGTCGTCTTCAGCCACGGCTACTGCCTCAACCAGGACTCCTGGCACTTCCAGCGCGCCGCGCTGCGCGGTGTCGTGCGCACTGTGCACTGGGACCAGCGCAGCCACGGGCGGTCCGGGCGGGGCGTGGCCCAGCTGGAGGACCGGACGCCGCTCACCATCGACCAGCTCGGCCGCGACCTGCTGGCCGTCATAGAGGCGGCGGTGCCCGAGGGCCCGATCGTGCTCGTCGGGCACTCCATGGGCGGCATGACCGTGATGGCTCTCGCCGACCAGTTCCCCGAGCTCATCCGCGACCGGGTCGTCGCCGTCGCCCTGGTCGGTACGTCGTCGGGGCGACTCGGCGAGGTCAACTTCGGGCTGCCCGTCGCGGGCGTCAACGCCGTGCGGCGCGTGCTCCCCGGTGTGCTGAAGGCGCTCGGGCAGCAGGCCGCCCTGGTGGAGCGGGGACGGCGGGCCACGGCCGACCTGTTCGCCGGGGTCATCAAGCGGTACTCGTTCGCGAGCCGGGACGTCGACCCGGCCATCGAGCGGTTCGCCGAGCGGATGATCGAGGGCACGCCGATCGACGTGGTCGCCGAGTTCTACCCGGCGTTCACCGAGCACGACAAGACGGCCGCGCTCGCCCGTTTCACCGAGATGCCCGTCCTCGTCCTCGCCGGGGTCAAGGACCTGGTGACGCCGAGCGAGCACAGCGAGGCCATCGCCGACCTGCTGCCGGACGCGGAACTGGTGCTCGTCCCCGACGCGGGACACCTGGTCATGCTGGAGCACCCCGAGGTCGTCATAGACCGCCTCGCCGACCTCCTGATGCGCGCGGGAGCCGTGCCGGCAGGGGCTACCGTTGGCGGCTATGGAAGCACCAGCAGCAGCGCACAACCCGGCTGAGCCCGCCCAGGACGGCGTCGGCGTGCAGATCACCGTCAACTCTCCCGAACAGATGCAGGAGTTGGGCCGCAGGCTGGCCAAACTGCTGCGCGCGGGCGACCTCGTGATGCTGAACGGGGAGCTGGGCGCGGGCAAGACCACGCTGACCCGCGGACTCGGTGAGGGTCTCGGCGTCCGCGGCGCGGTCACCTCGCCGACCTTCGTCATCGCCCGCGTGCACCCCTCGCTGGGTGACGGACCGCCGCTCGTGCACGTGGACGCGTACCGCCTCGGCGGCGGGCTGGACGAGATGGAGGACCTCGACCTTGACGTCTCGCTCTCCGACTCCGTGATCGTCGTGGAGTGGGGCGAGGGCAAGGTCGAGGAGCTGACCGAGGACCGGCTGCACGTCGTCATCCACCGGGCCGTCGGGGACACCACGGACGAGGTGCGGCACGTGACGGTCACGGGACTCGGGACGCGCTGGGCCGCGGCGGATCTGACCGTGCTCGCGGCCTGAGCGCATCCCGAGCGCATCCCGAGTGCGGCCCGGGCGCTTCTGAGCGCGGTCTGAGCGGGGCCTGAACTCGGCTTGAGCGCGGATTTCGTGGCGCGGGCCCCTTTTCGCTCGTACATTCGGCCAACGTTCCGACAGGACGTCGGCAAGATATTGCGTTCGGCGTCCCGGCCGTGGTCACATGGACATCACTTCGTAGTTAGGTCTACCTAACCGCGCTTGCCCCCGAAGCCCGAGGAGGCGTCCATGGCGGCTTCAGAGCCGGCCGCAGTGCCGGCTTCAGAACGTGACGTGCCGGCGGCGCCGCGCGCGACGGCCGGGGTGTCGATGCGGGATCTGCTGGCGGCGTGCGCCGCGGCGGAGGCGGTGTCCAGGCCGCCCCGTGCGCCCCTGAGTGAGCCGCGCGTCACCGAGCACCCCCGCAAGGCCGCCTGACGCCGCTGCGGCGGGGGAGGATCATGGTCCCGCGAGGCCGCCCGACGGGATCGCACCCGTGCGGGGATCCTGGTCCCGGGATGTCGCGCGGGGCCGCGCGAGGGCGGCGTGGCCGGGCGTGGATCGTGGCCGTGCGGGCCGTCCCGCGAGGCCGCGCCGCGTCGGCGCGGCCAGCCGTCGTTACTTGACCACGACGACCTTCGCGCCCACGGTCGCGAACGCCCACATCGCGTCGCCGTCGGCACGCGACGCGCGGATGCCGCCGAGCTTCTTCTCGGGATCCGGGGCATCGGTGGAGCCGTCCACCGCGGCGCTGAAACCGATCACGACACCCTTGACCAGCGTGAACCGTACGACGTGCTCGATCTGCGTCCCGTCGGACCCGGTGACCGAGCCCGCCCGCGTCGTGACGGCGTAGGTGCCGGCGGCCGGGTCGACCGTGCCCGGGGTGACCTTGAAGGTGCGCCGCACCTTGTTGCCCGCGCCGACCAGCCACACCCGGTCGTCGGCGGTCGAGTAGACGACCCGCACACCGGTGCCGGACAGGGCCGGCAGCGCGTTCGGGTTCTTCTTGCCCTGGGGTGCCTTGGGGACGGACGACTTGGCCGACACGCTCGCGCTCGGCTTGCCCAGGGTGTCCGGAACGTTCGCGGACGCCTGGAAGGCGAGGAAGCCGACTGCGGCGATCGCCGCCACGGTGAGCCCGGCCACGAATCCCGAGCTGCTCCTAGCCACGTTGTACGCCACCTCTCGACCTTCGTACGTCCTTGCTGTGACGGTAGCAGCCGAGGGACGGGAGTCCCGGGCGGCCTTGCGTCAGGCTCCGGCGCCGTAGGCTGTTTGCGTGCTCTTGCTCGCTCTGGATACCGCCACCCCCGCCGTGACCGTCGCCCTGCACGACGGCACGTCCGTCATCGCCTCGTCGAGCCAGGTGGACGCGCGCCGGCACGGGGAGCTGCTGCTGCCGGCCGTCGACCGGGTGCTCACCGAGGCAGGCCTCAAGCTGGACGCCGTCACCGGCATCGTCGTGGGCGTCGGCCCCGGCCCCTACACGGGGCTGCGCGTCGGCCTCATGACAGCCGACACCTTCGGGCTCGCGCTCGGCGTGCCCGTGCACGGCCTGTGCACCCTCGACGGGCTCGCGTACGCGGCCGACATCGAGGGTCCCTTCGTCGTGGCCACGGACGCCCGGCGCAAGGAGGTCTACTGGGCGCGGTACGCCGACCCCCGCACCCGGGTGTCGGAGCCCGCCGTGGACCGCCCGGCCGAGATCGCCGAATCGGTCGCCGGACTGCCCGCCGTCGGCGCGGGCGCGCTCCTGTACCCCGACACCTTCCCCGACGCCCGCGCGCCCGAGTACGTATCGGCCGCCGCGCTCGCCTCCCTGGCCGCGGAGAAGCTGGCCGCGGGCGAGGAACCGGAGCCGCCCCGGCCGCTGTACCTGCGCCGCCCGGACGCCCAGGTGCCCAAGAACTACAAGGTGGTCACCCCCAAGTGACCGCCGTGCTGCGCGAGATGCGCTGGTGGGACATCGATCCCGTCCTGGAGCTGGAGAAGGAGCTCTTCCCCGTCGACGCCTGGTCCCGGGGCATGTTCTGGTCCGAGCTGGCCCACTCCCGCGGACCCCAGGCGACCCGGCGCTATCTGGTCGCCTGCGACGGCGACCGGCTCGTCGGATACGCCGGGCTCGCCGCCTCGGGAGACCTGGGCGACGTGCAGACCATCGCGGTGCGGCGGGACCAGTGGGGCACCGGCCTCGGCTCCCGGCTGCTCACCGAGCTGCTGCGGGCCGCGAGCGCCTTCGACTGCGCCGAGGTGATGCTCGAATGCCGCGTGGACAACGTCCGCGCGCAGAAGCTGTACGAGCGCTTCGGCTTCGAGCCCATCGGCTTCAGACGCGGCTACTACCAGCCGGGGAACGTGGACGCCCTCGTGATGCGCCTGCACGACCCCTCCGCCTCCGTACAAGGAACAGAGACCCATGGCTGACGAACCTCTCGTCCTCGGCATCGAGACCTCCTGCGACGAGACCGGTGTCGGCATCGTCCGCGGTACCACCCTGCTCGCGGACGCGATCGCGTCGAGCGTCGACGAGCACGCGCGCTTCGGCGGAGTCGTGCCGGAGGTCGCCTCCCGGGCGCACCTGGAGGCGATGGTGCCGACCATCGAGCGGGCGCTGAAGGAGGCGGGGGTGTCGGCCAGGGACCTGGACGGCATCGCCGTCACCGCCGGACCCGGGCTCGCCGGGGCGCTGCTCGTCGGGGTCTCGGCCGCGAAGGCGTACGCGTACGCGCTCGGCAAGCCGCTGTACGGCGTCAACCACCTCGCCTCCCACATCTGTGTGGACCAGCTGGAGCACGGCGCGCTGCCGGAGCCGACGATGGCCCTGCTGGTGTCCGGCGGCCACTCGTCGCTGCTGCTGTCCACCGACATCACCTCCGACGTCCGGCCGATGGGCGCGACCATCGACGACGCGGCAGGCGAGGCCTTCGACAAGATCGCGCGCGTGCTGAACCTCGGCTTCCCCGGCGGCCCGGTCATCGACCGGTACGCGAAGGAGGGCGACCCGAAGGCCATCGCGTTCCCGCGCGGACTCACCGGACCGCGCGATCCGGCCTACGACTTCTCCTTCTCCGGTCTGAAGACCTCCGTGGCCCGCTGGATCGAGGCCAAGCGGGCGGCGGGGGAGGACGTGCCGGTGCGTGACGTGGCCGCGTCCTTCCAGGAGGCCGTGGTGGACGTGCTCACCCGCAAGGCCGTCCGGGCCTGCAAGGACCAGGGTGTCGACCACCTCATGATCGGCGGTGGCGTGGCCGCCAACTCGCGGCTGCGCGTGCTCGCGCAGGAGCGCTGCGAGGCGGCCGGGATCCGGCTCAGGGTGCCGCGCCCCAAGCTGTGCACGGACAACGGCGCGATGGTCGCCGCGCTGGGCGCCGAGATGGTCGCCCGGAACCGGGCCGCCTCCGACTGGGACCTGTCCGCGGACTCGTCGCTGCCGGTGACGGACCCGCACGTGCCGGGGCGCGGGCATGCGCACACGCATGATCACGTGCACGAGGTAGCGAAGGAGAACCTGTACTCGTGAGCGTCGCGCTGATGTGGGAGGCCCGGGCCGTCGCCGGCCGGGGCGAGGAACTGCTCGCCTGGGTGCGGGGGCAGGAGATCCCCGGAGAGCCGGTGCGGCGGGAGATCCTGCGGGCACCCCAGGACCGGGTCCTCGTCATCACCTGGTGGGACGCGGCCTACGACGCCGAGTTGCCCGAACTGCCGGAGCCCGACGGGGAGTTGGTGACCCGGGCGGTGCACAGGTGGCGCTTCGAGTCGGTGGGCTGACGGCGGCCTGAGCCGAGCCGCCCCGCCGCTCCGCCCCCGGCCTCGGGCCGCTCCGCTTCCGGCCTCCGGTCACTCCGCCCCCGGCCGGGCTTCCCGTCGACCTGGGTTTTCCGGAAGACTCCTGCAAAGTTTCGTACGGGTGTGTGGAACCGTAGGGGAGTCTTGGACACGTCGACGGAGGTGGGCGCAGTGGCCCGGGAGAGCATCAAGAACAAGGTGACGATCACGGAGATCGCCCGGGAGGCCGGGGTCTCGGTGCCCACCGTGTCGCGTGTCGTCAACGGCCGCTCCGACGTGTCGCCGGAGACACGGGCCCGGGTCGAGGACCTGCTGCGCCACCACGGCTACCGGCGCAAGGCGTCCGCGCCCGGCGACCGGGCCGCCCTCATCGACCTGGTCTTCAACGACCTCGACAGCCCCTGGGCCGTGGAGATCATCCGCGGGGTCGAGGAGGTCGCGCACGCGGCGGGTGTCGGCACCGTGGTCTCCGCGATCCACGGCGCCTCCGGGTCCGCCCGGCAGTGGATGACCAACCTGCGGGCCCGCGCCTCGGACGGCGTGATCCTGGTGACCTCGGTCCTCGAACCCCGGCTGCACGAGGAGTTGCGGCGGCTCGGGGTGCCGCTCGTGGTGGTCGACCCGGCCGGCTCCCCGTCGCTGGAGGTGCCGACCGTCGGCGCCACCAACTGGGCGGGCGGGATGGCCGCGACGGAGCATCTGCTGGGCCTCGGCCATCGCCGGATCGGTTTCATCGCCGGACCGCCGCGGCTGATGTGCTCGCGGGCGCGGCTGGACGGGTACCGGGCGGCGCTGGAGGGCGCCGGTGTCGGTGTCGACGACGGTCTGATCGTGCCGGGGGACTTCTACCACGCGGCCGGCTTCGAGGGCTGCAACGCACTGCTCGACCTGGCCGAGCCGCCCACCGCGCTGTTCGCCGCGAGCGACCAGATGGCGCTGGGGGCGATCGAGGCGCTGCGGCGGCGGGGGCTGCGGGTGCCGGAGGACATGAGCGTCGTGGGGTTCGACGACCTGCCCGAGGTGCGCTGGTCGGCCCCGCCGCTGACCACCGTGCGCCAGCCGCTCGCCGACATGGGCAAGCTGGCGACCCGTACGGTCCTGCGGCTGGCCCTGGGGGAGGAGCCGGCGTCCCCCCGCGTCGAACTCGCCACCGAACTGGTGGTCCGAGCGAGCACGGCGACGCGGTCCGTCTGACCCGGCCGGTCCGACACAGGCGGTCCGCCTGAGCACGGCCATGCCTGAGCACAGCCACGCGGGGCATCCGTCGCGGGCCGTCCCCCGCCTGAGCGCGGCCGTACGGCCCGTCCGGCGCCTGCGGGCCCTCAACTCCGATATTTGTCAGGAGCGTTGACATACCTGTCCTACGCCCGTAACTTCCGTGCGCACTCGACCGATAATTTTCGGCACTCTTCCGGAAGGTGTGCGATGCGAGCGTTGGGCAACACCTCTCTTTCCCGCCGTGGGTTTCTGGCGGCCTCCGCCGCGACCGGACTGGGGGCGGCCGCCCTGAGCGCGTGCGGCTCGTCCGACAGCGGGAACAGCTCGGGCAAGACCACGATCGAGTGGTGGAACATCACCACCACACAGCCGGCGAAGAAGATCTGGGCCCAGCGCGCCAAGGACTTCGAGGCCGCGCACCCCGACGTGAAGATCAAGATCGTCACGCTGGAGAACGAGGCGTACAAGGCGAAGATGACAGCGCTGACCACCTCGGGAAAGCTGCCGGACATCTTCCACACCTGGGGCGGCGGAGTCCTCCGGCAGCAGATCGACGCGGGCCTCGTCGAGGACCTGACCGGCAAGGTCTCCTCCTGGACGAAGGACTACCTCCCGGCGGCGCTGGCGGCCTACCGGTTCGACGAGAAGACGTACGCCGTCCCGTTCGACATCGGCATGGTCGGCTTCTGGTACAACAAGGCGCTCTTCAAGAAGGCCAAGATCGACACCCCGCCCACCACCTGGTCCGGCTATCTCGACGCGGTCAAGGCGCTGAAGAGCGCCGGTGTCACGCCCATCGCCCTGGCCGGCAAGGAGAAGTGGCCCGGCATGTACTACTGGGCGTACCTCTCGATGCGCGTCGCCGGGCTCGACGCGATGCAGAAGGCCGCCACCGACGCCGACTTCACCGGCGACGGCTTCGTCAAGGCCGGTCAGCACCTCAAGGACCTCGTCGCCCTCGAACCCTTCCAGAACGGCTTCCTCGGCGCCGCCTACTCCACGCCGAACGGCGAGGCGGCCACCATGGGCAACGGCAAGGCGGCCATGGAACTGATGGGCCAGTGGGCGCCCGTCGTCGAGAACGACTCCGGCAAGGGCATAGGCAAAGACCTCGGCTTCTTCTCCTTCCCCGCCGTCGAGGGCGGAAAGGGCGCGCTCACCGAGGTGTTCGGCGGAGGCGGCGGACACGCGGTGCGCAAGGGGGCACCGGACGCGGCGGTGGAGTTCCTGAAGTTCTTCGCCGAGCGGGAGTTCGCCGCCAAGCTCGTCAAGGAGACCGGCCTGGTGCCCGTGTCCAAGGACGTGCGCTCCGCGCTGACCGACCCCAACCTCAGCGCCGTCTCGGACGCCCTCGCCTCGTCCACCGGCTTCCAGCTCTATCTCGACCAGGCGTACGCGCCCGCCGTCGGCCAGGAGATCAACGACAGCGTCGCCGGACTCATCGCCGGCTCCAAGTCCCCCGAGCAGGTAACGCGTTCGGTGACCCAGACCGCCAAGAGCGAGAAGAGCTAGCGGCCCCCCGATGACGCACTCGACGACCTCGACGTACCCACCGGTCATCGGCAAGCCCTCCGGGCCGGTGACCGGGTCCCCCGGTCCCACGGCGACGCCGCCCGCCCGGCGCCGGGTACGCGCCTGGCTGGGAGCGTTCGTCTTCACCGTCCCGGCGCTCGCGCTCTTCGGGCTGCTCGTCCTCGTCCCGATGGGCTACGCCTTCTACGTCAGCTTCTTCAACTGGGGCGGTTTCGGGGCGCCTTCGGACTCCGTGGGGTTCGCCAACTACACCCGGCTGCTCGACGACCCGGTGTTCCTCGGCGACCTGTGGCGCGGCTTCCTGCTCATCGTCTTCTCGATCGTGCTGCAACTGCCGTTCGCGCTCGCCATGGCCGTCCTGCTCAACCAGCGGCTGCGCGGCCGGGCCGTCTACCGGATGCTGTTCTTCGCGCCGTACGTCCTCTCCGAGGTCATCACCGGCGTGCTGTTCGGCATGATCTTCGCGCCGGACGACGGTCTCGCCGACAAACTGCTCGGCTCGATCGGTCTCGACGGCGTGGGCGGGCTCTGGTTCGCGGGCCAGAACACCGTGCTGCCGACCCTCTTCCTGGTCATGACCTGGAAGTACTTCGGCTTCCACATGATGCTGTACCTGGCCGGCCTCCAGGGCATTCCGGCCGAGCTGCACGAGGCGGCGCGCATCGACGGCGCCGGCGCCTGGCAGCGCTTCCGGCACATCACCCTGCCGCTGCTCGCACCGACCCTGCGGATCAGCGTGTTCCTGTCCGTGATCGGCGCCATCCAGCTCTTCGACCTGGTGTGGGTGATCTCCGCCGGGGGACCCGACCATCACTCCGAAACCATGGTCATCAGCATGTTCCAGTACGGCTTCAAGCGCTACCAGATGGGCTACGCCAGCGCCATCAGCGTGGCGATGTTCCTGATCAGCCTCGTCTTCGCCCTCGCCTACCAGCGCTTCGTGCTGCGCCGCGACACCGAAGGAGCCATCACCAGCATGCGAGCCAACCGATGAGCGCGCCGAAGGATGTCGTACGCCGCCGACGGCTGCGCAGCATCCCCGTGTACGTCGTCCTGTGGCTGGTCGCCGCCGTCATGGTGACGCCGCTGCTGTTCGCCCTCGTCTCCGGCTTCAAGACGACCGACCAGCTCTCCAGCAACGCCTTCGGCCTGCCGCACCCGTGGGTGACCTCGAACTACACGTCGCTGCTCGGCTCCGGCCCGTTCTGGCGGGCGGTCGGCAGCAGCACGCTGATCGCGGTGGCGACCGCCGTCCTGACCGTGGGTGTGTCGGCGCTGGCCGCCTACGCGCTGGCTCGGTTCGCCTTCCGGGGGCGGGAGGTGCTGTTCACCGTCTTCACCATGGGGCTGATGTTCCCGTTCGCCGTGGCGATCCTGCCGCTGTTCATCCTGCTGCGCACCGTCGGGCTGCTCGACAACCCCTGGGGCGTGATCCTGCCCCAGGCGGCGTTCGGACTGCCGCTGACGATCGTCATCCTGCGCGGCTTCTTCCGGGAGATCCCGGGAGAGCTGGAGGAGGCGGCGACCCTCGACGGCTGCTCCGCCTTCGGCTTCTTCTGGCGCATCCTGCTGCCGCTGGCCCGCCCCGCGCTCGGCACGGTCTCGGTGCTGGCCATCGTCGGGAGCTGGAACAACTTCCTGCTGCCCCTGCTCGTCTTCAGCGAACCCACCTGGTGGACGGTCCCCGTCGGAATCCAGCAGTTCCAGGGCCAGTACGCCTCCGACGTGGCCCGCATCTTCGCCTACCTGGTGCTCGCCATGGCACCCGCCCTGGCCTTCTACGCGGTCGCCGAACGACAGCTGATCGGCGGCATCACGCTCGGCGCGACGAAGGGCTGAGACAGCGCACGGGTCCGGTCGCGGTCCTCGCGGATTCCCGGACACCCCGGGTCCCCCGGACCACCCGGACACCCACGCCGCCCCCGTCGCCCGGGATGCCCACGCCGCCCATGACGCCCGGGACGCCCCGGATTCCCTTACGGATGCGAGGAGTTACATGACCCACCTCTGGCAGGACCCCGCTCTGCCCGCAGGCGTCCGCGCCGCCGACCTGCTCGCCCGGATGACCCCGAGCGAGAGGACGGCCCAGCTCTACAGCGTCTGGCCCGGCTCGAACGAGACGCCGGGCGGCGACATGGCCCCCCTACAGCACGCCCTGTCCGAGGACCTCGACCTGGCCGCCCTGCTGCCCGACGGGCTCGGCCAGCTGACCCGCCCCTTCGGTACGAGGCCGGTCGAGCCCGCAGAGGGCGCCGCCCGCCTCGCCTCCCTCCAGGAACGCATCCGTTCCGCCAACCGCTTCGGGCTGCCCGCCCTCGCCCACGAGGAGTGCCTGACCGGTTTCACGGCCTGGCGGGCCACCGTCTTCCCCACCCCGCTGGCCTGGGGCGCGACCTTCGATCCGGCCCTGGTGAAGGAGATGGCGTCGGCGATCGGCGCCTCGATGCGCTCGGTCGGCATCCACCAGGGCCTGGCCCCCGTCCTCGACGTCGTACGCGATCCCCGCTGGGGCCGTACGGAGGAGTCGATCGGCGAGGACCCCTACCTCGTGGCGACCGTCGGCACCGCCTACGTCCAGGGCCTTCAGTCCGCGGGCGTGGTCGCCACGCTCAAGCACTTCGCCGGGTACTCGGCCTCGCGCGGCGCCCGCAACCACGCGCCCGTCTCCATCGGCCCCCGCGAACTCGCCGATGTGATCCTGCCGCCCTTCGAGATGGCCGTACGGGAGGGCGGCGCCCGCTCGGTGATGGCCGCCTACAACGACCTCGACGGACTGCCCGCCCACGCCCACCACCAACTCCTCACCCAACTCCTCCGAGAGGAATGGGGATTCGCCGGAACGGTCGTCGCCGACTACTTCGGGGTGTCCTTCCTGGAGTCCGCGCACGGGCTCACCGACTCCCCGGCGGGTGCGGCCGCGCTCGCGCTCGCCGCCGGCGTCGACGTCGAACTCCCCGCGGTGCGCTGCTACGGGGCCGGGCCGCTCGACGAGGAGACCGTGGACCGGGCCGCGCTGCGCGTGCTGACACAGAAGTGCGAACTGGGACTGCTGGACCCCGACTGGGCCCCGCCCGCCGCCGACGGTCCGGTGGATCTCGACCCGCCTCACATGCGCGCACTGGCACGGCAGTTGGCCGAGGAGTCGGTCGTACTGCTGGCCAACGACGGGGGGCTGCCGTTCGGGCCCGAGACACGGCGGATCGCGGTGCTCGGACCGCTCGCCGACGACCCGGCGGGCCTGCTCGGCTGCTACACGTTCCCCCGCCATGTCCTGCTGGACCACCCCGAGGTGCCGATGGGCGTGGCCGTGCCGACGCTGCTCGAAGCGCTGCGCGCGGAACTGCCCGGCGTGGAGTTCACGGACGACGCGGTGGGGGCCGACGTGTGCGTGATCGCGGTCGGCGACCGGTCCGGGCTGTTCGGGCGGGGCACCTCCGGCGAGGGCTGTGACGCTGCGGACCTCGAACTTCCCGATGGTCAGGGCGAGTTGGTGGACAAGGCGCTGGCCTCCGGGACACCGGTCGTGCTGGTGCTGCTCTCCGGACGCCCCTACGCGCTCGGCCGCTGGGCGGACCGGTGCGCGGCGGTGGTGCAGACGTTCTTCGCCGGTCAGGAGGGCGCGCCCGCGGTCGCCGGGGTCCTCTCCGGGCGGGTCAACCCCTCGGGGCGGCTCCCGGTGAGCGTGCCGCGCGACCCGGCGGGCCAGCCGTGGACGTACCTCGCCCCGCCGCTCGGCCGGCGCGGTGAGGCGAGCACCCTCGACCCGACCCCGCTGTACCCCTTCGGGCACGGCACCTCGTACACCTCGTACGCCTGGCTGCCGCCGGTGGCCGACGACCGCGTGTTCGCGACGGACGGCGAGACGACGCTGCGGCTGACCGTGCGCAACACGGGGGAGCGGGCCGGTACGGAGGTCGTGCAGCTCTATCTCCACGACCCCGTCGGCAAGGTGGCCCGGCCCGTGGCCCGGCTCGTCGGCTTCGCGCGCGTCCCGCTGGAGGCGGGCGCGTCGGCCGAGGTCCACTTCACGGTCCCGGCCGATCTCGCCGCGTACACCGGACCCGACGGGCAGCGGATCGTCGAACCCGGCGAACTGGAACTGCGGTTGGGGGTGTCCAGCGCCGACGACGACGTCCGGTACGCGGTACCGGTGACGCTGACCGGACCCGAGCGGGCGGTGGGTCCCGGACGGCGGATGCGGTGCGAGGTCCGGGTGAAGTGAGGAGCGAATCTTTCGGGCCACACGGAGCGGCTACGAGGAGGTGTTTGGCGCCAATGAGGGGTTCGACGTTCCGGTGGGCGAAGCTACGATCCGGCCCATGACTCCCGCGAACGCGTCGAATCCGCCACCGGCCGGCAGGGACAACGGGTCGAAACCGCCGAGCGCGCGGTCGACACAGACCGCGACGCTCGCCGAGATCGCCCGCGAGGCCGGAGTGTCGGCTCCGACTGTTTCGAAGGTGCTCAACGGCCGCGCCGATGTCGCCCCCGCGACCCGCACTCGCGTCGAGGAGCTGCTGCGCGACTACGGATACCGGCGGCGCAGGGCCGAGGCGACCCGGTCGCCCCTCATCGACCTGGTCTTCCACGAGCTGGAGAGCGCCTGGGCGATGGAGGTCATCCGGGGGGTCGAGAACGTCGCCCGGGACGAGGGGCTGAGCGTCGTGCTGTCCGAGAGCGCCGGCCGGCTGACCCCCGGCCGCACCTGGGCCGACCAGGTCGCGGCGCGCCGCCCGTACGGCGTGATCCTCGTCCTTTCCGGGCTCGACGAGTCCGGGCGGGCGCTGCTGACCAGCAGATCCGTCCCGTTCGTCGTGATGGATCCGGCGGGCGACCCGGGCGACGACGTGCCGTCCATCGGCGCCACCAACTGGCACGGCGGGCTCGCGGCCACGCGCCATCTGATCGAGCTCGGCCACACCCGGATCGGCGCGATCACCGGGCCCTCGCGGATGATGTGCAGCCGCGCCCGGGTCGACGGCTATCGCGCGGCGCTGGAGACGGCGGGGCTGCCCGTCGACCCCGCCCTGATCCGCCCCGGCACCTTCCATCACGACAGCGGCTACCGGGCCGGGCTCGAACTCCTGCGGGTGCCCGACCGGCCCACGGCCGTCTTCGCCGGCAACGACCTCCAGGCGCTCGGCCTGTACGAGGCGGCCCGTGAGCTCGGCCTGCGCGTTCCCGAGGACCTGAGCGTGGTCGGCTTCGACGATCTGCCGGTGGCGCGCTGGGTGGGTCCGCCGCTCACGACCGTACGGCAGCCGCTCACCGAGATGGCCGAGGCGGCGGCGAAGCTGGTGCTCGAACTGGGCCGCCAGGAAAGGCCGTCGGCCGGAACGAGGATGGAGCTGGCGACGAGCCTCGTGGTGCGCAGCAGCACGGCGGCGCCTCCGGCGTGAGCGGCAAGCGGCACGCGGTAAGGGGTAAGGGGCAAGCGGTGTGTTGTGCGCGCTGAGCCGTGGGGCGGGCGTGTCCGCGTGGTCCGGAGTCGGCTGTGCGGCCAAGGCGCCCGGATTGGCTCGAAGTTGGCGCAGGGACAGTGTTGACGGGTGAGGTATCCCCCTCCACACTCCTCCGAAGTCAATCGGTTGTACGACCGAAACTTTCGGAGGCACCCGCCATGAGAACCTTCCGAACCCCCGGAACCACTTCCTTACGGCGCCGCGTCGCCGCCCTGTTCACCGGCGCCGTGACCGTGGGCGCCCTGCTCGCGGCCGGTACGACGGCGCACGCCGCGGACACCCCGCTGCGCGATCTCGCGGCCGCCAAGGGCAAGGCCATCGGCACCGCCGTCACCGGCTCCAAGCTGACGGGAACGTACGGCGACATCGCCGGAGCCCAGTTCAACTCGCTGACACCGGGCAACGCCATGAAATGGGGCACCGTCGAGCCCACCCGGGGCAGCTTCAACTGGGCCGAGGCCGACCAGATCGTCGCCTTCGCGCAGGCCCACAACCAGCAGGTACGCGGTCACACCCTGGTCTGGCACAGTCAGAACCCGAGCTGGCTGACGAACGGCACCTGGACGACCGCCGAGCTGAGCGGCCTGCTCCAGAACCACATCACCACCGAAGTCACCCGCTACAAGGGCAAGCTGGCCGCCTGGGACGTGGTCAACGAGCCCTTCAACGAGGACGGCACCTACCGCTCGACCCTCTGGTACAACGGCCTCGGCGCGGACTACATCGCCCAGGCGCTGACCTGGGCGCACGCCGCCGACCCGAGCGCCAAGCTCTACATCAACGACTACAACGTCGAGGGCGTCAACGCGAAGAGCACCGCCCTCTACAACCTGGTCAAGTCCCTCAAGGAGCGCGGCGTCCCGATCGACGGCGTCGGTCTCCAGGCCCATCTCATCCTCGGCCAGGTACCCGGCACCCTCCAGCAGAACATCCAGCGCTTCGCCGACCTCGGCGTCGATGTCGCGATCACGGAGCTGGACATCCGGATGCAACTCCCGTCCGACAGCACCAAGCTGGCGCAGCAGGCGGCCGACTACAAGGCGGTGTTCGACGCCTGTGTCGCCGTGACCCGCTGCTACGGCGTGACCGTCTGGGGCTTCACCGATTCCGACTCCTGGATCCCGGACGTCTTCCCGGGCTACGGCGCGGCGACACCGTACGACGAGAGCTACGCGCCCAAACCGGCGTACTCCGCGATCGCGGCCTCGCTCGGCGGAACCACGACACCGCCGCCCACGGGCGCCTGCACGGCGACCTACAGCGTCCAGAGCCAGTGGAACACGGGCTTCACGGGGCAGGTGCGCATCGCGTGTTCCGGGGCCGCGCTGGCGTCGTGGAAGGTGAGCTGGACGTACGGCGCGGGCCAGCGGATCACCCAGGCCTGGAACGCGACCTGCACCCAGACCGGCACGGCGGTGAGCTGCGCCAACGCCTCCTACAACGGGACCGTCCCGGACGGCGGCTCGGTGACGTTCGGGTTCAACGCCTCCTGGAGCGGAAGCAATCCGGTGCCCACGGTGACGCTGGGCTGAGTCCCAGGCTGAGTCCGGGCTGAGCGCTGGGCTGAGTTCAGGCTGAGAAGCGTGAGATTCTCCCAAGAAAATCGTTTCGAGCCTCTTTCCCTAACAGTCCCCTAATAATTCGGACTTACGTTCCTCCTCGTGACGGGACACAAGGACATCGGGGACGGGGTCGGGGTCGAGGTCGGGCCGGTGGGCCGGCGGTCGCGGGTGCTGATGGCCGTCGGCCTCACCCTGGCGGGACTGCTGGTGCTGGGCATCGGCACGGCGGGCTGGGCCTACTGGCATCTGAACCAGAACATCAAGAGCGTCGACATCAACAGCGCGCTCGGCGACGACCGCCCGGCGAAGGCTGTGTCGACGCCCTCGTCCCCGGCGTCCGCCTCGGCGTCCGCCTCCCCGCTTCCCAGCGGCGCCCTCAACATCCTGGTCCTCGGGTCCGACTCGCGCAGCGGCAAGGCGAACGCGAAGCTCGGCGGCGGTGACAGCTCCGGCGCCCGTTCCGACACGGCGATGGTCGTGCACATCGACGAGGGGCGCACCCGCGCGACCGTGGTGAGCATCCCGCGGGACACCCTGGTGACCCGGCCGGCCTGCCCCACCTCCTCCGGGGGGACGACGGCGGTGGCGTACAACGCGATGTTCAACAGCGCCTACTCGGTCGGCGGCCCGGTCTGCGCGGTGAAGACGGTGGAGTCGCTGACCGATGTCCGCATGGACCACTACATCGAGATCGACTTCTCCGGCTTCGCGGCCCTGGTGGACGCGCTCGGCGGTGTCACCGTCACCACGGACGAGGACATCGACGACGACAAGAGCCATCTGCACCTCACCGCCGGCGAGCACCACCTCGACGGCACGAAGGCGCTGGCACTCGCCCGCACCCGGCACGGCATAGGCGACGGCAGCGACCTGGGCCGCATAGGCCTCCAACAGAAGCTCGTAAAAGCCCTGTTGGCGCAGATCTCGTCGGCCGGCCTGCTCACCGACCCGGCCAAGCTCTACAACGTCGCGAACGCGGTGACCGGCAGCCTGACGACGGACACCGGTCTGGACTCGCTCGGCGAGCTGACGAAACTCGGCCAGAGCCTGAAGTCCCTCCCCTCCGACGAGGTCACGACGATCACCATGCCGGTGGTGACGGCTCCCTCGGACCCCAACCGCGTGATCCCGAACGAGCCGGAGGCGAGCGATCTGTGGGCTTCGCTGAAGTGACGCCACTGCTCAAGTGACACCGCGGTGTCGGCTCGCGGGACTTGAGCTTCGGGAGCCGGGATTCGAGCCTCTTTTATATGGATTGGGTGGGAGGTCCAACCCACCCACCCTCCCTTGCCGACGGCCGAAGTGCCGTCCGGGCCAGGGGATATGACTTTTCGTGATCGGGTCGCGGCGGAGCGTGGCAGACGTGTAGCGTGCGCCGGGAAAACTTCGACCCCCGTGGGTGTTGGCGCACCGCGCGGGGGTCTGACCACGTTGATCGAAAGCGAGTCGATCCATGGCTGTCACTCAGCCTAGTGCTGCCGCGCGCCCGTCCGCCCATCCCCTCGCCAATCCGGGGTACGGAAAACGGTCGGCGCCCGACCAAACCCCACGGACGGGTCGCGACTTCGCACATCTGCCCACACGCGAGGCATCGATCGCGACGTACATCGACCGGCTCGCCGACGAGTCGGACCTCTCGATCAAGACCCTCGCCAAGCACCTCCCGTACGGCCAGTGCGCCCTCTCCACCGCCCTCAACAACCTTTCCGCTGCAGGCCATTTGCGCAGGGTGCGCCGCCCCGTCACCGTCGACGGCTGCCCCCGCTGGGTCTGGCACACCTTCTTCTCGCGCACCGCGCACGACGACACCTGGTGGGACTCCTTCCTCGCCGGGGAGACGCCTGTGACCGAGCGGCCCGTGGCAGCGGCGGCGCGATCGACCGCCTACGGCGTGCTGGCCCGGCTCGGCCGGATCGACGCCCGGCTGACGCTCTCGGCGGGGGAGTGCGCGGCGCTGGAGGGGGAGGCCGCCGAGTGGTTCGCGCGGGGCGCGGGTGAGGCGCAGCTCGTCCAGGTGCTGACGGCGGGGCTCCCGGACCGTGTGGCGCACGCGTACGCCTTCGTACGGGCCCGCCTTCTCGCCAAGCTGCCCCCGCGGCCCGAGCCGCAGCCACCGGCGCCCCGCTACGAACTGGTCTGCACGGCGTGCGGGGAGCCGGGCGGGGACGGTCACGCGCTGCGGGGCGGGTTGTGCGGGGGGTGCTGGGGCGGCCGGCCCGCCCTCGCGGCCCATGAGGTGCGCGCCCATGCCGGACGACTGCGCGCCGCGTTGCGTGCAGGGGCACCTACGAACACGGGGATGGAGAAAGGAGCAGGCACATGACGACCTTGCAGCACGGTCCGCCGGCGACCGGGGCAGGATGGAGGGGAGGAGGCGACGCCATGACCCGCAGCCCCAGCACAGCCGACCGGCCCCAGATGCTCGTCGAGGAGTTCGAAGAACTCGCCTGCAACGCGCCCGAGCTTGTGCGGTTGGAGTTCATCAACGGAAAGGTCGTGGTCAAGCCCGTGCCGGACGGCAATCACGGCGAGATCGTCGCCTGGCTCCTCAAGCGGTGCATGCAGCACCGGCCTGAGCTGTTCCTCTATCCGGAGCAAGGGCTGAAGGTCGAGGCCTACCGCAAGGGGCGGGCCAAGCCGGACGGGGTCTTGGCGCCCGAGGAGTACTTCGCCGGACAGGGTGAGTGGTCCGAGCCCGCGGGTGTCCTGATGGTCGTCGAGGTCACCTCGCACGACCGGGACGCCGACCGGCGTGACCGGATCGAGAAGCCCGACGGATACGCGGCCGCCGGCATCCCCGTCTACCTCCTCGTCGACCGGGACACGGACAGCGTGACCGTGCACTGCGATCCCGAGGGAGGCGTCTACCGCTCTCTCACCACCCGGGCGTTCGGAGCGGTGATCGAGCTGCCTGATCCGGTCGGGTTCACGCTGGACACACAGAAGCTCAAGGACTTCGCCGACTGACGCGATCGACCCGTCTGACCCCGCCCGGGGAAAGAAAACAAAGAAATCCGGGGACGGTGTCGAAACCGGTGTCTCCCGTTCGACGCACGGGTGAGAGGCAGGGAGAAGCCCCGCCTCCGAGGCACCACAGACACGAGGAGTCACCATGCCCCGCTACCTGTCGCTGGTCCAGATCGACGAGCGCACCGCGCCCGCCGAGGGCCCCAGCCCCGAACTGATGCAGCGGATGGGCGAGCTCATCGAGGAGATCACCAAGGCGGGCGTCATGCTCGAGACCGCGGGTCTGACGCCCTCCGCACAGGGCAAGCGCGTCCACTGGACGGGTGGAAACCTGTCCGTCACCGACGGGCCCTTCACCGAGTCCAAGGAGGTCGTCGGCGGCTACGCGATCATGCAGTGCAAGGACATGGCCGAGGCCGTGGAGTGGACCAAGCGGTTCCTGAAGGTGCACGAGGAGCACTGGACGGTGACCTGCGAGGTGCGGGAGATCGCCGAGGGCTGAGCGGTCTCCTTGGCCTGACGCCGCCGTGGGTGTCTGATGGTGGGTTGTGGAACAGCAGCCCACCCCAGCCCCCGCCGGCGGTGTCGACACGGCCGTCGAGACCATCTTCCGCATCGAGTCCCCCCGCATCATCGCGGGTGTCGCCCGGATCGTCCGCGACGTCGGCATCGCCGAGGAACTCGCCCAGGACGCCCTGGTCGCGGCGCTGGAGCAGTGGCCGCGGGACGGCGTGCCGGACAACCCGGGCGCCTGGCTCATGGCCACGGCCAAGCACCGGGCGATCGACCTCGTACGCCGCCGGGAGCGCTACGCGCGCAAGCTGGAGGAGGTCGGGCGGGACCTCTCGCTGTCGGCGCCGCACCATCTCGACGAACCCGCCGATCCGGACGACATCGACGACGACCTGCTCCGCCTGGTCTTCACCGCCTGCCACCCCGTCCTGTCCGCCGAGGCCCGCATCGCGCTCACCCTGCGGCTCCTCGGCGGTCTGACGACGTCCGAGATCGCCCGCGCCTTCCTCGTCCCGGAGGCGACGATCGCCCAGCGGATCGTGCGCGCCAAGCGGACGCTGGCGACGAAGGGGGTCGCCTTCGAGGTCCCGTACGGCCCCGAACGCGAAGCCCGGCTCGGGTCCGTCCTGGAGGTCATCTACCTCGTCTTCAACGAGGGGTACGCGGCCACGGCGGGCGACGACCTGCTGCGTCCGGCGCTGTGCGAGGACGCGCTCCGGCTGGCCCGGGTGCTCGCCGAGCTGATGCCCAAGGAGCCCGAGGTGCACGGCCTCGCCGCCCTGCTGGAACTCCAGGAGTCCCGGGCGGCCGCGCGCACCGGACCCGCCGGCGAACCCGTCCTCCTCAAGGACCAGCAGCGCCGTCGCTGGAACCGCATGCTGATCCGCCGGGGCTTCACCGCGCTCGGCCGCGCCAACGCCGTCGCCACCGGCAGCCCGGGGCCGTACGCCCTCCAGGCCGCCATCGCCGCCTGCCATGCGCAGGCCTACACGTACGAGGACACGGACTGGCGGCAGATCGCCACCCTGTACGGCCTGCTGGCGGCCCGCACGCCCTCCCCGGTCGTCGAGCTGAACCGTGCGGTGGCCGTGTCCATGGCCGACGGACCCGGCCCCGCCCTGGAGATCGTGGACGCCCTCGCCGACGAACCCGCCCTGCGCGACTACCACTTGCTGCCCAGCGTGCGCGGCGACCTGCTCGCGCGGCTGGGACGTACGCAGGAGGCGCGGGCGCAGTTCGAGCGGGCCGCCGCGCTGGCCCGCAACGAGCGGGAGCGGGAGCTGCTGGCGGCCCGGGCCCGTGAGCTGCGGGGTTCGTGAGATTCCCGTTCGGCAACTCCGTTCCCAACGTGATCGGCAAGGGCTTACAGTGGCGCCGCTGCCGTACGCGGGAATGACACTCTCCGTTCACCCGTAGGCCCCCGCGAGGCGTGGTCCGGCAGCCATCGCACCTACCCTGGGGGGGTACACCCTTGAAAATCTCCGCGCGCCACAGACTCGTGGCGTTCACCGCGGCGACGGCCCTGGCCGCCGGCACCGCGATAGCCCTGGCACCGGGCGCGTCGGCCGATGTCGCCGGGTGGCCGGCGGCCGACGGCAGGATCGCCCTGGCCAACAACGGCATCACGTCGACCGACGCCACGGGCGGCGACGTGAAGCGCATCACCAGCGGCACGGAGAACCAGTCGCCCGCCTGGTCGCCCGACGGCAGCCGCCTGGTCTTCGAGGACGTCGGCTCGCTGAACACCGTCAGTGCCACCGGCACCACCAAGACGCAGGTCTACGAGGGCATCGAAAGCGGTGCCTCGGCGTCGCACCCGACGTACTGGACCTACGGCCGCAAGATCGTCTACTCCGCGGCCAAGAAGCTCTACTCCATTCCGGCCGGCGGCGGCACCCCGGTGCGGCTGCTGCCCAGTGGCGGCTGCGACACCCTGCCGAGTGGCGACGCGACCGGTAAGTTCCTGGCCTTCCAGCGCAACGGCACCGGGTGCACCACGACCACGCCGTCGGTCGTGCTCTACGACGCCACCACCCAGACGCAGACCACACTGGCCCCGGGCGGCCGCTCGCCCGCTCTCTCGCCCGACGGCACGAAGGTCGCGTTCGTCCGCACCGTCGACGGCCACCGCCAGCTGTTCTCGATCAACACCGACGGCACCGGGGAGCGCCGCCTGACCGATGACGCCGGCGACTACGACACCCCCTCCTGGGCGCCCGCGAGCAACCGGCTCGTCGTGCACTTCGAACGGCCTGTCAGCGCCGGCACCCAGGAAGGCACCGTCGTCATGACGATCACCGCGGACGCGGTGACGGAGGGTGAGCCCTTCGCCTTCGGCGGCGTTTCGCCCGCGTGGCAGCCGCTGCGCAAGAACACTGTCTTCCGGGTCTGGGGCGCCGACTCCAACGGCAGCAACATCGCCGGGTCCCGCTGGACCTGGAACACGGTCGGCAAGAGCGAGCCGGGCCTGATGAACGCCTCGTCCGCCGTGCTGGTCTCCCAGGACAGCCCGTCGTACGCGCTGACGGCCGCCGCCCTCGCGGGCAAGAAGCACGGCCCGGTCCTGCTGACGCCGGAGACCTCGGTCTCCTCGTCCGTGCAGGCGGAGCTGAAGCGGGTCCTCAAGCCCGGCGCCACGGTCTACCTGGTCGGCGGTACGTCGATCCTCAGCGGCTCCGTCGCCTCGAAGATCACCTCGCTCGGCTTCACCCCGAAGCGGCTGGCGGGCACCTCGCGCTACTCGACCTCGGTCGCCGTCGCGAAGTCCGTCACCAGCGCCCCCGACTACGTGTTCCTCGCGACCGGTACCGACTACCACTCGGCGCTCGCCGCGGCGTCCGCCGCGGGCTCCCTCGGGACCACCGGCAAGGCCGTCGTCGTCCTGAACGACGGGAACACGCTGACCTCCTCGGTCAAGTCGTACCTGAACACGCTCGACCCGGACGACACCTACATGATCCCGGTCGGCGCCTCGGCGAAGTACGCGCTGACCCACACGAGCTTCTCCAACTGGCCCTCCACGTACACCTATTACCCGGTGGTGGCGACCGGCCACGACGGCACAGCCGCCGCGCTGGCCACTATGTGGTGGGGCGCGCCGGGCACCGTGGCACTCGCGTACACCGACAGCTGGCGCGGCGGCACCACGGCGGGTGCCGCGATGAACGTGTTCGGCCCGCTGCTGTGGACGGACGTCACCACCCTCTCCTCCGCGACCAAGTCCTACCTGGTCAAGGGCGCCGCGAACATCAACGGTGCGGCGGTCTTCGGAGGCACCGGCTCGGTGTCGACGACGGCGCTGAACTCCGCGGGCGCGGCGATCAGCGCGAGCAGCAGCCAGTGGAAGTACGCGCCGTACTACAACGGCGTGGAGCCGATGGCGAGCTCGTACTCCTCGGCCGGGTCGGCCGAGAGTGCTCCGGCGGCGCGTCCCGGCGTGGCGCCGCGGCCCCTCGCGGAGCCGGACCTCGGTCCGCTCAGCACCCGCCACCAGCAGTAGGCGGCTTCGCGGGTGCCCCCACCAGCATGGTCGGGGCACCCGCCACCCGCGTCAGGAACACCGTGGCCGACCGGGGGCCCTGCGGCTTCACCTTCCGGCGCAGTTCCTCGGGCTCGACGGCCGATCCGCGCTTCTTCACGGTCAGGACGCCGACCTCCCGCTCCCGGAGCAGCGCCTTCAACTTCTTCACGTTGAAGTGGAGTTGATCGGTGATCTCGTACGCGGAGGCGTACGGCGTCGGGCGCAGTTCGTCGGCCGTGACGTAGGCGATCGTCTCGTCGACCAGTCCGCCGTCCAGGTCCTCGGCCACCTCGGCGACGAGGTGGGCGCGGATGACGGCGCCGTCCGGCTCGTACAGATAGCGCCCGACCGTCCGTACGGCCGGATCCGGCAGCCCGCGTCCGCGCAGTTCGCGCGGGCCCGGCAGCAGGGTGGCGCGCACCAGGCCGGGCTCCGTGCCGAACCACAGCACCGCCTCCTTCACGTCCCCGCCGTCCGAGATCCACTCGGCCTCCGCCTCGGCGGGGATCGCCTCGTGCGGGATGCCGGGGGCGATCTTCAGCGCGGCGACCGGAGATTTCACGGCGGCCCCGACCGCCCACGAGAGCGGCGGCGAGTACGCCTCCGGGTCGAAGATCCGGCCCCGGCCGCCCCGGCGCGCCGGGTCCACGAAGACCGCGTCGTACGAAGAGGTGTCCACCTCGGTGACGTCGGTCTCGCGCACCTCGATCAGGTCCGCGAGTCCCAGCGCGTCGGCGTTCGCCCGGGCGGCGGCGGCCGTCAGCGGATCACGGTCGACGGCGAGGACGCGGATTCCGGCGCGGGCCAGCGCGATCGCGTCGCCGCCGATGCCGCAGCAGAGATCGGCGACGGAACGGACTCCCAGCGCGCGCAGCCGCTCGGCGCGGTGGACCGCCACGCTCGTCCGGGTGGACTGCTCGACCCCGTTCGGGGTGAAGAACATCCGTCCGGCGTCCTCGGCCCCGAACTTCGCCGCCGCCCGCTGCCGCAGCCGTGCCTGTCCGAGGGCCGCCGAGACGAGTTCGGCGGGGTGCTCGCGGCGCAGCCGGGTGGCGACGGCCAGTTCCTGTGCCGGTTCGGTGGCGCGGACCTCGTCGAGCAGGGCGCGGCCCTCGTCGGTGAGGAGGGAGGCGAAGGAGACGTCGTTCACCCGGCCATTGTGGGCCAGTCGGTGGACGGTGTGCTTCCAGCGGCGGTGTCGGGGCCCTCGTAAGGGCGGTGACCTGGGAGGATCCGGCTCCATGCGACCCGTACGACAAAATGATAAAAACGGCACAAACGGGGCCGGTGCGTGCTGGGGAGTCGGCGTCCTCGCCCTCGCCCTCCTCGTCTCCGGCTGTGCCGAGACCGGCTCGGGGTCGGGCTCCGGCTCAGGCTCCGGTTCCGGCGCGGGCTCCGGCGCCGGTGCCGCCGAGCCGGCCCACGGCCGGCGGGCCGAGCTCCGGGCGGCCCCCGCCCGCGCCCTCGACGCGTACGCCACCCGGCTCCGCGTGGCGCAGGCCCGGCGCGTCGCCGCCGCCAGGCGCTGGGGGCTGGCCGAGGTGCCGCTGACACCCCCGGCACCGCCCGCCAGGAAGCCGGTCATCGAGGCCCGCAAGGGGTTCGAGGTCGACGACCAGGAGGAGCTGGGGCTGCCGCCGGTCTTCACGACCGTCCCCACCAAGGACAAGGTCGTCTTCCTCACCATCGACGACGGCGAGGAGAAGGACCCCGCGTTCCTGCGGATGATGAGCGACCTGAAGATCCCGTACACCGCCTTCCTCAGCGACTACCTGGTCAAGGACGACTACGGGTACTTCCGGAAGATGCGCGACCGCGGCATCACGCTCAACAACCACACGCTGCACCATCCCTATCTGCCCGCCCTGTCCTACGCGCGGCAGAAGCGCGAGATCTGCGGCATGCAGGACGTGATGAAGAAGCAGTTCGGCAAGCGCCCGACCGTCTTCCGCCCGCCGTACGGCAACTACAACCAGGACACCCTGCGCGCCGCCAAGCACTGCGGCGTCAAGTACGCGCCCATCTGGGACGAGGAAGTCTTCGTCGACCACTGGGAGTACCGCGAGAGCGACCAGGACCTGCACCCCGGCGACATCGTCCTCACCCACTTCCGGGGCCGGAAGGACTGGAAGGGCACCATGCCCGACATGGTCCGCCGCTTCCTGAGGACCGTCACGGACAAGGGGTACGCGGTCGCGCGGCTGGAGGACTACCTGTGAGGCCGCGGACGCCCGTCGCCTGGCTGCTCGCGGCGGTGCTGCTGACCGGCTGCGCGCAGTCCGTCGACCCCATCGAGCGACTGGGCAAGAAGGCGGCCCAAAGGGTGCACCCGCAGGAGTCGGCGTACCGCCGCTGGGGGCTGGCCACCCCGCTCGCCGCGGCGCCGAAAGCGCCCGCCCGGACCACCGCGCGCACCGCGGGCCCGGGACTGCCCCCCGTCGTGGACCATGTGCGCACCCACGACAAGGTGGTCTTCCTGACGTACGACGACGGCGCCGAGCGCGATCCGCGGTTCGTCGACATGGTCCGCGAACTGCGGCTGCCGGTCAGCATGTTCCTCACGGACAGTGTCGTCGGGCCGGGGTACGGGCACTTCGCCCGGCTGCGCGCGGTCGGCGCGAGCGTCCAGAACCACACCCTCGACCACGCCTCCCTGCGCGGCCTGCCCTACGCCGGCCAGCGCGCCGAGATCTGCGGACAGCAGGACAAGCTCAGACAGCGTTTCGGCATCCGGCCCCGGCTGCTGCGGCCCCCCTACGGCAGGTACGACAGCACCACCCTGCGCGCCGCCGCCGACTGCGGGGTCGCCGCGATCGTCCTCGGCCGGGCGGCCGACGCGCACCGGCTCCGGCCGGGCGACATCCTCTCCGGCTTCGGCGAACCCAATCTCACGGACGCCACGCTCCGGTTGCTCCGGCGCATCCAGGCGGAGGGCTTCACCCCGGCCCGGCTGGAGAACTACCTCTGAGGTGCCGCCGTTCGGCGCGGTCCGGCACCGTTCGGCCCGCGCCACGCCGACGCCTTTGGCACTCCGCTTGACCGAGTGCTAATCGCAGTCATAGTCTCAGGTCTGGCACTCCCCCCTGGAGAGTGCCAATAGCGACAGGGCAGATCCGGCACCCGCGACGACGGATCCACCTGGTCGCCACCTCAGACAGTTAACCCCGTGAGATCTCCGAAGGGGGAGGTCGGATCGTGACGACCACCAGCTCCAAGGTTGCCATCAAGCCGCTCGAGGACCGCATTGTGGTCCAGCCGCTCGACGCCGAGCAGACCACGGCCTCTGGCCTGGTCATCCCGGACACCGCCAAGGAGAAGCCCCAGGAGGGCGTCGTCCTTGCCGTGGGTCCGGGTCGCTTCGAGGACGGTAACCGTCTTCCGCTCGACGTCACCGTCGGCGACGTCGTGCTCTACAGCAAGTACGGCGGCACCGAGGTGAAGTACAACGGCGAGGAGTACCTCGTCCTCTCGGCTCGCGACGTGCTCGCGATCATCGAGAAGTAATTCACCCGGTAAGGGCGTTCGGGGACTTCCCCCGGACAACCCCGCACCAAGCATTGCAGTGAACTGCGCCCCTGGCCCCCGCTACCTTTGATGAACCGGGCGCTGGGGGCGCCGTTCGTTTCTCCCAAGTTTTCCGAGAGGGCTGAACCGCTCCCATGGCGAAGATCCTGAAGTTCGACGAGGACGCCCGTCGCGCCCTCGAGCGCGGCGTCAACAAGCTTGCCGACACGGTGAAGGTGACGATCGGCCCCAAGGGCCGCAACGTCGTCATCGACAAGAAGTTCGGCGCCCCCACCATCACCAACGACGGCGTGACCATCGCCCGTGAGGTCGAGCTCGACGACCCGTTCGAGAACCTCGGCGCGCAGCTGGTGAAGGAGGTGGCGACCAAGACCAACGACATCGCGGGTGACGGTACGACCACCGCCACCGTGCTCGCCCAGGCGCTCGTCCGCGAGGGCCTGAGGAACGTCGCCGCCGGCGCGTCGCCCGCCCTCCTGAAGAAGGGCATCGACGCCGCGGTCAAGGCCGTCTCCGAGGAGCTCCTCGCGACGGCCCGCCCGATCGACGACAAGTCCGACATCGCCGCCGTGGCCGGGCTCTCCGCCCAGGACAGCCAGGTCGGCGAGCTCATCGCCGAGGCGATGGACAAGGTCGGCAAGGACGGTGTCATCACCGTCGAGGAGTCCAACACCTTCGGTCTGGAGCTGGACTTCACCGAGGGCATGGCCTTCGACAAGGGCTACCTGTCCCCGTACATGGTGTCCGACCAGGAGCGTATGGAGGCCGTCCTCGACGACCCGTACATCCTCATCCACCAGGGCAAGATCAGCTCCATCCAGGACCTGCTGCCGCTGCTGGAGAAGGTCATCCAGTCGAACGCCTCCAAGCCGCTGCTGATCATCGCCGAGGACGTCGAGGGCGAGGCCCTGTCGACCCTGGTCGTGAACAAGATCCGCGGCACGTTCAACGCCGTCGCCGTGAAGGCCCCCGGCTTCGGTGACCGCCGCAAGGCCATGCTCGGCGACATCGCCACCCTCACCGGTGGTCAGGTCATCGCCGAGGAGGTCGGCCTCAAGCTCGACCAGGTCGGCCTGGACGTGCTGGGCAGCGCCCGCCGCGTGACCGTCACCAAGGACGACACCACCATCGTCGACGGTGGCGGCAGCTCCGACGAGGTCGTCGGCCGCGTCAACCAGATCAAGGCCGAGATCGAGAACACCGACTCCGACTGGGACCGCGAGAAGCTCCAGGAGCGCCTCGCGAAGCTGGCCGGCGGCGTGTGCGTGATCAAGGTCGGCGCCGCCACCGAGGTGGAGCTCAAGGAGAAGAAGCACCGTCTCGAGGACGCCATCTCCGCGACCCGCGCCGCGGTCGAGGAGGGCATCGTCTCCGGCGGTGGCTCCGCGCTCGTCCACGCCGTGAAGATCCTCGAGGGCAACCTCGGCAAGACCGGCGACGAGGCCACGGGTGTCGCGGTCGTCCGCAAGGCCGCCGTCGAGCCGCTGCGCTGGATCGCCGAGAACTCCGGCCTGGAGGGTTACGTCATCACCGCCAAGGTCGCCGAGCTCGACAAGGGCCAGGGCTTCAACGCCGCCACCGGTGAGTACGGCGACCTGGTCAAGGCCGGCGTCATCGACCCGGTCAAGGTCACCCGCTCCGCCCTTGAGAACGCCGCCTCCATCGCCTCCCTGCTCCTCACGACCGAGACCCTGGTCGTCGAGAAGCCGGCCGAGGACGAGGGCGACGCCGGCCACGGCGGTCACGGGCACTCCCACTGACGTCCGACGTCATGAGTGCGGACACGCCCACCGAGGCGTGACGACGTGAAGAGGTCCCCGTTCCCGACAGGAACGGGGACCTCCCGCGTTTCCGTGAGGCTGTTCCCCGGTGCTGTCCCTCCGGCGCGCCGAGCGGTCAGCCCTCCAGCGCGTCCAGCGCGCCGAGCCCGGCCATCAGACCCAGCCGGTCGTACTGCCACCAGCCCTCGACGATCTTTCCGTCCTCCCCGCACCGGAAGATGGTCGTGCCGGTCATGGAGGCCTGCTTCCCGGACGCCGGGATCCCCATGAAGTCGCCCGTGTGCATGCCGTTCCAGGTCCACCGCGTGCAGACGCGGTCGCCCTCCGTGATCTGGTCGTCGACGGTGAACTTGAAGTCGAAGCCGCCGCGCCACATCTCGATCTCGCGCCGTACCGCGTCGAGCCCGATGGTGTCCTGTTCGTTGGCGGGATCGTGGTCGTGATAGCTCTCCGCCATCAGTCCGTTGAGCGGCTCCAGCTCACCCGGGCCCGCCAGCATGTCGAAGTAACTGCGGATGTTCGCCGCGTAGAGCTGCTCGTCGCGCACGATGTCCAGGTCCGTGAACGTCGGCATCCCGTCGCAGAGCGCCACCATCTCCTTGAAGATCGTGTCGGTCTCGGGAAGTTTCGAGTTCCGCATCGCCTCTTCGTACGACGGGAACTCCACGATCTCCACGAAGTGGCTCGCGTCCGCTCGGTCCTTGCCGATGACGTTGTGCGTCGCGGTCCGTTTCCCCTTGGTCTGCTCGACCCATGTGTCCATCAGCCGGTTCATCTCGTCGAACCGACTGGTTCTACAGTCAATCAGCTGTACGAATGTCATCGCGCCGCCTCCGGCCCCCTGGTCCGGTTGATCCACCCTCAATCCTCCCACCGGAGGGGCGACACCACCCACCGCACGATCCGCGCGCGCCCGCCGCACGACCCGCAGGACCGCGCGACCCGCGTGATCGCCCTTACTGGGGGCCGTACTTCCGCCCGGTCTTCGACGTGATGCCGCCGAGCAGCGCCCTGGGCGTCACCTTCACCACGCCCATCAGCATCTTGTAGCGCGCGTCCGGGATCGACAGGGTTCTGCCGCGCGCCAGATCGGCGAGCGCGGCCGCGACCAGCTTGTCGGCGTCGAGCCACATCCAGTTCGGGATGTTGTCCGTGCCCATACCGGCCCGCTCGTGGAACTCGGTGCGCACAAAACCGGGAGCCAGCGCCATCAGCCGTACGCCGCTGCCCGCGAGATCCTTCGCCGCGCCCTGCGTGAACTGCACGACCCACGCCTTCGACGCCCCGTACGTGCCCCGCGGCACGAACGCCGCCACCGACGCGACGTTGACGACGCCGCCCCGGCCGCGCTCCCGCATGGCCTCGGTCGCCGCCGACGTCAGCCGGAGCACGGCCTCGCAGTGCACCTTGAGCATCTTCAGCTCGTCCGCCATCGATACGTCCAGATAGCGGCCCTTGTTGCCGAACCCGGCGTTGTTGACCAACAGGTCGACGGGGTTCCTGCGGTCGGAGAGGCGGGCGGCCACCGCTTCGATGCCCTCGTCCGTCGCCAGGTCCGCCGTGAGCACCTCCGCCTCGATGCCGTGCCGGTCGTGCAGCTCGGTCGCCTGCTCCCGCAGCCGCTTCGTGTCCCGCGCCACCAGCACGAGGTTGTGCCCGTCCGCCGCCAGCCGCCGCGCGAAGGCGGCACCGATTCCCGCGGTCGATCCCGTAATCAGAGCCGTTGTCATGGCGCAAGGTTAGTGACCGGCCCAGCCGCCCGGCGCCCGGTGTCGCCCAACGCCCGACCGCACTCCACGACTTCTCCGCACCCGTCCCGGCCGAGGCCGGGACGGCCCCTACCCGCCGTACTTCGCCACGTACTCCCGCGCCGTCGCCCGCACCTCCGGGTGCAGTGCGTCGCCCGCCGCCAACAGCCTTGGCAGCAGCTCCCGTTCGGTCGTCGAGGCGCGGAACGCGACGGCCACGGTGACATCGTGGCCGGGCCGGTGCACGATCTCGATCGGGTCCCCGGAGCTGATCTCGCCGGGCTCGATCACCCGCAGATAGGCGCCGGGCGCGCCCCGCCGCGTGAATCGCTTCACCCAGCCCTTCTCGCCGAGATGCCCCTGGAAGGTGCGGCAGGGGATGCGCCCGGAGGTCACCTCCAGGACAAGCTCGGAACCGATCCGCCAGCGCTCGCCGATCAGCGCGCCGGACACATCGAGACCCTGCGTCGTGAGGTTCTCGCCGAACACGCCGTTCGGCAGCGACCGGCCGAGCTCGCGCTCCCAGTCGTCGAGGTCCTGGCGCGCGACCGCGTACACGGCCTGGTCGTCACCGCCGTGATGACGCAGGTGGCAGATCGCGTCCCCGGCGAGCCCGCTCCCGCCGACGCCCTTGGGCCCCGGCGCCGTCACACGTACCGGCCCGTCGACCGGTCGCTTGTCGATGCCGGTCACGCCCTCCGGCTGGTCCGTGTACTCGACGGCCCGCGCCCGGCCCATATTGAGCGACAGAAGCTTCATGCCACCAAGCTAGGCGATACGACCCAAAGCGGCGACGCGATATTCGCCGCCGCATCCAAGACTCGCTTATGCTCGACGGGTGATCGAGGCTCGTCATCTCCGTGTCCTGCGCGCTGTCGCCACCACCGGATCCTTCTCGGCGGCGGGCCGCGAGCTGGGCTGCACCCAGCCCGCTGTCAGCCAGCAGATGAAGGCCCTGGAGGCGTCCGTGGGCACCCCCCTGCTCATCCGGACGGGACGCGAGATGCGCCTCACCCAGGCAGGTGAGGCCCTGGTCAAGCACGCGGCGAGCATCCTGGCCGGCCTCACGGCCGCCGAGGAGGAGGTCGCCGCGATCGCCGGTCTGCGCGCGGGCCGCGTCCGTCTGGTCTCCTTCCCCAGCGGCAGCTCCACCCTCGTTCCCACCGCTCTCGCCGCGCTGCGCGCCGCTCACCCCGGCACCCGTGTCTCCCTGGAGGAGGCCGAACCGCCCGAGTCCGTCGAGAAGCTCCGCGACGGCGACTGCGACATCGCGCTCGCGTTCCGCTACGAGGGCGCGCCGGGTGTCGAGGAGTGGGACGACCTCGTCGTGCGGCCCCTGCTGATGGACCGTCTTGTCGGTCTGGTGCCCGAGGGGCACCGGCTCGCGCGGGCGGAGTCCGTCGCGATCGGCGAGTTCGCCGGTGAGCCGTGGATCGCGGGCTGCCCGCGCTGCCGCGGCCAGCTCGTCGAGGTCTGCCGCGCTGCCGGCTTCGAGCCCCGCATCGACTTCGCCACCGACGACTATCCCGCCGTGGTCGGGCTGGTGGGCGCGGGACTCGGCGTCGCCGTCCTGCCGGAGCTCGCGATCGAGTCCGTACGTCCGAAGGGGGCGCGCACCGTGACGGTGGAGCCCGCGGTGCGCCGCGAGATCGTCGCCCTCACCCTCCCCGACCTCGCCGAGGTGCCCGCGGTGGCCGCGACGCTGGACCGGCTGGCCACGGCGGCGGCCCGCTAGCGGAGCTCCCCGCAGGGAGCTGTGCGGTCGGCGGACAGGGGGCTGAAGAGGACGTACAGCTCCCGTCGCGCCGAGAAGCGGGAACACGCCTGTGTGCCCGACGCGTAGGTGCCCGACGTGTACGTGCCCGACGTACGTCTCCGCCGTGCGCCTGCCTCCGGTGCGCGTGTCCGCCGTGTACGCGTATCCGGTGCGAGCGTCCGCCATGCACGGGGCCTCCGCCGCACCTGCCTCCGGTGCACGCGTCCGCCGCGTACGCGCGTCAACGCAGAAACGTTCCTTCAGTTGTTCGAAGCGGGACTGCTTCCGGTGGCCGATGCCGAGACCAGTCGGTTGCGTGCCCGTCCCATGAGCTCTTCGCGCTCGTCCTCGGTCAGTCCGCCCCACACGCCGTACGGTTCGCGCACCGCCAGCGCGTGTGCCGCGCACTCGGCGCGCACCGGACATCTCATGCAGACCTCTTTGGCCGAGTTCTCACGAGCGCTCCGTGCCGCACCACGCTCGCCCTCCGGGTGGAAGAAGAGCGAGCTGTCGACCCCGCGGCAGGCCGCGAGGAGCTGCCAGTCCCAGAGGTCCGCGTTCGGACCGGGAAGGCGGGAGAAATCTGCCATTGCGTGTCCCCTTGTTGCCGTTCTGGGCTGCTCTGTGCCCACCGACCGTACATCTACGATCTAAGGAGATGAAAATATGACTCATTGCGAATCTAGCCTCAGACACCAGCAAATGGGAAGAAAACAGGCTAAATGGGGCATGGGTTGTGATGAAACGTTGAGGGTCGGCGCGCATGTCTGCACCGTGTCCGCCCCCTCACGTACAGTGCCGATGACGGCCGACTGCCCCGTAACTCTTTCGAGTGACCATCGTTGAGATGGCTGAGGCGGTTGAAGGAACAAGCGCTCGGGCAGGCGGTCATATCCGTCGGCGAGTATCGACCGCACAGGTGACGATTCGTAACAGCCTGGAGGCTCAAGGTGACGCGCATCAGCTGCGGAGGACGGCCATGACATCCGTCCTCGTCTGCGACGACTCCCCGCTTGCCCGAGAGGCGCTCCGCCGTGCGGTCGCGACCGTGCCCGGTGTGGAGCGTGTGACGACGGCGGCCAACGGCGAGGAAGTCCTCCGCCGCTGGGGTGCCGACCGTTCGGATTTGATTCTGATGGACGTACGCATGCCCGGATTGGGCGGCGTGGAGACGGTCAGGCGGCTGCTGTCCGCCGACCCCGGTGCGCGCATCATCATGCTCACCGTCGCCGAGGACCTGGACGGTGTGGCACTCGCCGTCGCCGCCGGCGCCCGCGGCTATCTGCACAAGGACGCCTCACGGGCGGAGCTGCGCGCCACCGTGACCCAGGCGCTCGCCGACCCCACGTGGCGACTCGCGCCGCGCAGACTGCGTTCGGCGGAGATGGGCGCAGCGCCCACGCTCACCGCTCGTGAGATCCAAGTGCTCGAGGGCATGAGTCACGGCCGCTCGAACGCGGAGATCGGCCGTGAGCTGTTCCTCTCGGAGGACACGGTCAAGACCCACGCCCGGCGACTGTTCAAGAAGCTCGGCGCCTCGGACCGGGCGCACGCGGTCGCGCTCGGATTCCGGTGGGGCCTGGTCCGCTAGGTGAGCCGCCTCGAGGGTATGACGGAAGTAGTCCCTGCCCGCCGGACGGCGGGCAGGGCCGGGCCCTCGGAGAGAGCCTCTTCGGTGTCCGATCCCCGTTTCCCGGCGGATGCCGCATCCTTGAGGTGTGGAGTTCCTTGGGGACAAGTCGGTCGAGCGGAAGGGGAGGGCGCAGGAAATGAGTTCCGGCGCACCTGCTCATAACGCTTCGGTGCACAACTATGGACGCGGTGCCACGGACAGGACGACGCCAAGGCACCATGGACCGATGCGTGAAGACGAGACGACGGGGATCGGTGCGCTCGTCCATCGCGCGGTCGACGGCGACGAGCAGGCCACACACGACCTGCTCGCCCACGTACATCCGCTCGCGCTGCGTTACTGCCGTGCCCGTCTGTCCCGGCTTCCGGGGGACGCGCGGCACTTCGTGGAGGACCTGGCGCAGGAGGTCTGCGTCGCGGTGCTCCTCGCGCTGCCGCGCTACAAGGACACCGGGCGCCCCTTCGAGGCGTTCGTGTTCGCGATCGCGGCGCACAAGGTCGCCGACCTCCAGCGCGCCGCGATGCGCCATCCGGGGTCCACGGCCGTTCCCTCCGACGAGATGCCGGAGCGGCCCGACGACTCGCTCGGCCCGGAAGAGCGCGCGCTGCTCAGCAGCGACGCCGAATGGGCCAAGAAACTCCTGGCCAACCTCCCCGAGAACCAGCGCGAGCTGCTCCTTCTGCGCATCGCGGTGGGCCTCACGGCCGAGGAGACGGGCCAGATGTTGGGAATGTCACCGGGCGCCGTCCGGGTGGCTCAGCACCGGGCGCTGAGCCGGCTGAGGGCGCTCGCCGAGCAGTAGGAATTCCGATCGGTCGCGGTGACGCGAGGAGACGGCGTGGTCCCGCCGTGCGGGTCGGATTCCGGCCGGATCGGAGTGTTCGGGTGGCGTCGGCCGACCCTCGGCCGGGCGGCTCGGTCCTCCGCGCCGCGACGGCGCATCCTCTCGCCTCCATTTCCCTGCGCAAATTCCAGGCAGGCAAATTGCAGGCAAAAGGTGGCAGACCCCGGCGCCGCCGTACCGGCTCGGCCGGCCCCGACGGCGGGTTCCCTCCACCACCGCGGCGCGGAGCCGTCCGGCGAAGACATGCCTGGGCGCGGCGGTCCGGCGGCGCCCCGGCGCCCTCTCCGGGTACGGGTCTGAACGGTGGCGACATCCATCCCGTACGAACATACGAAGCCGAAGCCCACCCGCAACCGTGGAATGAGAGCGCCATGCTTCCCGTTAGCATGGACATCCGCACCGATCAAGGCCATTTGGGGAAGGTGTCATGACTGCCAACGTCGACGGAGTGCCCGCCAAGTTCGCGACACTCGGGCTGACCTACGACGACGTGCTGCTGCTGCCGGGCTCGTCGGACATGGCGCCCGACCAGATCGACACCGCCTCGCACATCTCGAAGAACGTCCGGGTCAACATCCCGCTGCTGTCCGCCGCCATGGACAAGGTCACCGAGTCGCGTATGGCGATCGCCATGGCCCGCCAGGGTGGCGTCGGTGTTCTGCACCGCAACCTGTCCATCGAGGACCAGGCCAACCAGGTCGACCTCGTGAAGCGCTCCGAGTCCGGCATGGTGACCGACCCGATCACCGTTCACCCGGACGCCACGCTCGGCGAGGCCGACGCGATCTGCGCCAAGTTCCGCATCTCCGGTGTGCCGGTCACCGACGGCGGCGGCAAGCTGCTCGGCATCGTCACCAACCGTGACATGGCCTTCGAGACCGACCGCTCGCGCCAGGTGCGCGAGGTCATGACGCCGATGCCGCTGGTCACCGGCAAGGTCGGCATCTCGGGCAACGACGCGATGCAGCTGCTGCGCCGCCACAAGATCGAGAAGCTTCCGCTGGTCGACGACGCGGGCGTCCTCAAGGGCCTGATCACGGTCAAGGACTTCGTCAAGGCCGAGAAGTACCCGAACGCCGCCAAGGACGCCGAGGGGCGTCTGCTGGTCGGCGCGGCCGTCGGTGTCGCGGGCGACGCCTTCGAACGCGCCCAAGCGCTGATCGAGGCGGGCGTCGACTTCATCGTCGTCGACACCGCGCACGGCCACTCCCGGCTGGTCGGCGACATGGTCGCCAAGATCAAGTCGAACTCCTCCGGCGTGGACGTCATCGGCGGCAACATCGCCACCCGTGACGGCGCGCAGGCGCTCATCGACGCGGGAGTCGACGGGATCAAGGTCGGTGTCGGCCCCGGTTCCATCTGCACCACCCGCGTCGTCGCCGGCATCGGCGTACCGCAGGTGACGGCCATCTACGAAGCGTCCCTCGCCGCCAAGGCGGCCGGCGTCCCGGTCATCGGCGACGGTGGCCTCCAGTACTCCGGTGACATCGCGAAGGCCCTGGTCGCGGGCGCCGACACGGTGATGCTCGGCTCGCTGCTCGCGGGCTGCGAGGAGTCCCCGGGTGAGCTGATGTTCATCAACGGCAAGCAGTTCAAGTCGTACCGCGGCATGGGCTCCCTGGGTGCCATGCAGTCCCGTGGCGAGCAGCGCTCCTTCTCCAAGGACCGCTACTTCCAGGAGGGCGTCGCCTCCGACGAGAAGCTCGTCCCCGAGGGCATCGAGGGCCAGGTGCCCTACCGCGGCCCGCTCTCCGCGGTCGTCCACCAGCTGGTCGGCGGTCTGCGCCAGTCGATGTTCTACGTCGGCGGCCGTACGGTGCCCGAGCTCCAGGACCGCGGCCGGTTCGTCCGGATCACCTCGGCGGGCCTCAAGGAGAGCCACCCGCACGACATCCAGATGACGGTCGAGGCGCCGAACTACAGCCGCAACAAGTAGTCACCCGAATACGTGATCGGGCTCCGCGCGCGCGTGGAGCCCGACGGCAAGGGCGGTCCCGGAGCCTCCGGGGCCGCCCTTGCCGTGGGCGTCGGGGATACTGGGAGGCGCAGAAGCGAAGACGGAAAGGCCACAACGTGACTGAGATCGAGATCGGGCGCGGCAAGCGCGGCCGCCGGGCGTACGCCTTCGACGACATCGCCGTCGTCCCGAGCCGCCGTACGCGAGACCCGAAGGAGGTCTCGATCGCCTGGCAGATCGACGCCTACCGCTTCGAGCTGCCCTTCCTGGCCGCCCCGATGGACTCGGTCGTCTCCCCGGCCACCGCGATCCGTATCGGTGAGCTGGGCGGCCTGGGCGTCCTGAACCTGGAAGGCCTCTGGACGCGGTACGACGACCCGCAGCCGCTGCTGGACGAGATCGCCGGGCTGGACGTGGAGACCGCGACCCGCCGCCTCCAGGAGATCTACGCGGCTCCCATCAAGGAGGAGCTGATCGGGCAGCGCATCAAGGAGGTGCGCGACTCCGGAGTCGTCACCGCCGCCGCCCTGTCCCCGCAGCGCACGGCGCAGTTCTCCAAGGCCGTCGTCGACGCGGGCGTGGACATCTTCGTCATCCGCGGTACGACGGTGTCGGCCGAGCACGTCTCCGGTGCCGCCGAACCGCTGAACCTGAAGCAGTTCATCTACGAGCTCGACGTCCCGGTGATCGTCGGCGGCTGTGCCACGTACACCGCGGCCCTGCACCTGATGCGCACCGGCGCGGCCGGTGTCCTCGTCGGTTTCGGCGGCGGCGCCGCGCACACCACGCGCAACGTGCTGGGCATCCAGGTCCCGATGGCCACTGCCGTCGCCGATGTCGCCGCGGCCCGCCGTGACTACATGGACGAGTCCGGCGGCCGGTACGTGCACGTCATCGCCGACGGTGGTGTCGGCTGGTCCGGCGACCTTCCCAAGGCGATCGCCTGCGGCGCCGACTCCGTGATGATGGGCTCCCCGCTCGCGCGCGCCACCGACGCGCCCGGGCGTGGCCACCACTGGGGCATGGAGGCGGTGAACGAGGAGCTGCCGCGCGGCAAGAAGGTCGACCTCGGCACCGTCGGCACCATCGAGGAGATCCTCACCGGCCCGTCGCACATCCCGGACGGCTCGATGAACATCTTCGGCGCTCTCCGCCGCGCCATGGCCACCACCGGCTACAGCGAGCTCAAGGAGTTCCAGCGCGTCGAGGTGACGGTCGCGGACTCACAGCACAAGCGCTAGTCCGAACGCCGGTACGTTCTCGTACCGGTCTGCACGTCCGTACAGGTGAAGGGCCCGTCCACCGAGTGGTGGACGGGCCCTTACGTGCGAGGTCGTTCCGTCAGCCGCCCGTCACGGGCATCCTCAGAGCCCGGCCTTGCGGGTGCCCTGGAAGGCCACGTACGCCGCGATCGCGAAGAAGACGAAGGTCAGCGGGTCGGCGTTGGCCTTCCACGCCTCCTGGACCACGTCGAAGTGGTCGAAGAAGACCTCGCTGAAGCCGACGCCGAGTTCCTTGGCGCCGATCATCGCCTCGCCGATCAGCTGGCCGAGGTAGACCGAGGCGACGGACACGATCACGCTGACCACCGGCAGGGTCTGGCTGCGGCCGCCGACGCGGCCCGCGGCGATGCCGACGAGGAAGCCGACACCGACGGCGGCGTAGCCGATCTCGTGCTTGGTGAGGCCGATGATCAGGCCGTACAGGACGGCGGAGACCACGCCGGCGCCGAGGGCGGCTACGAGGCCGAGCGCGAAGTTGTCGCGCGACGGGGCGGCCGGGGCGACGGGCGCGACCGGGAAGCTCGGCTGGGGCGCGCCCTGCGGGACACCCTGCTGCGGGACGGGCGGCTGGTCGGCGGGCTCGCCCGCGTACGGGTTGCTGTCGACCGGTGGACCGGACGGCGGCGTCGACTGACTCATGTGGTTCCCCCCAGGGATGCGGGCGCACCCTTGGAGTGCGCGTGGGACTGCGGCGCACAACTGAGGGCACCCGGGACGCGGGCGCACGTGTGTGCGAGAGCTGCCGCAGGTTAGCAGGGGGGAGTGACAATAAGTGAAGGGATTTCATCGGATCAGAGCCGCTGCGCCGCCCCGGTCGGGGTCGCCCCCCTTGTGTCCAGGAGGAGCTGGGCCTTCACGGACAGCCCCTGCAGGTCGTACGTGCGGTGCTGCTGGAGAAGGATCGTCAGGTCGGCGTCGGCCGCGGCCTCGTAGAGGGAGTCCGCGCGCGGCACGGGCCGCCCGAGGACGCTCCAGGCCGGGACGTGCGGGTCGTGATAGCTGACGGACGCGCCGAGTTCCATCAGGCGTACGGCGATCTCGTGGGCGGGGGCGCCCTGTTGATCGGCGATGTCCGCCTTGTAGGTGACGCCGAGGAGGAGCACGCGCGCGGCACGGGCGGACTTCCCGTGCTCGTTGAGCAGCGCGGCGGCGCGCTGGATGACGTACTGCGGCATGTGGCTGTTGACCTGCTGGGCAAGTTCGACCATCCGCAGGGTGCGGGGGCCGCCGAGGTCCTGGGCGATCCCGTGCCCGCCGACTCCCGGGCCGGGCCGGAACGCCTGGAAGCCGAACGGCTTGGTCTCCGCGCAGCGGATGACGTCCCACAGGTCCACGCCCAGGTCGTTGCAGAGCACGGCCATCTCGTTGACGAGCGCGATGTTGACGTGCCGGAAATTGGTCTCCAGGACCTGCACGGTCTCCGCCTCGCGGGGGCCACGCGCGCGTACGACCTTGTCGGTGAGCCTTCCGTAGAAGGCGGCGGCCGACTCGGTGCACGCGGGGGTGAGGCCGCCGATGACCTTCGGTGTGTTGGCGGGGGTGAAGTCGCGGTTGCCGGGATCGACCCGGCTGGGCGAATAGGCGAGGTGGAAATCGCGCCCCGCGCGCAGTCCGGACCCCGTTTCGAGGAGCGGGCGCAGAAATTCCTCCGTGGTGCCGGGGTGCACGGGCGATTCCATGATCACTGTGGTGTGCGGGCGCAGTCGTGCGGCCAGGGTGCGGGCCGCCCCTTCCACCTGGCTGAGGTCCAGGGTGCCGTCGGCGCCCCGCGGGGTCGGCGCGCAGATGACGGCGGTGCGTACGCGGCCGAGCTCGGCCGGGTTGGTGGCCGGCCGGAAGCCCCCCGAGAGCATCCGGCGCAGTTCTGCGGGGGTGAGGGAGCCGCCCTCCGGCCCAGTTTTGTAGCCGAGGGTGGAGATGCCGACGGCGACGGCGGCCTGGGCCAGGGGCAGGCCGAGATGACCGAGTCCGATGACGGCGAGGTCTGCGGGCATGGAGTGGGCCGTCCTTCCCAGTAACCGATGCGGGACAGGTGCGCAAGCCCTGTGGACAGGATGGGCGAGAGCAATGTCAGACTAGGAGTAAATATGACCGATTTGCGGGATTGTCCGATCAAGATTCCTTACGCGTCGCCGAGAGTTGTCCACAGGCTGCGGACGGACGGTGGCCGATGAGGGGCAAGGCGGTCAGACTTTGGGCAGGGGGGATGTGAGCCGGGCGTCGCCGGACAGGTGCGGCCAGCGCGACAACAGCGGGAGGCAGCGGTGAGGACAGCGACACTGGGGCCGGCGGAGCGCGCCGAGTCACTTGCGGGAATGGCCGAGCGTGAGCTGGACGTGCTGGTCGTGGGCGCGGGCGTGGTCGGCGCGGGCACCGCGCTGGACGCCGTGACACGCGGCCTGTCCACCGGACTGGTCGAAGCGCGTGACTGGGCGTCGGGCACGTCGAGCCGGTCCAGCAAGCTGATCCACGGCGGCCTGCGGTATCTCGAGATGCTCGACTTCGCGCTCGTCCGCGAGGCACTGAAGGAGCGCGGCCTGCTGCTCGAACGGCTGGCACCGCATCTGGTGAAACCCGTCCCGTTCCTCTACCCCCTCCAGCACAAGGGCTGGGAGCGGCTGTACGCGGGCTCCGGCGTCGCGCTGTACGACGCCATGTCGATGGCCCGCGGCCACGGACGCGGACTGCCCACCCACCGCCACCTGACCCGCCGCCACGCCCTGCGCGTCGCACCGGCCTTGAAGAAGGACGCGCTGATCGGCGCCCTGCAGTACTACGACGCGCAGATGGACGACGCCCGCTATGTGGCGACGCTGGTGCGCACGGCCGCGGCGTACGGCGCGAAGGTCGCCAACCGCGCGCGGGTCACCGGTTTCCTGCGCGAGGGCGAGCGGGTGGTCGGCGCCAAGGTGCGCGACGTCGAGGGCGGCGGCGAGTACGAGGTCCGCGCCAAGCAGGTCGTCAACGCCACGGGCGTGTGGACCGACGACACCCAGGCGCTGGTCGGGGAGCGGGGCCAGTTCCATGTGCGGGCGTCCAAGGGCATCCATCTGGTCGTACCGAAGGACCGGATCAACTCCACCACGGGCCTGATCCTGCGCACCGAGAAGTCCGTGCTGTTCGTGATCCCGTGGGGCCGCCACTGGATCATCGGCACCACCGACACCGACTGGGACCTCGACAAGGCCCACCCGGCGGCCTCCAGCGCGGACATCGACTACCTGCTGGAGCACGTGAACTCGGTGCTTTCGGTGCCGCTCTCCCGCGACGACGTCGAGGGGGTGTACGCGGGCCTGCGGCCACTGCTGGCCGGAGAGTCGGACGCCACCAGCAAGCTGTCGCGCGAGCACACCGTGGCCCACCCGGTGCCCGGACTCGTGGTCGTGGCCGGCGGCAAGTACACGACCTACCGGGTGATGGCCAAGGACGCGGTGGACGAGGCGGTGCACGGCCTCGACCAGCGGGTCGCCGAATGCGTCACCGAGGAGACCCCGCTGGTCGGTGCCGAGGGCTATCACGCGCTGTGGAACGCGCGAGCGCGGATCGCGGCGCGCACCGGACTCCATGTGGTGCGGGTGGAGCACCTGTTGAACCGGTACGGGTCGCTCGCGGAGGAACTCCTCGACCTCATCGTGGAGGACCCGTCGCTCGGCGAGCCCCTGCCGGCCGCCGAGGACTACCTCCGGGCCGAGATCGTCTACGCCGCCTCGCACGAGGGCGCCCGCCACCTGGACGACGTCCTGACCCGGCGCACCCGCATCTCCATCGAGACCTTCGACCGGGGCACCCGCAGCGCCCGCGAGGCCGCGGAGCTGATGGCGCCGGTCCTCGGCTGGGACAAGGACCAGATCGAGCGCGAGGTGGAGCACTACGAGAAGCGGGTCGAGGCCGAGCGGGAGTCCCAGCGCCAGCCGGATGATCTGACGGCGGACGCGGCACGGCTGGGGGCGCCCGACATCGTGTCGTTCTGACCGCCGGTTCCCGCTCATCTCACTCGAACGGGTGCGGTGAGCTGGGATCTCTGCTCGCGGCCCGGCCGTTCTACTGGGTGCGGGGACAGAACTCGGCGGCGAGCACGGCCGGTTCGAGCGTCGGGTCCGTGACCCCGTCCGTGTTCACGCGGAAGGTGAGGACACGACGACCGTCGAGGGTGGCCGCGCTGCGCACGTAGCTGCCGGAGATACGGCCGTTGTGCCCCCACACCGTGGTCCCGCACGGCAGCTTCACCGGGAACAGACCCATGCCGTACGAGCCATGCGCGGCACGGGTGTCGAGCATCTCGCGCAGCCAGTGCGAGGGCAGCAGCTCGCCGCCGAGCAGGGCCGCGTAGAAGCGGTTCAGGTCGGCCAGCGTGCTCACCAGCTCACCCGCCGCGCCGGCCACGCGCGGGTCGAGCTCGGTGACGTCGGAGCCGTCGGCGGCGTACGCGCGGCCGTGCGGTGCGGGAAGCGACGCGCGGGCACCCGGGAACGAGGTGCCGGTCAGACGGAGGGGAGTGATGACGCGGCGCTCGGTCTCGGTGGCGTACGAGTGGCCGGTGACCTCCTCGACGACCATGCCGAGCAGCACGTAGTCGGTGTTCGAGTAGGCGTAGCGGCCACGTTCGGCCGGGGGATGGGTGAGCGCGATGCGTACGGCCTGAAGCGGGGTCAGGGGGACGGTGCCCCGGGTCGCCGAGGTGAAGTCGTGGAGGCCGCTGGTGTGGCGGAGCAGGTCGCGCAGGGTGATGCGGCGGCCGTCGTTGCCCGCGCCGCGCACCAGGCCGGGCAGGTGGTCGTCGACGGAGTCGGACAGGGACAGCCGTTGTTCGGCGGCGAGTTGCAGGACGACCGTCGCGATGAACGTCTTGGTGATGCTGCCGGCCCGGAAGTGATCGGAACGGGCTATCTCGTTTCCGGTGCTCGCGAAGCGTGGACCCGACTCCTCGTCGGCCAGCAGGGCGGCGGCCGGGGCGCCGCCACGGGTCACGAGAAGGGCGAGCGCGGTGTCCGAGGCCGGGGTGACGGGGCCCTGGGAGGCGACCAGGGTCCGCCCCAGCAGGCCGGTTTGGGCCATGCCGAGGAGCGCCAGGGACATGGGTATGGCCAGGAGTGTCCGAGGTGTCCGGGGCTGTGGCATCGGCGGGTCCTTCCCTGTCGCGGCCCATCATGGGGCACGTCTCTGTGCCGCGGGTCGAGCAGGGGGGCGGGTGGGGCGGAGGGGTGGGAACACGGTCGCCGGGTGGTCGGCGTGCGCGGAGTGTGCCTGGCGGTGAACTGTCGGTGGGGGCCGGGCGTCTCACTGGCTGAGCTGTTGCGGTTCCAGGGGGCCCCTGGGCGTTGGGCACTTGTCGGGTGAGGGACAATGAAGGCTCTGTCAGGGCGGGTTGCTTGAGGGGACGCATGTCGGAGGCGGAGCGGGCGGGAGCATCCCGTCAGGACAAGAGCGAACGTCTCCTCGCCGGGCGGTACCGGCTGGGGGATGTTCTCGGCCGCGGCGGCATGGGCACGGTGTGGCGCGCGCAGGACGAGACCCTGGGCCGCACAGTCGCCGTGAAGGAGCTGCGGTTCCCGTCGGCCATCGACGAGGACGAGAAGCGCCGGCTCATCACGCGCACGCTGCGGGAGGCCAAGGCGATCGCGCGGATCCGCAACAACGGCGCGGTGACGGTCTTCGACGTGGTCGACGAGGACAACCGGCCATGGATCGTGATGGAGCTCGTCGAGGGCAAGTCGCTCGCCGAGGCCATCCGCGAGGACGGCCTGCTCACGCCGAAGCGCGCCGCCGAGGTGGGCCTGGCCATCCTCGACGTGCTGCGCTCGGCGCACCGTGAGGGCATCCTGCACCGTGACGTGAAACCGTCGAACGTGCTGATGTCCGACGACGGCCGGGTCGTGCTCACCGACTTCGGCATCGCGCAGGTGGAGGGCGACCCGTCCATCACCTCGACCGGCATGCTCGTCGGCGCGCCCTCCTACATCTCGCCGGAGCGGGCGCGCGGCCACAAGCCCGGTCCCGCGGCCGACCTGTGGTCGCTGGGCGGTCTGCTGTACGCGTCGGTGGAAGGCGTGCCGCCGTACGACAAGGGCTCCGCGATCGCGACGCTCACCGCCGTGATGACCGAGCCGGTGGAGCAGCCGAAGAACGCGGGTCCCCTGGAGAACGTGATCTACGGCCTGCTCGCCAAGGATCCCGAGCAGCGGCTCGACGAAGCGGGCGCGCGGGCGATGCTCAACGAGGTACTGCGCGCGCCCGAGCCCGAGCAATCCGTACCGGAGCCGGTGGACGCGACGAAGGTCGTGGCCATGCCGCCGCTGCCGGAGGGCTCGGGGCGGCGCGGTGCGGGCGGCTCCCGCGCAAAGAAGGGCGAGGAGCCGGCGGAGCGGCTGCGCGGGGCGCTGCGTTCGGTGCGCAAGGCCGCGACGGCGGCCGGGGCCGCCACGGCGGCGGCCACCTCGGCGGCGACGGCGCGTGCGAAGACGGCCGGCGACTCGGACTCCTCCCGGGCGGCGGGAGCCGCCGGGACGGACACCCCGCACACGGGTGCCGGGTCCGGTGGGGCCCCCGGCACGGTCGGCGGCACCTCCGTGTCGTCCGGCTCGGCGGGTTCGTCCGCACCGTCCGCGCCGCCTGCGCCCGGGAAGCCGGGTGGTCGTGACAGTACGTCGGTGAACTCCAGTTCGGCCGAGGGTGCCGGAGCTGCGGGTGCCGCCGGTTCGCGGAGCGGGGCGGGGTCCGGGTGGCCGGTGGCCCCCGAGCGGCCGCAGCGGCCGGCGCCGAAGGCGTCGCTGACGGATGTCGTGCCGCGCCGCACGCTGGTGATCATCGCGGTGGCCGTGGCGCTGGCCGTGCTCGGCACCGTCCTGGCCCTCACTCTCGGTGGCGGGGACGACAGCGGCGCCAAGGACAGCAAGAGCGGCGGCGGCAAGGCGGCCGCCTCCAGCGGGGCGACGTCCGGAAGCGGGAACGGCGACGACACCAAGAAGGACGACGACGGCGCCCACACCGACAACGGCGACAAGTCGGGCTCCGGTTCCGGATCTGGCGAGGACGGGACCGCGGACGCCTCTTCGGGCGCGAGCGCGTCGGCCGGTTCGAGCGGTGACGGCAAGAAGTCGGGCTCCGGTTCGGGTTCCACGGCCGTGAAGACGTACAAGAGTGGCCAGGGCTTCTCGATCGGGCTGCCGAAGGGGTGGAAGTACCAGTCCCAGGACATCGCGGGAGCCAGGTTCACCGGTCCCGACGGGCAGAAACTCCTCATCGGCTGGACGACGACGCCCAAGGACGACCCGGTCGCGGACTGGAAGAACCAGGAGCGGTACATGGTCCGCTCCCAGTACGTGAAGCTGCGCATAGAACAGGTGGAGTACCGCGGCTGGAACACGGCCGACTGGGAGTTCACCTATGTGGACGGGGGCACGAAGTTCCGTTCGATCGACCGCGGTTTCGTTGTGAACTCGCATCAGGGGTACGCGCTGATGTACACGGCGAAGTCGTCCGCGTGGGACAGCGCTCTGCGCAAGAACACGTGGAAGACGCTGACCGAGACGTTCCAGCCGAAGTCGTGACGTACCGCTCGCCGAGGTGACGTTCTGCCACGGACGGGTGCCCGAGATCTCGCATCACCGCTCTGCGGGTTGCCTCGGGCACGTATCGTGAGTGGTTGCGGACCGTACGAAGCCACAACGGAACGCAAGGCGAACGGAATTGACCAACCGGTCGGCTGGGGGAGGCATCGTGGACGACTATGCGGGACGGGTACTCGCCGACCGCTACCGCCTGCCTCTGCCACCGGCCGACGAGTACGAACTCGCCGAGAGCCGGGCCTTCGACACCTACAGCGGACAGGAAGTCCTCGTACGGCAGGTGCCGTTGCCGGAGGTCGTCGAGGCCGAGGTGCTCGACGCGGACGGGTTGCCCGACGGGTTCGTGGCCCGGGACGGCGGGGTGCGGAGGGCGTCCGCGCGGACCACGCGTCGGCCCACCGAACCGGCCGTGCGACGTGCGATCGAGGCCGCGCAGGCCGCCGCGCAGATCCCCGACCATCCCCGGCTCGACCAGGTCTTCGACGTGTTCGCCGAGGGCGGGTCGCTGTGGATCGTCAGCGAGTTGGTGCCCGCGAGGCCGCTGGCCGCCCTGCTCGCCGAGAAGCCGCTCAGCCCCTACCGCGCCGCCGAGGTCGCCTCCGACGTCCTGACCGCGCTGCGGGTCCTGCACGCGCACGGATGGGTGCACCGGAACATCACCGCGCGTACGGTGCTCGTCTGCGACGACGGCCGCGTCCTGCTGACCGGACTCGCGGCCGGGGCCGCCGAGGAGGCGCTGTGCGGGTACGACCCGGTGCCCGCGCGGGAGGACGACTTCACGCATGAGCCCGGCTCCGGCCCCGGCGGCGCCGAGGGCGACGTCGCGCGGCCCGGCTCAGGCCGGGCTGCCGGACAGCCGGGCAGCGGTGCTTCGGCCGGGGCGGGCGCAGGTGCTCCTCGGGGTGCCGGCGCCGGTGGGCCGAGCGGCACGGGCGGGCGGGGTCCCGCCGGTGGCATCGGGTTCGGCGGCGGTCCCGCGCGCGGTGTCGCCGTGGCGGCCACGTCCGGTGCCGATGCCGAAGCGGCCCGTCGGGCGGCGATCGAGGCCCGGGCGGAGCAGGGAACACCGGTTCCGGGGACGCCCACGGCGGGTGCGGCGGGCCGAGGCCCCCGTGCTCTCGAGGCGGGCGGCCCGGCAGGTCAGGGCGGTCCGGCTGGACACGCCGGGCCGCCCGGCGGACCGGACGCCGACGGGGCGGCGGAGGCCGCCGAGGGCGACATCCGGGCCGCGCGCGCCGGAGCCATCGCCGCGTACCGCGCCGGAGCACGCGCCGCCGCCCGCGTCCAGGGGGAACAGCGGGGCGACCCGCTCGCCCTTCCGGCACCCCGCCCCGCGACACCGGGCGAGCAGAACGGACAGGCGGGCCAGGGCAGCCCGTACGGCACCTCCGCGCACTCCCCGCAGACCCAGGCCTACGGCCCGCCGCAGCTGCCCGGCCAGGGCGGGCAGCAGCGCCCCCACACCGCGCCTCCGGGCCAGATAGCCGACCCGTACGGAGTCGGCGGCACCAGCTGGCACGGGGCTCAGCCCCGCCCTGCCGGACCCGTCGGCGGGGACCGCGGCCAGGGGCGCCCCACACTCCCCCCGGGAGCGGGCGGCAGGCATGCCACGGGGACCACGGGGGCCACGGGTTACGACAATCCCGCGCTCGGGCCCGGACAGCAGCCCTTCGGCACAGGACACGGCGGCCGTCCCGGCGTCCCGGCCCCCGGAGGGACTCCCGGAAGTGACCGGGTTCCGGACCAGGACCACAACAGGCTCACCGGCGGCTTCCAGGCGTCCGGTCACACCCAAGCCCCGGGACTTCCGGGCGGTTTCACGCAATCCGGCCTCGCCCGCGTGCCCGGCGCCTCCCCGGCCCCCGATCACACCCGGATTCCCGGCACCCCGCAGAGCCCCGCCTCCGCTCCGCACAACCCCGAGGGCCGCAGCGGCGGTTGGGGTGCCCCGGCCGTCGGGACATCGCCACGGCGAGGCCCGGCCACCGCGCTCGCGGCGGAGCGGGCGCGGCAGGCGAGGATGGCCGTGGTCGGGCCGGTGACCGAGCGCTGGGCGCCGGAGCAGGCCGGACCGGTGCACGAGAACTGGCAGTTGGCCGCCCCGATCGGTCCGGCGACCGACCTGTGGGCCCTGGGCGCGCTGCTCTTCCGCGCCGTACAGGGGCACGCGCCGTACCCGGAGGAGAACACCGCCGAGCTGGTGCAGCTGGTGTGCGCCGAGCCGCCCGCCTTCGCCGAGGAGTGCGGGCCGCTGCGGCCCGTCGTCGAGTCGCTGCTGCGCCAGGACCCCACCGAGCGGCTCGACTTCGAGGAGCTGCGCGGCTGGCTGCGGTCCCTGGTGCGGTCCGCGCCGGAGCCCGAGGCCGGGACGCATGTCGTGCCCGTGCCGCCCGCCGACCCGAGCCGGCTGCCGATCGTACGGCGCCGGGGCGAGCTCGTCCGCAGGCGTCGCGCCGGGCTGCCCGCGACCAGCCCGCACGCCCGGCACAAGCGTGCCAAGCGGGAGAGCTCGGCCCGGCCCCGCCGACTGGGCCGCAATCTGCTCCTGCTGGTCCTGCTCCTGCTGGCCGCGGCGGTCACGTACGCCATGGTCTTCATGCCCAAGGCGGACCGGAGCGGCACGGGTGACGAGCGCACCGGCGCCGCCGGACAGGCCGGTCCCGCCCCCGACACCAGCGGCGACGCGAAGGCGAGCAGCGAGCCCCGGCCCGACCAGACCTCGCCGGACCCCGGCAAGAGCCCCTCGGGGAAGTCCAGTTCGACCTCCTCGCACACCACCACCGATCCCGATGTCGCCCAGGGGTTCACGCTCCGCAAGGACCCCGAGGGATTCCGGGTCGCCGTGGCGAGCGGCTGGGACCGTTCGCCGAAGAACGGGAGCGGCCAGATCGTCTACTCCCAGGGGGACTTCGAGCTCATCGTCGTCCCCGGGCGGGACGGCACGGCCACGTACGGCAGTGACCCGATGACCTACCAGCGGGAGAACGAGAAGGAGTTGCAGCCCTTCCGGGACTCGACGTGGGCCACCTCCAGTGGGATGCGGCGCATCGACGTCGGGGGCCGCGTGATGGCCGAGGGCCAGTTCACCTGGCAGGACTCCGCGGGGCGTTCGCTCTATGTGCGCAACCTCGCGATCCTCGTCGGCGGGCACTACCACGTGGTGCAGGTACGCGGTCCGGAGGCCGAACGCGACGAGGTCACCCGGCTGTACGAGCAGGCTTCGGCGACCTATCAGGTCACCGGCTGAGCAAGGCCCGTGACCCGCCGGTGCCGGTCGGGCAAGCCTCCCGCGCACCGGAGGCAACCGTTTCAGCAGGCGAGGGCACCTGAACACCGAACGGTTCCCTCCCGTACAGGGAAGGGAGAACCGTCACAGTGCGGTCTCCGTACGACCCCGCTTGTTCCCTGGGTGGGGACCGCTCTTTAGTCTGACCCTGTCAAGACCATTGCGGGGAAACGTGAATCAGATGCAGGGCCTGCTCCTCGCGGGCCGCTACCGGCTTGTCGATTCGATCGGCAGCGGTGGCATGGGCCGGGTTTGGCGCGCCCACGATGAGGTGCTGCACCGCGCGGTCGCGGTCAAGGAGCTGACCGCCGCGCTGTACGTCTCCGAGAGCGACGTCGCCCGGCTGCTCGCCCGCACCCACGCCGAGGCGCGGGCCGCGGCCCGGATCAACCACTCGGCCGTCGTCACCATCCACGACGTCCTGGAGCACGACAACCGGCCGTGGATCGTCATGGAGCTGGTCGAGGGCAACTCGCTGGCCGACGAGGTCAAGGAGCAGGGACGCCTCGAACCGGCCGAGGCGGCACGGATCGGCCTGTGGGTCCTGCGCGCGCTGCGCGCCGCACACGCCGCCGGAGTGCTGCACCGGGACGTGAAGCCCGGCAACGTCCTTCTCGGAGGGGACGGCCGTGTCCTGCTCACCGACTTCGGCATCGCCCAGATAGAGGGCGACACCACGATCACCCGCACCGGAGAGGTTGTCGGCTCGGTCGACTACCTCGCCCCCGAGCGGGTACGCGGCCACGACCCGGGCCCGGCCTCCGACCTGTGGGCGCTCGGCGCGACGCTGTACACGGCGGTCGAGGGCAGGTCGCCGTTCCGCCGCACCTCGCCCATCGGCACCATGCAGGCCGTCGTCGAGGAGGAACCCGCCGAACCGGTCAACGCGGGTGCGCTGGGGCCCGTCCTCGCCGCGCTGCTGCGCAAGGATCCGGCCGAGCGGCCCAGCGCGGCGCAGGCCGAGCAGATGCTTGCCGAGGCGGCGGCGGGACGACTGTCGAGTGAGGCGCAGTCGTATGCGCCGACGGGGCAGGCGCGGTACGGCACCACGGAGACGGGGACCGGCACCGGTACCCGCGAGCAGACGGCAGCCGCCACGCCGTATCCGCCCCAGACGATCGTGCCCGCGCCGCAGAAGCGGCACCGCCTGCGTACGTTCGCCCTGGTCGTCGCCCTTGCGGCGATCGTCGGCGGGGGTGTCGCGGTCGCGCTGCAGCAGTTCGGCACAGGCAGCCCCGGCGACTCCGCCTCTGCATCGTCGACTCCGAGTGCCAGCGCCACGCCGAGCGACGAGGGCAGTCAGCGGGCGGTTCCCGCCGGTTGGCAGCGGCGCAACGACCCGGTGGGATTCAGCATCTCCCTGCCCAAGGGGTGGAAGCGGTCCGTCTCCATCGACCAGGACGGCCTCCGGCAGGTCGACTACTCGCCGGACAAGGGCAAGCACCTCGTGCGGGTCGCCGTCGACACCGCGCCGGACTTCAGCTCCTCGTACGAGCACATGAGCAACCTGGAGCAGGGGGTCTCACGGCGGCTGCTGGACTACAAGCAGCAGAGCCTCAAGAAGGAGCTCTTCCGCGACCTGCCGGGTGTCCGCTGGGAGTACACGTGGAACGCCCTGGCCAAGGATGCGCCGCACTACTTCCCGGGGCCCTACCGTGCGATCGACGTCGGGTACATGAAGAGTGACGGCACCGAGTACGCCATCTACGAGGCCTCGCCGGCCGCCGACTGGGCCACCACCAAAAAGCAGTTCGACCGGATCCTGCGGGGCTTCCAAGAGGGTTGATCCGAGGGGAACACCCCGGTGACTCTGCTTCCCGCCGTCCGAACGCCAGCAGGTGTGGGCGTTGCTGGAGACGGCCGCGCATCCGCCTGCTCCGGCCGGCGGGGCAGGCGGCCGGGGGCTCAGGCGTAGTCCGTGCAAGAACGGACTATCGTATTCCCTTCGATGACCGCCACCTGCGCGCCGATGTAGTCGAGGTCATCGCCGGAGGGCGCCGCGTAAGTGGTGAAGGAGTTAGTCGACCCGTTTCCGTCGTATTCGGAATGCCAGGCCCACTCCGTTACCCATCCAGTGCCTCCGTCTATGGAAACGAGTCGAATGGCCACATGGTGACCATCGGCAGCGGTGTCCTTCACCCAACCGCTGATGTTCACGTGGTTGGCTGTCCAGTTGGTGAACGCGAGACTCCCCGAGGCGCCGGTCACCGAGCATGCGGCTCCGCCACTCGCCGCGCTGGCATTGGTCACTGTGGCTGTGGCGAATATTGCCACCGCCGCGACGCTCGTGACGGAAAGGCGCTTCAATGTGTTTCCCATAAGGAAAAGCGTAAGGCTTCCATGATTCACATGGCAGCGTGATTCCGGCCGCCCGTTTTGCCCTGCATAGTGTATATCGCTTGGCGATTTTCCATGCCTTGTGTCTTTTTCGAAACAGGCTGTGGCCGAAAATGATCGCCCCTGGCTGCCCGGCCCGCTCTGGTCACGCACGCCGACGAACTGGCCGAACTCACCGGCTCCCAGGAGCCGTCGCGCGCCACCGGGCCGCTCGTGTGCCTGAGTTCCCCGGAGCGTGCCACCGGGCTGTCCTGGGGCGGCGGTCTACTTGGCCGGTCGCCGCCACGGAAGGCGTCCGTCCGGTGCGGCATGATGGGGCCCATGGGGACCGAGGGGGAGAACGTCCGTGTGATCGCGGGGCGTTACCGGCTGGAGGCCAGGATCGGCCGGGGCGGCATGGGGGTCGTCTGGCGTGCCACCGACCAACTGCTCGGCCGCCTGGTCGCGGTGAAGGAACTGGCCCTCGACGACTCGCTCTCGGCGGAGGAGGCCCGGCTCCAGCGCGACCGGACCCTGCGCGAGGCCCGTGCCGTGGCGCAACTGCACCACCCGCACATCATCGTCGTCCACGACGTCGTCGTGGACGACGAACGCCCCTACATCGTCATGGAGTTGATCGTCGGCGGCTCGCTCGCCGAACGCATCTCCGCGGACGGACCGGTCGACGCCCGCGAGGCCGCCCGTATCGGCATCGACCTGCTCGGAGCGCTGCGCCGCGCGCACGACGCGGGGGTCCTGCACCGTGACCTCAAGCCCGCCAACGTCCTCGTCGAAGCGGGCACCGACCGTATCGTGCTCACCGACTTCGGGATCGCCCAGGTCGCGGGCGCGACGACGCTCACGGAGAGCGGGGCGTTCGTCGGCTCGCCCGAGTACACCGCGCCCGAGCGGATGTCCGGGGCGCGGACCGGTCCCGAGTCCGACCTGTGGTCCCTCGGCGCGCTGCTGTGCACCGTGCTGAGCGGCGCGTCGCCCTTCCGCCGCGACTCGCTCGGCGGCATCCTGCACGCGGTCGTCGTCGACGAGATCCGTCCGCCGGCCCAGGCGGCACCGCTTCTGCCCGTCGTACGAGGGCTGCTGGAGCGCGATCCGGAGCGGCGGCTCGACGCGGCGGAGGCGGAGCGGATGCTGCGCGCCTTCCGGGACACCGGCCGCACGCCCCGGCTGTCGGTCCCGTACACGCCCACGCGGCGGGACCTCCCCCTGCACAGACCCGCGCCCGCGCCGTCGCCGTCCGGTTCCGGCACGGCGGCGGACCGCCCGCCCAAGCAGTCCACGCGGAGCCTCCTCGTCGCCGCCGCGCTGGTCGCCGCGATGACCGGCGCCGGGGTGTCGGCGGCCGCGCTGCTGATGAACGACGGTGGAGGCGGGGACGGCAGACCGCCCTCGTCGAGCACGCCGGGCACGTCACGGACACCGGGTACGCCGTCCTCCGCATCCGGCACGTTCTCGGCCCCGCCCGCGAGCGCCGCCCCCACCGTCACGGTGACCCGGCGGCAGTCGCCGGCCGCCTCCGCCCGCACAGCACCCTCGGGATACCGCACCGCGTCGGACCCGTACGGCTTCTCGCTCGCGGTGCCCGACGGCTTCACGCGCGATCCGCAGGGGGAGCGGGTCTTCTACATGTCACCGGGGCAGACCTTCCGCCTCGGCATCAAGGTGGCCGAACCCGAGACCGGCGGCCCGCTCGCGGTGATGCGCAGGGCGGACGCCGAGGGGGCCGCCAACAACCCCGGCTACCGCGACGGCACGGTCGCGCGGACCACGCACGACGGACACCCCGCCGCTCTCTGGGAGTTCACCTGGAACGGCTTCAGCAAGGCGGAGGGCGCACGGCACACCTACGACCTGTGCTGGGAGCAGGGCGGCCGGATGTACGACGTGTGGGTCTCGGCGCCGGTCGGGCGGGTGACGGAGGCGAAGGAGTACTTCGACGTGGCCGTGGACACCTTCGTACCCTCGTAGTGGATCCCTTCGTACCCTCGTAAAGGGGAGATAAGGGATGGCGTGCGTCACGGGTCTGTGACCGGTCGGCGACGGGACTGGATGGCGAAGGGCCCGCCGCGATAGAGATGGACCCATGAGCGACAACGGGGGAGTCCCTCACGGGGGAGACGAGCCGACGAGTTTCGGTCTGCAACCGCCGAGACCTGTGGTGCCCGGCCTGCGGTCGGCGGCCCCGGCCGCTGTCCCGTACCCGGGCAATCCGTATGCCACGCCCACCCGGATCGTCCCGGACCAGCCACAGGCTCCCGCGCCCGAACCCCCGCTGGAACCGGGGGCGGGGCGGCTGATCGCCGGGCGCTATCGCCTGCTCGCCAAACTCGGGCACGGCGGCATGGGCACGGTGTGGCGGGCCAAGGACGAGACCGTGGACCGCGAGGTCGCCGTCAAGGAGCCACGCGTTCCGGATCATCTTCCCGAGCGCGAACGTGCCAACGCGTACGAGCGGATGCGGCGCGAGGCGCGCGCGGCGGCGCGGCTCGACCACCCCGCCGTGGTGAACGTCCACGACGTCGCGGTCGTGGACGGGCAGCCCTGGATCGTCATGGAGCTGGTGCGGGGCCGCTCGCTCGGCGACGCCCTTCAGGAGGGCATGCTCGGCGTCCGCGAGGCCGCGCGCATCGGCCTGGAGATCCTCGGCGCCCTGGAGGCCGCGCACGCGGCGGGCGTTCTGCACCGCGACGTCAAGCCCGACAACGTGCTCCTCGGCCGTCACGACCGGGTCGTGCTCACCGACTTCGGCATCGCCCGGATCGAGGGCGAGACCAGCCTGACGGACACCGGCGGCTTCGTCGGCTCGCCCGAATACATCGCCCCGGAAAGGGTGGTGGGCCAGAGCGCCGGTCCCGCCTCCGACCTCTGGTCGCTCGGCGTGGTGCTCTACACCGCGACCGAAGGCGTCTCCCCGTTCCGTCGCAGCAACACGCCCGCCACGCTGCAGTCGGTTCTCAACTCCACGCCGACCGCGCCCGCTTCGACGAGCGGCCCGCTCGCGGAGGTGATCAACGGCCTGCTCGCCAAGGAGCCGTCCCACCGCCCCGGAGCGGCCGAGGTCCGGCGCCTCCTGGCGGAAGCCGCACAGCCGCCGGCCCCGGCGCCCACGCAGATCGTGCGGATCGAGGGCCCGGACGGCCCCGGAGGGTCCGGCGCCACGGGCATCCGGGTCGGCCGCAAGGCCCTGATCGGCCTCGGGGCGGCGGTCGTCGCGGCCGCGGTGGCGGTGTACCTGGTGATCGCGGACCCGTTCGCCGGTCCGCTGCCGGACGGCTGGCAGAAGAGACACGTGCCGGACGTCGCCGCGACGCTCGCGGTGCCCGACGGCTACGAGAAGGGGACCCCGGACCGTACGTCGGACAAGGGTCACTGGGTCACGTACACCGACCGGAGCGGGAGCATCTCGATCGGTCTGAGCCTCGCCAAGAAGTCCGAGGACACCAGCAAGGAGATCAAGGACTCCGCGCGGGCCGAGATGTACGCGGACGACGGCGGGTTCAAGGCGAGCGGCTCGTACCCCCTGGCCATGCCCGAGGGTCCGAAGACGATCCCGGACGCCAAGGCGACGTATCAGGGCAGGGAGTCCGCCGAGAACACGGTGCGGTACAGGACCACCGACAGCCAGAACCCCCGTCCCCGCGAACTCCGGCTCTTCTACTACAAGTCGAAGGCGGGCGACATGTACAAGCTCACGATCAGCTATCCGGGCGACGGCGACTTCACGGCGCGGGGCCGTGAAGTCGCCGAGGCGGCGATCGCGAACCTGGACATCGACAAGCCGTGACCGACCGGGACGGTGCCGTGTCGGCGGAGGCGGTCCCGCTCCCGGTGACCGGACTGTGACCGGAAAATCGAGCCCCCGGTGATCGCGGGATCGACAACGCCCTGATCAGCGTATTTGCTGCCAGTGATCACTGGCGGTGTGTGAGCACTCCGTGAAAGGCCATTACCGACGGGTACCCAAAGGGAGCGAGCAGGCATACCCTGCGGCTCATGACGGACTCGCAGGCCGCGGAGCAGGCCACGGAAAAGACCGGCACCGACGAGACGGCCGGTACCGACGCAACGGTCGGCGCGGCCGCCGTGACCGGCGCGGACCTGACGTCCACCGCCGACGCGACCACCGATGCCGACGCCACCAGCGAGGCCGAGGCATCGGCATCGGCAGTGGCAGTGGCAGTGGCACAGACAGTGGCCGGTCCGGATGACACCGACGGTTCCGACGCCACCGCGGGCGCGGACGCCACCGCGGTTCCCGATGCCGTCGGTACCAACCCCCTCGCCCCCGCCCCGGCCGGCGCCCGCACCGCCGCCGATGTCGTCACTCCCGAGCTCGTCGCGCAGCTCACCAAGGGCGTGGCCGGGTCCGGGCGGACCGCCAACCACACGCCGTTCACCGGCGAGAAGCTGGCCGACCTGCCCGAGTCCACCCCTCAGGACGTCGAGAAGGCCTTCGAGCGGGCCCGTGCCGCCCAGATCGCCTGGGGCGCCACCCCCGTACGGCAGCGCGCCGCCGTCCTGCTCCGTTTCCACGACCTCGTGCTCGCCCGCCAGGCCGAGGTGCTGGACCTCATCCAGCTGGAGACCGGCAAGGCCCGTCTGCACGCTCACGAAGAGGTCCAGGCCGTCGCGGTCGCCGCGCGGCACTACGGACGCAAGGCACCCTCGTACCTGCGTCCCAAGCGTCACGCCGGCGCGGTCCCGACCCTCACCAAGGTCACCGAACTGCGTCACCCGCGCGGTGTCGTCGGACAGATCGCGCCCTGGAACTACCCGCTGGAGCTGTCGGTCGGCGACGCGCTGCCCGCCTTCGTCGCGGGCAACGCGGTCGTCATGAAGCCCGACACCGAGACCTGCCTCACCGCCCTGTGGGCGCGTGACCTGCTCATCGAGGCCGGGCTGCCCGCCGAGGTCTTCCAGGTCGTCCTCGGGGACGGGCCGGTCGTCGGACCCGAGGTCGTCAAGCACGCCGACTACGTGTCCTTCACGGGGTCGACGCGCACCGGCCGCGAGGTCGCCCAGGGCGCGGCCGCCCGGCTCGTCGGCGTCTCCCTCGAACTCGGCGGCAAGAACGCCATGGTGGTCCTCGAGGACGCCGACCTCGACAAGGCCGCCGCGGGCGCCGTCCGCGCCTGCTTCTCCTCCGCCGGTCAACTCTGCATCTCCATCGAGCGGTTGTACGTCCACGAGTCGATCGCCGACGCCTTCGCGGAGCGGTTCGCCGCCCGGACGAAGGCCATGCGACTCGGCACGTCCCTGGCGTACGGGGCCGACATGGGGTCGCTGGTCGGGGAGCGGCAGCTGGAGACCGTGACACGGCACGTCGAGGAGGCCGTGGCGAAGGGCGCCAAGGTCCTCGCGGGCGGAGTCGCGCGCCCCGACATCGGTCCCTACTTCTACGAGCCCACCATCCTCGACGGAGTGGAGGCCCCGATGGCCGTCTGCGCCGAGGAGACCTTCGGACCGGTCGTCTCCCTCTACCGGTTCACCACCGAGGACGAGGTCGTCGAACTCGCCAACTCCACGGCGTACGGGCTCAATTCGTCCGTCTGGACGAAGGACGGCCGACGTGGCCGCGCGGTCGCGGCCCGGCTGCGGACCGGCACGGTCAACGTCAACGAGGGCTACGCGCCCGCGTACGGCAGCGTCCAGTCGCCCATGGGCGGCATGAAGGACTCCGGCCTCGGCCGCCGGCACGGCTCCGAGGGCATCCTCAAGTACACCGAGGCACAGACCGTCGCCCACCAGAGGCTGCTGCCGATGGCGCCGTCCCTCGGCATGGACGACGAGAAGTACGCGGCGTTCATGAGCCGGAGCCTCAAGGTCATGAAGGCGTTCCGGCTGCGCTAGCCCGCGGCCCTTCGCACACCCCGACAACGATCGACGGTTCTCAACCGGTTCTCGACGAGGAGAGCGGCACGTGTCACAGGAGAGCTCTGTCCAGGAACAGCCGGACGAGGGAACGTACGACTACGACGTGATCGTCGTCGGATCCGGTTTCGGCGGGTCCGTCACCGCCCTGCGGCTGACGGAGAAGGGATACCGCGTAGGTGTCCTCGAAGCGGGCCGGCGCTTCACCCGCGACACGCTTCCCAAGAACTCCTGGGACATCAAGAACTACCTCTGGGCCCCGCGGCTCGGCATGTACGGCATCCAGCGCATCCATCTGCTGGGCAATGTGATGGTGCTCGCGGGGGCGGGTGTCGGCGGCGGTTCGCTCAACTACGCCAACACCCTCTACGTACCGCCGAAGCCCTTCTTCGAGGACCCGCAGTGGAAGGACATCACCGACTGGGAAGGGGAGTTGAAGCCGTACTACGACCAGGCCCGGCGCATGCTGGGTGTGCGGCTCAACCCGACCATGACCCCGTCGGACGTGCACCTCAAGGCCGCCGCGGAGCGGATGGGGGTCGGCGACACCTTCCACATGGCGCCCGTGGGCGTCTTCTTCGGCGACGGACAGGACGCCGACGGGGCGGCCAGGGCCGAGCCCGGCGCGGAGATCGCCGACCCGTACTTCGGGGGTGTCGGCCCCGCCCGCAAGGCCTGCACCGAGTGCGGCGAGTGCATGACGGGCTGCCGCCACGGCGCCAAGAACACCCTCAACGAGAACTACCTCCACCTCGCCGAGAAGGCGGGCGCCGCCGTCCATCCCATGACGACCGTCGTGTCCGTCACCGACGACTCGCGGGGCGGGTACGCCGTCCAGACCCTCCCGACGGACGAGCGGCGCAAGGGAGCGGGCCGGACTTTCACGGCGCACCGGGTCGTCCTCGCGGCCGGCACCTACGGCACCCAGACCCTGCTGCACCGTATGAAGGCGGGCGGCCAGCTGCCGTACCTGTCGAACAAGCTGGGCGAGCTGACCCGCACCAACTCCGAGGCGCTGGTCGGCGCGCAGACCGACAACCGCCGCTACCGGAAGGCGCACGGCACGCCCAAGGCCGACTTCACCCAGGGTGTCGCGATCACGTCCTCGATCCACCCGGACGAGAACACCCACATCGAACCCGTCCGCTACGGCAAGGGCTCCAACGCGATGGGCGGCATGTCCATCCTCCAAGTCCCTTACGCGGAGGGCTCGTCGAGGGTGGCCGGATGGCTGGTCAACGCGGCCAGGCACCCGCTGCTGGTGCTCCGCTCGCTCTCCAACCGGCGCTGGTCCGAACGCACCATCATCGGGCTGGTCATGCAGTCCCTCGACAACTCCCTGACGACCTACCTGAAGCCGAAGGGCGCGGGCAAGGGGCTGTTGACGGCACGTCAGGGGCACGGAGCTCCCAACCCCAAGCAGATCAAGGCCGCTTCGCAGGCCGCCTCCGCCATCGCCGAGGAGATCAACGGCTTCGCGGGCAGCAACGTCGGCGAGCTGATGGGCACCCCGCTCACGGCCCACTTCCTCGGCGGCTGCCCGATCGGCGCCGGTGCGGACGAGGGCGTCATCGACCCCTACCACCGCCTCTACGGCCACCCGGGCATCTCCGTCGTCGACGGCGCCGCCGTCTCGGCGAACCTCGGCGTCAACCCGTCGCTCACCATCACCGCGCAGGCCGAGCGGGCCATGTCGTTCTGGCCCAACAAGGGCGAGGCGGATCCGCGTCCGGCGCCGGGAGCCGCGTACGAGCGTCTCAAGGCGGTCGAGCCGCGCCGGCCCGCCGTCCCCGCGGACGCCTTCGCCGCACTGAGGCTGCCGTTCCTCGGCATGCCGACGATGCCACCGAAGCCGTAGCCCCGGGCGGCCCTGGACGGAACCCGGGCCCGGACGTGAAGAAGGACCTGCACCCCCCTCCGAGCGCAGGTCCTTCTTTTCTTGCGAGGCTGATGCCCGCGTCAGTCGTGCAGGCGCGTGTTACGCGGTCGCGCCAGCGGACTTGCGGCGACGGACGACGACCAGCGCACCGGCACCGGCGACGACGGCGATACCGCCGGCGAGGCCGATCATCGGCAGGGCGGAGCTGGAGCCCGTCTCGGCGAGGCTGCCGTCGACCTCCGGCGTGTTGCTCTTGTCGGCCGGCTTGTCCGAGACCGGAACCTTGCCGCCTTCCTGCGGCTTGGTGCCGCCGGTGTCCGTGCCGGCCGCGACGATCTGGAACTTGTACGCGACCTCGCCGAAGCCGGTGCACTCCGCGTCGGCGTCACCGTAGATGCTGGCGCCGAGGGAGAAGCCGGCGCCGACCGGGGCGCTGGACTTCACGTTGATGCGGAGCGGGATGTCGACCTCGTAGTCGGGCTTGAGCTCGTCGGTGTAGCCGACGAAACCGACCGCGTACCCCTCGGAGTCGACGTCCTCCCAGACCTTGTCGGCCGGGTTGTACGCCTGGAGCTGGACCTTCTTGCTCTGGAAGAGGTCCTCGCCCGCCTTGTCGGAGGACGCGCCGGCGAAGAAGCCGAGGTCGCTCAGGGTGGAGTCGGAGTTGTTCAGTACGTCCAGGGAGAACTTGTGCCAGCCGCTGCCCGCCGCGATCTTGCCGGGCAGGCCGCTGATGGACACCTGGACCTTGGAGTCCTCGCACTCGGAGGGCTCGGGGTCCGGGGACTCCGACTCCTCGGGCTCGGAGGTGCTCGGCGCCGGGGACGACGCCGGAGCGGAGTCGCTGGGCGCCGGAGCGGAGGCGCTCGTGGACGCGGAAGCGGAAGCGGAGGCCGACGCTGTGTCGGACGGCTCGGGGGTGGTCTCGGACGGGCTCGGCGACGCCGACTCGACCGGGGACTCGGACACGCTGGCGCTCGGGGAGGGGCTATCGTCCGCGAACGCGGCCGGCGCGACCGACAGCAACGCGAGCGGGGCTATGACAGCCGTCGCGGCCGCGGTGGCCATGGCACGGCGAAGCTTCATGAAGACCTCGGAAGTCCGGTGCGCCACGAACTCGCGGCGCGCATATGGCATGTATGGGTGAGGCCTCCGCGTGTGGGGCGCGGGTGTGGCCGTTGGTTCTGCAGGTGTGACCGGCGAACGCTGAGAATGGTTGTCCTCCAACTCATGGAATCTTTATGTGGGCTGAGTCACATTCAGGTCCGCCTTGTGTACATCCTTTCGAACCGCTTAGAAATGTTCTTCGTGTCTGACATACAGCCCGAGGAAACCGGGGAGCCCGCGGTCCCCGACGACGTGTGGGAACGCTTCGCGCGCGACAGCGAACGCGACATCCGCAGTTCCGCCCCCAAGGAGCCGTCCGCGCGGGCGCGCATGGTCACTGAGCGGCTGCGTCAGCAGGACGCGCGGGAGGCGGAGCGGGCCTCCCGTCGGGGCAGGAAGGACGCGCGGCGGGCTGCCCAGCCCGAGGGCTGGCGGACGGGTCCCGCGTGGCGCGAGAGGGACGGGCGCGCCGCCCGGCGCCGCCGGCTGTGGGCGATCGTCGGAGTCCCGCTCGCCGTCGCCGCGGCGGTCGTCGCGATGAAGCCGTCCCTGCTGCCCGGCGATCCGTTCGGCACCTCGGCCAGGGGCTCCTCGGACGCCACCCAGCTGCCCGCCGAGACCGCGGCCCCGACCGTGCCGCCCTCCGCCGCGGACTCCGGATCGCCCACCAGGGAACGGCCGTTCGCGGGATCGCCCGCCGAGCGCTGGGCCGACGGCGCGGCCGGCATCGTCGTCCCGAAAGCCGCCCCGGTCGGCTCCCTCACGAAGGAGCAGGTGGCCACCGCGCTCCGGCAGACGAAGAACCTGCTCGTCGGGGCGAACCTCGACCCGGCGACCCTGCGCGGCGAGCGTCCCGAGGCGGCGATCGGCGTCCTCGACCCCAAGCAGCCGCGGATGGTCGACGACGTGAACCGCCTGCTGCGCGCGCCGGACAAGAAGCACGATCCGCTGACGCTCTTCAGCCGGTTCGACCCCGACGAGGCACGCCTGGTCGGCGACGTGGTCAAGACCCGCGGCCGGATCACCTTCAAGGCGGGCGAGGACGCGTCCGTCGCCATCCACGCCGACTACACCTTCGTCTATCCGGTGTCCCCGGCCGGGAGCGAGTCGACCGAGGTGACCCGCACCATCGTGCGCCGCGTCCTCGACGTCTCGTTCTCCGATCCGAGGAAGTTCCGGGTCACCCCAGGTAAATTGACGGTCCGTCAGTACACCGAGAACATCGGCAACTCCGCCTGCGACGTCTACGACGGCTTCCTGCACCCGCAGTTCGTGTCGACCACCCCCACCGGCGCGCCGCCGACGGGCCCGACCACCGACCCGTACGACCGCAGTCGCGACCTCCAGGAATCCGCCTCGGTCGGCTGCGGCACGGTGTCCCGCACCTGACCGCGTGCGTGCCCCGGCACGGCGAAGGGCCCCGCTGGACGGATGTCCGCGGGGCCCTTCTTCCGTCAGCACCGACGTCAGGGCAGCGCCGGTGCCTGGGAGCGGCGCCGGGGGTGCGCCGCTGGTCACAGGGGTGGCCGCCGGGTCGTGCGCCGCGGTGCGCGAGGAGCGCGCGCGGGGTGCCGAACCTGGGCGGCCGCGCCGCGGCGGTGTGGCTCCGCGGCGACGGATTCAGTTGTCCGGTGAAGGTCGACGGGGGCGTCCGGAACGGGACTGGGGGCCGTCCCGCGGGCCGGCCGCACCATGTGGGCCGTGCGGTGTGCGCTGTTCTCGCATCGTGTTTCGATGGGCGACGGCCTCCGCAACCGCCGCGACACCGCTGAACAGTTTCCGTCGGACGGCCCCGGGCGTCCCCGGAGCCGACCGTTCTCTTGAGTGACCGGGCTGCTGTCCCCTGCCGTCCGGTCACACCACCTGGAGCGAGGTCCCACGACGCACGGCACGATCCGTGCGTCTCATCGCTCCAGCGGAGCCACGCGTGGTTCTTTCGGGCCCGCCCCTGGCTGACACGGACATCAGGAGAAACGAAGTCCGCGGCGACCCGGTCACGCGCCGTACGGGTGAGACGGAATGCGTACGTGCGTACGCCGGGTACGGGGCCCTGCGGCCCGGACGCCCCGCTCCCTCGCCGTACCCGGGCCACGGGTTTCAGACACGGCCGCGGCACAGTTCGAGGAGGGTCATGGCCAGCGAGGTGCCCGGCTTGCCGAGCGCCTCCCGGTAGTGGCCGAGGATCTCCATCTCGCGGGAGAGGTTGACCCGCCGGCCGCCGGAGGTGATCCGGGCCTCCTGGATCACGGCCGAGACGGCCATCCGTTCCTGGACGAGACCGATGATCCGGTCGTCGAGGGCGTCGATGCGCTCACGGGCGCCGGTGATCACATCAGCGGCCTCGTCGGTGCGGGCGCCGGTCTTGTCGAGTACGTCGGTCATGGCGGGGCTCCTCGGTGGAAGGGGTGCCCCGGAGCGGCATGGCCCGGAAACGGCAGACGCCCCGGGCCTTGTCGGCCCGGGGCGCCTGGGAAGTCGCTTGTCAGTTGCTCAAGCAGCACGACCATGGCAGCCGGTGGGCCGGTTGCCATAGGTAAACAGGAAGGTCGTGTGCGTGAGCATGACGGCAGTATGCACCCCCGCGGAGGCGCCGGCCAAGCAGGTTCGGATGGTGAGACCCGGGCCGGGAACCCCGGCGGCGCCACCCCCACCGCGGCCCCCGGTAGAATCGGCCGTACACACCCTTTTGCTCACCGCCGGAAGGCAGACCGTGCCAGAAGCGTCCCCCGCCGCCCCCGACACCGTCCTGGTCGTCGATTTCGGTGCGCAGTACGCCCAGCTCATCGCCCGTCGCGTCCGTGAGGCCCGGGTATACAGCGAGATCGTGCCGAGCACCATGCCGGTCCAGGAGATGCTCGCCAAGAACCCGGCCGCGATCATCCTCTCCGGCGGCCCCTCGTCGGTGTACGCGGAGGGCGCCCCGCGCCTGGACCGCGAGCTCTTCGAGGCGGGCGTCCCCGTCTTCGGCATGTGCTACGGCTTCCAGCTGATGGCGACCACCCTCGGCGGCACCGTCGACAACACCGGCGCCCGCGAGTACGGCCGTACGCCGCTGCACGTCTCGAAGTCGGGCTCCACCCTCTTCGAGGGCACCCCCGACGAGCAGCCGGTGTGGATGTCGCACGGCGACGCCTGCTCCGCCGCTCCCGAGGGCTTCACCGTCACGGCCTCCACGGACGTCGTCCCGGTCGCCGCCTTCGAGAACGACGAGAAGAAGCTCTACGGCGTCCAGTACCACCCCGAGGTCATGCACTCCACGCACGGCCAGCAGGTCCTGGAGCACTTCCTGTACCGCGGCGCGGGTCTCACCCCGTCCTGGACCACCGGCAACGTCATCGACGAGCAGGTCGCCCTGATCCGCGAGCAGGTCGGCACCAAGCGCGCGATCTGCGGTCTGTCCGGCGGAGTGGACTCGGCGGTCGCCGCGGCCCTCGTGCAGAAGGCCATCGGCTCCCAGCTGACCTGCGTGTACGTCGACCACGGGCTGATGCGCCAGGGTGAGACCGAGCAGGTCGAGAAGGACTTCGTCGCCGCGACCGGCGTGCAGCTGAAGGTCGTGGACGCGGAGGAGCGCTTCCTCACCGCGCTCAAGGGCGTCTCGGACCCCGAGGAGAAGCGGAAGATCATCGGGCGCGAGTTCATCCGCGTCTTCGAGCAGGCCCAGGCGGAGATCATCGCCGAGGCCGCCGAGGGCGAGGACGTCGCGTTCCTGGTCCAGGGCACGCTCTACCCGGACGTCGTCGAGTCCGGCGGCGGCACCGGCACCGCCAACATCAAGTCCCACCACAACGTGGGCGGCCTCCCCGAGGACCTGGAGTTCCAGCTCGTCGAGCCGCTGCGCAAGCTGTTCAAGGACGAGGTCCGGATGGTCGGCCAGGAGCTCGGCCTGCCGGACGAGATCGTCCAGCGCCAGCCGTTCCCCGGCCCCGGACTCGGCATCCGGATCGTCGGCGAGGTCACCAAGGAGCGTCTGGACCTGCTCCGTCACGCCGACGCCATCGCCCGCGAGGAGCTCACCGCCGCCGGTCTCGACCGGGACATCTGGCAGTGCCCGGTGGTCCTGCTCGCGGACGTGCGCAGCGTGGGCGTCCAGGGCGACGGCCGGACGTACGGCCACCCGATCGTGCTCCGTCCGGTGTCCAGCGAGGACGCCATGACGGCCGACTGGTCGCGGCTGCCGTACGACGTCCTGGCGAAGATCTCGACCCGGATCACCAACGAGGTCGCGGACGTCAACCGCGTCGTGCTCGACGTGACGAGCAAGCCCCCGGGCACCATCGAGTGGGAGTAGTCCCCCCGGGGTCACTCTCCCTGGGGGAGTGACCCTCCCCCTCAGGTCCGCTTGAGCGTGCGCACCGGCGCGCCGGGCTTCCAGACCTGGACGACCAGATACGTGTCGTCCTCGACGTAGGTCCGCGTGACCTCCGCCAGTTCGGTGCGGAAGAGGTGGAACGGCTGCGGCGGTTCCACCTCTTTCACGTACGCCGCCTTCGCGGGGGCGTCGTCGCCCACCTCGACCGCCCGCCCGCTGATCCGTACGTCGCCGCCGCCCATGTCGGTACCGGCACCCGGGTTCGCCTGGAGCGCGAAGCGCGGGTCGCGGCGCAGGTCGAGGACCTTGAGGGAGTCCGGCATCATGCCGAGCCACAGCTCGCCGTCCAGGAAGCGCACCTCGATACCGGACGTGCGGGGCGAGCCGTCCTTGCGGAGGGTCGCGAGAATGTGGTGGGTGAAGGCGCCGAAGCGCTGCTCGACGGTCTCGGCGAGGACCGGTTCGGCCAGGGAGAGAGCTGCCCAGTTCATGACCCGAGTCTTACGCGTATACCCGACATCTCCTGTCGGGTTTTATCGGTGTCCCTCTTTGTTCCTCTTTTTTCTCTCACGGAACACCCCTGTTCTCCTGCGCTGACCCCGGGTAACTTCCGCTCCGTACCGAACACGCCAGTGCTGGAGGACCTATGCACGGGCCCACCCCGCCCCTGCCCCGCCCCACCGACCAGCTGCGGTTCGCCATGCCGCCGATGCACGAATCGATGGACGACGAACGGCGGCACCGCAAGGAGCGGCTGGCCGGCGCGCTGCGGCTGTTCGGACGGCTCGGCTTCGAGGACGGCGTCTCCGGGCACATCACGGCGCGCGACCCGGAGTACAGCGACTGCTTCTGGGTCAACCCGTTCGGCATGCCGTTCAAGCACGTCACCGTGGGCGACCTGGTCATGGCCAACCAGGACGGGCAGGTGATCCAGGGCCGCTACCACGTGAACCAGGCGGCGTTCACCGTGCACTCCCAGGTCCACGCCGCCCGCCCCGACGTCGTCGCCGTCGCCCACTGCCACTCCGTGCACGGCCGCGCCCTCGCCGCCCTCGGTGACCTGCTCGACCCGATCACCCAGGAGAGCTGTGCCTTCTACGAGGACCACGCTCTGTACGACGCCTATACCGGGGTCGCCGTCGACGCGGAGGAGGGCCGCCGGATCGCGTCCGCGCTGGGCAGCCGCAAGGCGCTGGTGCTGCGCAACCACGGACTGCTCACCGTCGGGGACTCGGTCGACGCGGCGGCCTGGTGGTTCCTGTCCATGGAGCGGTCGAGCCAGGTCCAGCTCACCGCGAAGGCCGCGGGCCGGCCGCTCCTCATCGACCACAAGCAGGCGGTCGCCACCCGCGAACAGCTCGGCGGCGACCTGGTGGCGTGGATCAACTACCAGCCGTTGTGGCAGGACATCAGCCGCAGCGAACCTGATCTCCTCAGCTAGGGGCTGTCCGGTCGGTCACGGTGGAGGATGCCAACAGCGCCTGGTCGGTGCAGATGTGCGTGCCACACCCCGCGTCTCCGCCGTGAACGACCGGACAGGTCCCAGGGGCTGCCGTTCGGATCGGGTCTGTCGCGGTGCGGACGGCGCTCTGTTCGGCGAGGGTGGCCGATTCCTGCGACGTCACTAGAAGCCCCGCAGAACTGCCGCCTTCGTCATCGCGAACTCCTCGTCCGTCAGGACACCGTCGCTGTGCAGCTCACCCAACTCCCGCAGACGGCGCAGCAGTACGTCGTGATGGTCGGACCGCGGCGGTACCACCGGGGACGGTTGAGGACGGTCGACGTACTCGCCGACGCGCGTGGAGGGATGCGGCAGCCGTGCCGTGACCGCGGTGGCGACCAGCGCCGTGAGCAGGTCGCGGCGGGTGCTGCCCCACAGATCGAGGGCGTACGGGTCCTTCTCGGGCGGCAGTTTGGAGAAGACCGCCTCGCGCGTCACGAACCGCAGGAAGCCGTCTTCGTAGCCGGAGTTGGGCAGCCACTCGACCTGTACGAGGTCGCCCAGGGCGATGATGCGCGGACCCGTCGCCCGCTTGACCCGGTCCGAGGTGTCCGCCCAGTCGATGCGCACCTGCGTCCCGTCGAAGGAGACCGTGCCGTCGCTGGAACGGACGGACACCGGGACGGGCGGTCCCGGGAGCAGATACGTCTTCGCCGGTTCCTTGGGGATCTGGTCCAGGAGCAGTGCGCGGCGGATCTCCTCGGCGACGTACTCGGCCACTCCGGAGCGGTCGATGTCGATCGCCAACCGGTAGGGGTCCGCCGTGTCGGGCAGTCGGCCCCCGGTCGCCTGAAGCAGCGGGTCGGCGCCCTCGCGCAGGCGCAGGCGGCCCCGCTTGCGTTCGGGTTCGTACACGATGCCCGACACCGCCTCCAGGGGAACGGAGATCTCCCCGTACGTCTGCCGGAACAGCGGCACGGTGCGGTGCAGTCCCGGCGTGATCCTGACCGCTGCCGTCGAAGGCCCAGGTCCCGTCGCGCTGGATGATCTCGGCCATGGAGAAATTCTCGCAGCCGGGTCAACACGGGGTCCGGCACTTCACCCGCGCTGACCCGACCTGACGCATGCGCGCCGCACTTCGTACGGCACAATTCGCTGTCGTCACGGGGCAGTTGTCAGGCAGGTGTGCGGCAGTCAGGCGTACGGTCGCCAGGCGTACGGACGTCGGGTGCACGTGACGCCTCGGCGGTGGGGCGGTCGGGCGTATCTGATGCCTTGGCTGTGGGACGGTCGGTCGGGCGTGCGTGATGCCTTGGCTGTGGGACGGTCGGTCGGGCGTACGTGAAGCCTCGGCTGTGGGTCGGTCGGTCGGGCGTACGTGATGCCTCGGCTGTACGGAGTTTTCTGGCGCGGGAAGGCGGCAGTGGGCGTGGCGGTGCAGGAGGCGAGACACGGTGCGGGGCACGGTGCCGGGTCGGGTGCCGGGTCGGGCACCGGACCGGGCGGCGGGCGGAGCGGTGGTCCGGGCAGTGGTCCGGGTGGAGGCCCGAGCGGTGGCCTGGGCGGGGGGTCGGGTGTGCACGAGGGTGGCTGCACCTGCGGGGACTGCCCGCACGGGGCGCGTACGGGGCACCGGCGGGCTGTCGCCGCATTCCTCGCCAAACGCGACGAGTTGGCGTCCGGGCAAGGACTGCCCGCCGCCGTCGCGCACTCCGCGTCCGCGTCCCGGCAGTGGGTGTCCGACGAACTCACCCAGTCCGCGGACCTCGTCGCCGAACGCGGCCGCCTCGAAGGCGAGGCATGGCTGGGGCGGCTGTGGCGGTACACCGCGTACACCGTCTGGGGTGCGGCGATCGCCCTCCTTCTCGTGCAGGCGCTCACCGCGATCGGGGCCGGCTGGACGGCGGCGCGCACGGCCGGGCTGCTCGCGGCGGTCGTCCTGGCCGGACTCCTGACCGGGGCGGCGTGGCTGCACCGGACGCGGGGCGGAGCCCTCGCGCCGGTCATCGGCGAGGACAACCGTCTCTCCACCTCCCGTGCGGTCGCCGCCGGTTGGGTGCTGCTCGTGGTCTACGCGGTGCTCGTGCTGGTGGGGCAGCTCGCGGCGGCCTCCGGGCACGGTCGCCGGGACGAACTCATCGCCGGGCTCGAACTCGCCCGGGGCGCCGGTGTCGTGACCGTCGTCGCCGTGTTGTGCGGGGTGGCGGTGCTGGTGCGACGGGTGGTCGGGCTGCGGGTACTGGGGCAGCGGCTGCAGAAGCTACGCGCGGATCGGCCGCGCGCGGCGGACCTGCTGACCGACGACTCCGGGCGGGGGAGCTTCGCCGACATCCAGTACGTCGTGATCAGCGGGGTCGCTCTGGTCTTCGCGGCGGTGCGGCTGGCCCGGCGGCCGTCGCAGTTGCCGGATCTTCCGTGGGGGCTGGCGGTGCTGGTGCTGGTGTCGGCCGCGACCTATCTCGCCGGGAAGTACGCCGAGGGCGGGCGGCCGGTGATCCTCTCCGTGGTCCGTGCCCGAGAGGCGGGCGACCTCGACGCGCCCATTCGCACCGGGGACGACATCGAGATCCGGGGGGCCGGGTTCGTGCCGCCCGGGGCGCAGAGCGCGGACCGCTTGTCGCGGATGGTCGTGCGGATCGGGGCGGTGCATGTGCATGTGCCGTTGGTGCCGGTGTCCGGGGGGTTCAGCAATCCGACGGACGCGGTGCTGACGGTGCCGGTGCCGGTGGATGTCGAGCCGGGGCGCGTGGAGGTGCAGGTGGTCACCGCGGCGGGGGTCGAGACGAATCGGTGCGAGATCGATGTGACCGACTGAGGGCTGCGGGTTCGCTCGCGCCGGCGGTGCGGGTGCCGGTGCGGGTGCGTTGTGGGTCGGGGCCGTGCCGGTACATCCCCGTCCGTCGCCGCTGGAT